>CAZFMQ010000001.1:0-181055 GCA_964520295.1 uncultured Candidatus Saccharibacteria bacterium
ACAGTGCAAACGGAGAAAGTTTCGCATCCTACGAGATCTAAAGAAGGTGGGGAACAGATTAGGGCTCGAAGCGCCGTTGGCGCTTCGAGCCCTTTTCGTATTCGAACTTGAACTCTTCTTTATTTTCATCACGTATACTAAGACACATGCTCACCAGCACCAACGCAAAATTATTTGGCATCTCACTGGCACTGCTGGCATTCATCACCATCAGCGTCTGGTATGTCGCACGCGATTTCACCAACCCGCCTCGACTCACTGTCGCGTTTCTTGATGTAGGGCAAGGCGATGCGATTTTTATTGAAAGCCCGACGGGCAAGCAAATACTCATTGACGGTGGTCCAGATAGAAGCGTTGTGCGCGAGCTTGCACATGTCATGCATTTTTGGGACAGAACTATTGATGTGGTCATCAACACACACCCCGACCGCGACCACATCGGCGGTTTGCCGGAAGTGCTCACGCGATACCATGTTTCGCAGGTCATTGATCCAGGAGTGCCCTCTGATTCCGGCACCTACGGCTACTATCGACAACTCATTGAGCGCAACGACATTCCATACAGCACTGCACAGCGCGGACAACGCATAGATCTTGGTGATGGTGCATACGCCGATATTCTGTATCCCGATCGCGACATGAGTGCGACGCGCAACGACAACGACGCATCAGTCATTGTGCGTGTTGTGTATGCAAGCACGTCAGTGATGCTGACCGGTGATGCGTCAAAAAATATTGAGGGTCATATTGTGGCGTTGGACGGTGGTACACTGCACGCCGACATTCTTAAAGCAGGGCACCATGGTTCACGCACTTCAAGTGGTGCACCGTTTGTTACTGCGGTTGCACCGATGTGGGTTGTTATTTCGGCAGGGAAGGACAACGCGTACAATCATCCGCATCCCGAACCGCTGGCAACATTTGCAACCGCACACAGCACCGTGTTGGGCACGTATGATCTCGGCACTATTGTTTTTGAGAGTGACGGCACGCACTTTGTGCAAAAATAAAAATCCTCCGCACGACGGAGGATTTTTTGCACCAATGTATTATTTGAGCGCACCTGCTTTTTTGAGGGTCTCGTATGCACCGCGCTTGCGAATGGTCTTGAGCCCGCGGTTTGAGAGAATGACGTGCACCGACTTTCCAAGTTCAGGAATAAACACCTTGCGCTTCTGCAAGTTTGCTTTGCGGCGGTTCTTACCACGCTTCACGCCTGGGTTGAACTGCGTAGCACGCGTGCGGTTGCTGTAGCGACCCGCCATACATGTTGATTTACCTGTAACTGCGCATTGTTTTGCCATAAAAGTGTTGTGTGCCGATAGCACGTACCAGCTCGCGCATGGTATCATGTGGAGCGAAAAACGTAAAGCCACATCCATGCTCACCGCCCTCATCGTCATCCCTGTCGTCATTCTCTCCATTGTCCTGCACGAAGTGGCACACGGCTACGCGGCAAACCACCTCGGCGATCCAACTGCCCGTTTGGCGGGGCGTCTCAACCTCAATCCGCTCAAACATTTAGACCCAATTGGCTCAGTGCTTGTGCCACTGCTCACGTATTTTAGCGGTGGATTCTTCTTTGGGTGGGCAAAACCGGTGCCATACAATCCGTACAATTTGCAGGGTGGAAAATACAGCGAGGCATTCGTGGCAGGTGCGGGGCCAGCGACCAATCTCATTATCGCCCTTGTATTTGGGCTTTTACTACGTTTTTTTGATGGTGTTTTGCCACAGGGTTTTCTGACGGTGGCGTATATTGCAACATTTTCAAACATTGCACTTGCTATTTTCAACCTTATTCCCGTGCCTCCGCTGGACGGTAGCAAGATTTTGGCATCAGTACTCCCACTCACATGGGCACACAAAATGCTTGCACTGGAGCGATTCGACTTCCTCCTTATCTTTGTAGTCGTCCTGTTCGCGTGGCGTTTTATTTTCCCTGTGATCAGCTTTGTGTTCACGCTCATTACCGGCATTACCCTCTAAAACCACTGTCCACAGATAAATCAAAAATAGCGAAAAAACCCCGTAAATATCTGATAAAATTACTCTCGGCAAAGGAGGCCGAGATTTTTCGTTTTTATGATGCCAAAAAGTACAAAAATACTCGCCATAACACTCCTCATTCTTTTAGGTGTGTATAGTTTCTATACGATTCCGTCGGTACGACGGGCTATGGCACTTGCCTATACCAACACCATCACCAACACCCTTACGCTGACACGGTCGCAGCCGCTCGTTACGTTCACCGCGGCGAGTGTTGAGGGGAGCAGAGGCACATCAACAGGACTTGCCGATCGCATACGAACGGGGTTGCGTCGCTGGCTTGGCATCGGAGATGGCGGTACGACCACGGTGATACGAGAGCAGGTGACGGACACCACACCTACAACCACCGTCATTGAGCGTGTTGTAGAACGTGTGATACAGAACCCTACAGCGCCGACGACCATCGTTACAACTGCGGGCGGTGCAGATGAGTTGTGGTATCAAAATCTGTACAACGCGGTGGCAGGGTTGCGCGCCGAGCTCATTCCGCTGATTGATTTGGCAATGCGCCGCCCGATGTACGAACCGCACTCACGCAAGAGCAGTGGTGGCAGTAGCAACAGCACGCCGAGTGGTAACTATTTGCCACTTGCCGGTGGCACACTCACTGGTCCCGTCTCCGGTCCGGACGCGACATTCACTGATGCAACAACAGACAATCTCACCATCAACGGAACACTTACCGATGGTACAAGTTCTGCGGGGCTCAACGGATATGTTTTGCAATCCACCGGCACCGGTATTGAGTGGGTTGCAACATCAACGCTCGGTCTTGGTGGTACTGATTTCTCCACCACCTCCGCTGACTTTTGGATTACCACCAAATCACTTGAAGACCTCGGTGACGTGTCTACGATGTCACAAAACACTGGCGACTTGTTGTACTGGAACGGCTCCGCATGGGCAAACATTGCAACAAGTTCACTGAACATCACGCAGGACTTGTCAGGATACTTCACACTCGCTGATTGGTACGCCACTACCACTGACGCATTGGACGAAGGCAACACTAATCTCTACTTCACCGATCAACGTGTTGCCGATTACATTGTCAGCTCCACCACCATTGCCAACGCCACACCAACGAATGGCAACATTCTTTTGGGCAATGGCACGAACTGGACATCGGTGGGTACGTCGTCGTTGGGTATTCCTGGCCCTGATGGTGATTTTTCAACAACATCAGCCGACTATTGGGAAACACAACAAACACCACGCACTGCCGATGACCTTTCCGACAACTCACTGGAGGAATTGCAGGATGTCGCCTCAATGTCGCAAGCGATAGGGGATTTGCTCTACTGGAACGGCTCCGCGTGGACAAACATTGCAACAAGTTCACTAAACATCACACAGGACTTGTCAGGATACTTCACACTCGCTGATTGGTACGCCACTACCACTGACGCATTGGACGAAGGCAACACTAATCTCTACTTCACCGATCAACGTGTTGCGGACTACATCGCTTCCACAACTATTCCAACCGCTACACCGACAGACGGTTTTGTATTGCTCGGCGATGGTGTCGCATGGACAGCAGTGAGCACCTCAACACTCGGCTTCCCAGGTCCTGACGGCGATTTCTCCACCACCTCCGCTGACTTTTGGATTACCACCAAATCACTTGAAGACCTCGGTGACGTGTCTACGATGTCACAAAACACTGGCGACTTGTTGTACTGGAACGGCTCCGCATGGGCAAACATTGCAACAAGTTCACTGAACATCACGCAGGACTTGTCAGGATACTTCACACTCGCTGATTGGTACGCCACTACCACTGACGCATTGGACGAAGGCAACACTAATCTCTACTTCACCGATCAACGTGTTGCCGATTACATTGTCAGCTCCACCACCATTGCCAACGCCACACCAACGAATGGCAACATTCTTTTGGGCAATGGCACGAACTGGACATCGGTCAGCACCTCTTCGCTTGGTATTTCAGGCAACATTAACGCAGGTACGACAGGGCAGGTAACTTACTACGCGGCAGATGGCACCACGGTGTCGGGCACATCATCACTCTTCATTGCATCGGATGGAAAGATTGGTATTGGTGGAATAATAAACCCAGCCGAGGCGCTGGATGTTGATGGAAATATAAAAGTCAACGCAGGTATCGGATTTGGTGATGTAGGTGCGGCATTTACAGCGGGAGGTATCTATGTAGCTCGAGGTTTACAGGAAGCTGTGATGCCAGAGGCTATGAACTTAGGAGGGCATGGAGGATTTACGTTTTCGGTAAATGACACACCGGGGGCAACGAGTACTCCAAAAATGGTTATCGCATCGGATGGAAAAGTCGGCATCGGCACGACAACACCATCTGCACAACTCACCATTCAGGGTGCCAACGGTGTCGCTTCTCCAGATCCGAGTGCCCCTACCGCACTTGCTGTGTACGGTGGTGCAGGTTCTAGTTTTTTTGGTTCTCCTGGTAAAGGATCCGATATTATTTTGATTGCAGGGGAGGGGGGGTCTTCTTCTGGCTTCGGTGGCATTGGTGGTAGCGTGTTGATTTCAGCAGGTGACGGTGGTGAAGGAACTACTGAAGGTGTCGGCGGTTCAGTCACAATCCAGGCAGGTGATTTTGGCAACGTAAACAGTGGAGGTCACATCTACCTTACGCCCGGTACCGAAGAGCTCACTGGTGATAAAGGAACCGTATTCGTTACACAAGGGCATCTCGCCGTAGCAACCTCCTCATCTTTCACTCTTTCAGACGCCACCTTCTACGTTGCCGGCAATGCAGCTATCGGCACCGGTTTCAACACCACTCCGCCAACCAACGGATTGCTCGTGCAAGGCAACGTCGGCATCGGCACGACAACGGTATCTCAAAAATTGCACGTTGATGGCAATGTCGTTATCAGCGGCACCACCACCGCATCGTGTTTCACCACGGACGGTACGACATGTATCACAGGCGCTGGTAGCGGTAGTGGCACGGTCAACTCCGGCACGTCAGGACAATTTGCATACTACGCATCCAGTGGCGATGCGGTATCGGGTTCATCACTACTGACAACAGACAGTGGCAACATCGGCATCGGCACTTCAACACCGAGTGCAAAACTCACGGTCGCGGGGACATCGTTATTCACCGGCAACGCAACGTTCGGCGCATTCGCCTCATTCAATGGTGATGCAATCTACAACGCCAACGTCTACCTCAACAGTGGCTTGTACGATGGCTCTGTATCTCCGGGCCTCGCGGGCTACGTCTTGCAATCAACGGGTACGAGCACCGAGTGGGTGGCAACATCATCACTGAACATTGATGGTGGTGGTACCGTGACCGCAGGCACCGAAGGACAGGTTGCGTACTATGACGCGGACGGCAACACAATATCAGGCACGTCCTCACTCTTCATTGCATCAGATGGAAAAATTGGGATTGGTACTTCAACACCGTCGGAAAAATTGCATGTAGAGGGCAATGCCACCATCACAGGTACCATCGGTATTGGCACTTCAACACCACAAGCATCACTGCACGTCATCGGTGACACCATTATCAGTGGCACCACAACAACAAATATATTAGGTATCGGCACCACGACACCATCAGCACCGCTGACCGTTGACGGCTATGCACTCATCACCGGAGGATTGACGGTCGGTAGTAGCGCGCTCTTCAATGACGGTGCAACATTCGGTGGTGACGTGCTCTTGTTAGGTAGCTTGTCAGATTCAGGGGCATCACCTGGCACCCCTGGATATGTGTTGCAGTCCACCGGCACCGGTGTGGAGTGGGTGGCAACATCGTCACTTGGTCTTGATGGCGGGGGAGGCGGCTCGTCAAAATGGACAGACGGCGGTGCGTTCATCTATCCGACAGATGGTGAGTACATCTCCGTGCCGTACATCGTTTCCACCTCCACCGCCACCTCCACATTCGCGGGTAATATCGTCATGTCCGGTAGCATCATTCCGTCGGCAAGTGGCACGTATGACCTCGGTTCACCAAGTATGCCGTGGAGCGATGTCTATATCAGCGAGGCATCACTGTACATCGACGGACAGAAGGTATTGCAAGCAGACAACGACAACATCGTGGTATCTGCCGACATCAACCAATCACTCATCGTCAAAACGACAGGTGTCGGAGACGTAGAGCTCAACCCATCAGGCAGTGGTGTCATTTACATGAAAGGCAACACGCAGTTCTCTGGTGGCAAAGTCATTTCTACAAGTGATAACTCAGTACTTGAATTTGAAGACGGTATCCTCGCGGGCAACCTTAACATTGACGGCAACACCATCACCGCAAGCAACACCGACGGAAGCATCACGTTGATGCCAAACGGCGACGGCAAGATTCTGTTGTCAGGTGGCAACGTCGGTATCGGCACCTCAACACCATCACAAAAACTGCACGTGCAGGGTAACGCACGCATCACCGGCGCATTGTACGACAGCACCAACGCCGCTGGCTCAAACGGGTACGTCTTGCTTTCAACAGGCACCGGCACGCAATGGGTTGCAACCTCAACACTCGGTCTTGGTGGCAGTGGTGGCAGTGGCACCGTCAACTCCGGCACGACGGGGCAATTTGGCTATTACGCCGCAGATGGCACCACAATTTCAGGTACTTCATTGCTCACAACAGACAGCGGCAACATCGGCATCGGCACTTCAACACCAAGTGCAAAACTCCACGTCGCAGGTGATGCGCGTTTTGAAGGCGCACTGTATGACAACGTCAACTCTACGGGTCTTGCCGGCTACGTGCTCGCATCAACAGGCACCGGTGTGGAGTGGGTGGCAACATCAACGTTGGGCATGGAAGGTGGCACGGGCGGTGGTGGCATTGGACCAAATGGCATTCTCCCTGCGTCAATGCTGTACAAACCTGCATCACCGAGTGCACTGAACTGTGAATTTGATGACGGTGTAACGGGCTGTCTCGGGTGGTCATTTGTTGGTCCGCACAGCGATGGCACCGTTGATCATACCGTACAGCAGACAACGTTCATCAGAGATACAGATACATGGCCTGGATGGACATTGTGGCAAGGAGATAATCAGTCAGCAGTAAGTTATGCGGTTGCCGAGCGCACGTATACACAAGCATCAGAAGAGCAGTGGATATTCCGCCCTATGTCTACCGGTGCTGTAAGCGCTACCAACGAAGGACGATCAGCACTCTGTTATCGCAACAGCGGAGACAGCAACGAAAACGTATGTGTGGGGCTTCATACCGCTGGTGCTAGCGAACGCATTGAGATGTATTGTACAAATAACGGAAGCTTAAGTGTCGTAGGTTCTATTTCTTCAGCGGCACTTTCAGATAGTATAGTGCTCGGCATCCAGAAGAATGGTGATGTGTATTCGGGGTACGTCTATCCTTCAGATGGTGGTTTCAGCCATCCAACAAATGCAATGGCTTTTGGTTCATGTACGAAAACAGGTAACACCACATTTGACACCATTCAGTATCAGGTATCAACAGCAAACGAAACCCCATCACCAGTTACCGGTGTTGATTTCATCCGTTACTACGCATCACGCACCTTTGCACTCCTCAACCCTGCACCGGCAAATGCAGGAGCGGGCATCATCAGCGCGGGCTTGCAAGGACAAGTTGCCTACTACGCCGATTCTGGCACAACCACACTTTCGGGTTCATCAAATCTCGTTATTGATACATCGGGCAACGTTGGTGTGGGCACTTCAACGCCATCAGAAAAATTGCACGTAGAGGGTAATGCCATTATCACGGGCACAACAACAGCATCATGTTTCTCAACAGATGGCATCAATTGTTTGGCAGACAGCGGTGAGTTCGCAACCACTACAGCTGACTTCTGGCTCAGCACAAAGTCCTTGCAAGACCTCGGCGATGTCGCAACAATGACCGCAACAACCGGTGATCTCTTGTACTGGAACGGAAGCGAGTGGGCAAACATTGCCACCTCATCACTCGGTCTTGGCGGTGGGGGAGGAGGCGGCGGTTCCGGTACGGTCAATACCGCAACAACAGGACAATTTGCATACTACGCATCAGACGGCACGGCGGTATCGGGTCAGTCAGTGCTCACGACTGACGGCACTAACATCGGCATTGGCACGACGACACCAGGCGAGAAGCTAGATGTCTGGGGCAACTTCCGTGTCGGTGTAAGCGAAACCCCACTTATATTTGCAAACACGGGAACGGGCATGCTCGGCATCGGCACCGCATCACCAAGTGCGAAATTGCACGTGGTCGGCTCGACGCGATTTGAAGGTGGCAACTTCTCGGTTGGTGGCGGTGGTATTTTCCACAACACACTGACGAACATGACGTCCATTGAGTCACTCAACCTCGGCAACATGAGCTTTGACACAGATGCCGGCATGGTCTCATGGATAAACTTGCCGATTTCAACGTCGCCCGCCGCGGGTGTCGTGCAGAGCTACAGCGCGCAGATTGACGATAATCCATTGCTCACGCTGTACGGTGAGTCAGACGGCAGTGGCGGAGCACGCAATATGCGCGTAGGTATTGGCACGACCACACCGAACGCACTGCTGACACTGCAAGGTTCTGCCGCCACCTCATCAACGCTGCTCTTCAATGTTGCCTCAAGTTCTGGTGCAAGTATCTTCTCTATCTGGAGCAATGCAACGGCGTCCACAACTGCGGGCGGACGTGTGGGAGTCGGCATGGCTTCCAGTGATGCACCACTCACTACGCTTGAAGTACGCGGTTTCAACGAAGCACCAACAACCGGCTCAAGCACCAACGGTATTCTTGGTTTGTATGCGGAAGGCATCACACCAGAACTCTCCATGGGCGTTACGACAGTTGGTGGAGTATACACGTGGATACAGGGCAAGCATCGCACGGATCCAAATACCTACTATCCTGTCGTTATCAATCCAAATGGCGGCAATGTCGGCATTGGTACGACCACTGAAGCAAGTGCGTCAAGTACGCTGACCGTTGCCGGCGGCGTCTCACTGCTTGATTTGCCGACAGTGTCGTCGTTCCCACAAGACGTACTGTGTATCACCACGGAAGGTGTGGTGCAGAGAAACCTTGGTGCAGGAACCTGTACGACATCATCCATTCGCTTTAAGCATGGTGATAAGAATTTGGAAATTGGTTTGACCCAGCTCGTTCAGTTGCGCCCCGTGTCATTCGTCTACAATGGCACGGAAGAAGAGCGTGTGGGATTCATTGCCGAGGACGTAGACAAGATTGAAGGTCTTGACCCATTTGTGTTCCGCGAAGAAGATGGCACACCGCGCGGTGTGCGCTACGAGGATATGGTCGCACTCGCCGTCAAAGCCATTCAAGAGCTGAATGCAAAGGTGGAGACACTGCTGACGGCGATGGCAGAAGGCGTGGTGGAGTTTGCAAAAATTATTGCCGACAATGTGACGACACGTGAACTGTGTCTTGATGATGTGTGCATCACGAAGTACGAATTGCAACAATTACTTGATAGTGCCGATGTACAGAGCGCGCCACAGCAACCAGAAGAGCCGGTGCTACCCGAAGAGCCACCAGTTACACCGCCAACAGAACCTGTTGATCCCGACGAGCCAATTGAACCGGAGCTTGTCCCGATGCAAGAGGGAGTCCCGACAGAGCCTGTGCCACCTGAACCGGAAGACCCTGTAGATCCCGACGAGCCAACTGATCCCGATCCAGAGGTTCCGACAGAGCCCGAAGAACCTGGACCAATAGAGCCTGTTGATCCCGAGTCGGAGGTCCCGACACAGCCCGTGGAGGGAGAACCGGTAACACCGTAGTATGCGTTTCATCACACCAACGAAAACACGCATAGCACTGGCAGTTGCAGGCATTGCGTGCATCATTTTGATTGTCGCTGTTGCATCAGGTAATTCATTCTTCGGCATATCCATGCGCAACGATACACTTGCCGACGGTCTCATCGGACATTGGACCTTTGACGGCAAGTACATGACACCAGGTGTGCAGGATGCTAGTGGCAATGAGTTACACGGTACGCTCTCTGGATTTAGTGCGACGACCACTGTCATCGGCAAAATCGGCCAGGCATTGGATTTTGATGGTGTGAATGATTACGTCAATATCGGCGACATTGATCTCACAACCGCCATGAGTGCTTCTGCATGGTTTTATGTAGATAGCTTTAGTACTGGTGGCTTACTCAATAAAGGCATCGTGTCTCGCCATATTGGTGACGCAGGCAGTAATCGTTCGTGGTCGTTGTATGTTGATTTACAAACGAGTGGTTCCAACCCACGCCTCGGTGCCGCGCTTTCAAGTAATGGTACAAACCAAGCTTCCAATAATCTTGTTGGTACCACCATGCTACAAGAAGGCAGGTGGTATCATGCGGTGCTCACATACGATGCAAATGACAAAACCATTATCTATATAGATGGTGCACAAGAAGCAACAGATGCTACACCGCCTGCATCACTCCATTTGAATGATATTCCTGCAAAAATCGGTACACAATATACTGCAACGGATAACCGCTTCTTTTTAGATGGAAAAATAGACGACGTGCGTATCTACAACCGCGCGCTCACACCCGAAGAGGTGCAGCGCCTCTATTCTCTCGGTGAAGGTGTCAAAATTGATGCATCACGCGCAACGGGTGGACTCGGCAACGGCGCGGATTCGGGTCTTGTTGGCCACTGGACCTTTGACGGCAAGTACATGAACCCGAATCCACAAGATTCAAGTGGGTTGGGGAAACATGGTGTGCTTACAAACTTCGCTGCCAACCCGGGCATCATTGGCCCTATTGGCCAGGCGCTCGCATTTGATAGCGCCACCGATTACGTACAGATAGATAACCCCGATATGCCCACAGGTGATTTCACCATATCGGCGTGGGTGCGCATGACGTCATTTGCGGGTTCACCGACCATTGTGATGATAGGCAACGGATCCAATGGTGTGGCAGGTAACGAAATATGGTGGGGGTTTGATACAAGTGGTCGCCTCGGTCACAATTTTGATGGTACAAGTGGTGCAGAGAGTAATACGTTGTTGTCTCTGAACACATGGGCGCACGCCGTATTACGACGTTCAGGAAGTGCAGTGGAAATGTTTTTGGACGGCATGCTCGTCAGCACATTCACGCGTGCGCAGACGCTAAACTTTTCAACGTGCCCGCTTTTTTTAGGGACGGATGCAGACAGTGGTTGTTCGGGCAATTTGGGTAACTATTTCCATGGCCAGATGGACGATGTGCGTGTGTACGATCGCGCACTTTCCAACGAAGAGGTGATAGTGCTGTACAACATGCGCGGGGGCACCAAAATAGCAACAACACCGCAGGGCGGTGATCTCTCCAATACAGTTGGTGCTGATCCATATGGCCACTGGACGTTTGATCTCGCGGATTTGGTTTCGGGTGTGCAAGATGTCAGTGGCAATGGACACCACGGTCAATTGATACTCGGCTCAAATGGCAACACGGCAACGACGACGGCTACAGGTGTGAGAGGGGAGGCGCTAGTGTTTGATGGTAATGATGACCGTGTGCAAATTGATTCGCCGAATTTGCCGACGGGTGATTTCACTATATCATTCTGGGCAAAAGCAGATTCATACAGTGGAGGTCCAGCGTTACTCATGATAGGAAACGGTGCTAATGGTACGGGGGGTAATGAAATATATATTGCATTTCATACAACAGGACAGTTACGGTACCTTGTGGATGGCGGAGATACATTTGAGAGTGCTAAGGCACTACCTGTCGGCACATGGGGACATATTCTACTACGTCGCACAGGAAGCACTGTTGATTTGCTTCTTGATGGGGTGAAAATACTAACTAGCACGAGCGCTGGAACGTATAATTATGGGTCATGTCCTCTGCATTTGGGCGTTGATCCGGATTCAGGTTGCTCGGGTTCTTTGACGCAATTCTTGAATGGTCAGCTCGATGATTTTCGTGTGTATGACTATGCACTTTCAGATGGTGAAGTGCAGGCGCTGTATCTCGGCGATTCAGGTAATGCTTCTTCAGATTTGATCGCACACTGGACATTTGATGGCAAATACATGACCCCGGGCGTGCAGGATGCAAGTGGCAATAATTTGCACGGAACACTTTCAGGATTTTCTGCTACCACTACCGTGATTGGTCGCATCGGCCAAGCACTTGATTTTGATGGTACGAATAATTATGTATCAGTTCCCGATACTACTGCCCTGGATTTTGGTACAGGGAACATAACCATGAGCGCGTGGTTTAAGGCACCAAATGAGAATCAGTACAGAACAATAGTTGTGAAGCGAAATCCTTCCTCTCCATTTACCCAAGCTGGTTTGTTCATCTGTACTATCAATAGTGGTGGCACCTGTTCTGCAAGTAAAAAACTAACGGGTATTTTTTACGGAGGATCATTAGGTAGCGCTTTGTTCGTGCACACCACAAATGATGTTGTTGATGGAGAGTGGCACTTAGCGACAGTAGTCCGAACGGGGGCAGCGTCTGCAAAAATATATATTGATGGTGTTGAGGTGGCAACGACAGTGCAACTTGCGGCAGGTACTCCGAATGTTAATAACAACAACCCACTCATGATAGGGAACGATGGGAGCAGTCACTTTTTCTCAGGTGCAATTGACGATGTGCGCATTTACGGGCGTGCACTCACCGCCATCGAAATAGAACGCCTCTACAATATGGGGAGATAATAAGTAGGGCACAGGGAACAGTTAACAGCCCCGATACATCGGGGCAGGGGAACAGGAAGAAAAAAGACGATAGATAACAGAGGACAAGGGCTGACTGAGCAACCGAACCTCTCAGTTTAAGAGAAAAGCAACCCTCCCCCTAATTCGCGCGAATTAGGGGGAGGGTTTTCTTTCTGACTTTTTCTTCCCCCGTTCCCTGTTAACTGTTCCCTAGTCCCTACGTTTCTTGCATCACTGGGTACACTATGGTATCTTTTCTCCACCCACACAGCGGGGTTTTTCTTTGGAAATATGGCAACAATCAATCAACTAACACGACGCAATCGCAAAAAAGTGGGACGTAAAGCCAAGACCACTGGTCTTCGTCGTGGTTTCAATACGATTACGAACCGCCCAACCCGCTACATTTCTCCTTTTAAGCGTGGCGTGTGCACACAGGTAAAGACCACAACACCAAAGAAGCCAAACTCAGCTATCCGTAAAATCGCACGTGTACGTTTGACGAACGGTCACGAAATTACCGCATACATTCCTGGTATGGGACACAAATTGCAAGAGCACTCTGTGGTATTGGTGCGTGGTGGTCGTGTAAAGGACATCGGTGTTCGCTACACTATCGTACGTGGCACATTGGACGCAGAGGGCGTAGAGAAGCGCATGAAAGGTCGTTCACACTACGGTGCTAAGAAACCAAAAGCAGCTAAATAATATATTCAATCATGCGACGCCGACTCAAAGCACGTGAAAAACACCCTGTTCAACCAGACCGTACGTACAATTCTGTAACGGTTTCTAAACTCATTTCATACGTTACGAAAAGCGGTAAGAAAAACACCGCACAGCGTCTTGTGTACGGTGCACTAACACGTTTGCAGACAGAACACGATGTACAAGAGCCCGCAGCACTTTTGGAGCAGGCAATTCAGAATGTGGCACCTACAATGGAAGTACGCTCACGCCGTGTCGGTGGTGCAAACTATCAGGTGCCATTTCCTGTACGCCCAGAGCGACAGCTCGCACTCGCACTCCGATGGATTTTGGAAGGTGCACGTAGCAAAAAAGGAAGCGATTTTTCAAAGCGACTTGCCGATGAACTCTTTGCCGCAAGCAAGGGTGAAGGTGGTGCAATGACGAAGCGTGAGAACGTACACCGCATGGCAGAAGCCAACAAGGCATTTGCACACTTCGCACTCTCACGTTCAAAGACGAAAAAATAGGGAACAGGGACTAGTTCACATGCCCGCCCGTACCGACTGGTACAGTCGGGCGAGGAACAGAAGAACCAAAATCTCAAGGCATCGCCTTGAGATTTTGGTTCTTGAGACACATTTTCTTTATTTTTCCTGTTCCCCGGTAACTGTGCCCCGTTCCTTAGGTATCCATTTGCTAGATAGGCGATCAGTGGTATAGTACCTGTGCCCGTGGGGGCTTGTTTTTATATCACATACGCACCACACACAGTACGTAACAGTAAAATACATAATTATATATGAATAGAGAGTATCCATTAGAGAAAGTACGCAACTTCGGAATTATTGCACACATTGACGCCGGCAAAACGACGACATCAGAGCGCGTTCTTTTCTATACCGGTTTGTCACACAAGATTGGTGAAGTGCACGAAGGTGAAGCAACCATGGACTGGATGGATCAAGAGCGCGAGCGTGGTATCACCATCACTGCTGCTGCGACAACTTGTTTTTGGACTCCTACAGGTGAAAAAGATAACCCAGATCGTAAACACCAATTCAACCTCATTGACACGCCAGGACACATTGACTTCACCATTGAAGTAAAGCGCTCACTGCGCGTATTGGACGGTGCTGTTGTCGTCTTTGACGGTGTATCGGGTGTGGAGCCACAATCAGAGACAAACTGGCGCTATGCCGACGAAGGTAAAGTGCCTCGTTTGTGTTTCATCAATAAATTGGACCGCACCGGTGCATCATTTGAACGTTCATTTGCATCCATTCTTGATCGATTGACGACAAAAGCGGTACGCATGCAGATTCCTATCGGCGAAGAAGATAAGCACCTCGGTGTAGTGGATTTGCTTACCATGAAAGCAGTGTACTTTGAAGGCAACATGGGTAGCACGCTTCGCTATGATGAGATTCCAGCAGAGTTGCAAGCGGATGCAGAGAAATACCGCCACGAACTCATTGAGCGCATTGTGGAGCAGGACGAGCAGGCAATGAACGACTATCTGGAAGGGAAGGAGCCATCATTGGAGGACTGCAAAAAGATTTTACGCCGCGCCGTTATTGCAAACGAAATTGTGCCGGTGTTTACAGGCTCATCGTTGAAGAACAAAGGTGTACAGCTCGTGCTGGATGCCGTTGTAGAGTACTTGCCATCACCATTGGATATTCCTCCTGCGCACGGTATTGATCCACGAACCGGAGACACCATTGAACGAGAAACATCAGACAGCGCACCATTCGCCGCACTCGCGTTTAAAGTGCAGACCGACCCATTCGTTGGTCAGCTCACGTTCTTCCGCGTGTACTCAGGAACCGTTGAGGCGGGCTCATACATTTACAACAGCCAAACAGAAACCAAAGAGCGTTTGGGACGTATTGTGCGCTTGCACGCAAATGACCGCGAAGAAGTGAAGAAAGTGTACGCAGGAGAAATTGCTGCGGCGGTAGGTTTGAAAGATGCAAAAACATCACACACACTCTGTGATGAAAACAATCCAATTATTCTGGACCCAATCAAGGTGCCTGAACCAGTGATCTCATTGCGTATTGAACCAAAGACAAAGGCAGACCAAGAAAAACTCGGTCTCGCGCTCAAGCGTCTTGCCGATGAAGACCCAACATTCCGCGTTTCTACTGATCCAGAAACACTTGAAACGATTATTGCCGGCATGGGTGAATTGCACCTTGAGGTGCTCGTCGAGCGCATGCGTCGCGAGTTTTCAGTGGATGCAAACGTTGGTAAGCCACAGGTGGCATATCGCGAAACTATTTTGGGCGAAGCAGACGTGGAGCACAAATACATCAAGCAAACAGGTGGTCGCGGTCAGTACGGTCATGTGAAAATCCGCGTCAAGCCGATGGATGTTACCATCGCAGAAGAAGATTTGCCGAAGAACACAAAGCGCGACGATGGATTGGAGTTCATCAACTCTATCAAGGGAGGTGTCATTCCACAGGAGTACATCCCAGCAGTACAGAAGGGTTTGAAAGAGGCGATGGATCGCGGTGTGCTTGCGGGCTTCAAGTTGGTAAACATTTCAGTGGATTTGTACGATGGTTCGTACCACGAAGTGGACTCATCTGAAATTGCGTTCAAGATTGCAGCGTCACAAGCATTGCAAGAAGCAGTGCAGAAAGCACGTCCGGTGATGCTTGAACCAGTGATGAATGTGGAAGTAGTAGTGCCCGAGCAGTTCATGGGTGACATTACCGGTAACCTTTCATCAAAGCGTGGTCAGATTCAGGGTATGGAGGACCGCGGTGCGCTCAAAGCAATTAAAGCATTTGTACCATTGTCAGAAATGTTCGGTTACACGACACAGTTGCGCTCAATGACGGAGGGTCGTGGTAACTCAACAATGGAATTTGATCACTACGAAGTGGTGCCAGATAACGTGGCAAAGACGGTGATTGAGGCGAGAGGAGCAGGGAAGTAAGTGGTCCGACCTCTTTGTTGTATGTAAAAACCCGCCATCTACGATGGCGGGTTTTGGTTGTGGGGTGAGCCGAGCTCAGAGCTCGGTCGGCGGCGGGTCGTTGTGGTACGACCCCTTCTCCAGCAGGATGTTGAATCCTGCGTTGAGGGTCAACATGTGACCCTTGTACGGCCCCTCCTTGGGCCGTACGTTGAGGAGTCCGCCGATGCCCTGGCGAACGTCTGCGGCCACGAACTTCCCCGGGAAACAGGGAAGCTCGATGTGGTAGCAACCGGTCCGGATGTTCCGGTCGCACTGCACCACTTGGCGCGGCCTGTTCATATGACTTTCTCCCATATAGTCACCGTGCGTTATGCACGGGACATCCCCGAGTACAACCAAAAGAACTACTACAGCTGATTGTACATACTTTTCTAAAAAACGCAATACCACCGTATCATGCCTGTGGAAAATTTGACCGCAGAGTTTGGTTCTGGTACTATGCCTCGAGGCCACAAGGCCGTTTTTTTTCCACACAGACATGACACGATCGCTCAAAAAAGGACCATTTATCAACATGAAGTTGATGGCAAAAGTCGCCAAGCAAAAAGCAGGCGGTCCTGCTATTCGCACATGGGCACGCGCAAGCGTTATCACGCCAGAAATGCTCGGCTACACCTTTGCAGTACACAACGGCAAGAACTTTATTGACGTATTTGTGACAGAAGAAATGGTAGGGCACCGTCTCGGTGAGTTTTCACCATCAAAAACATTCAGAAAGCACGGTGGTCAAATGCAGAAAGCACTTGATACTGCTAAGAAAGACGCAGAAATTGCAGCAGCGCAAGCCGCTAAGAGTGCAGCAGCTGATAAGAAGAAATAAAAGAGCGTATGAAAGTGTATCTTAAAAACTATCGTCAATCACCACGAAAAGTTCGCCTCGTTGCGGACATGATTCGTGGTAAGGCAGTGCCACAAGCGCTGACATTGCTCCGTGCAACACCAAAGCGTGCAACGGGCCCGATTGAAAAAGCACTTAAGTCAGCAATGGCAAATGCAAAACAGCACGGTGTTGCCGACGTTGAAGCACTCGTTATTTCAGAGATCCGCGTTGATAAGGGCATCACGATGCAACGTTATTTGCCACGCGCACAAGGTCGTGCAACTGCATACGACAAACACTCAAGCAACATTATTTTGGTGCTTGGTGAGGCGCAGAAAAAAGGCAAAAAGGGTGCATCAGCATCAAAAGCGCCCATTGCAAAAACAGTCGCAAAAAAGGTAGCAAAGAAAGCACCAGCAAAGAAATCTGCTAAAGAATCTTCATAATTTTATTCATATTCTATGACACACAGAGTACATCCATTTGCACATCGCCTCGGCATTCTCCGTGATTGGCAGTCACGCTGGTTTGCACGTGGCGCTGATTATCGCGCGAACTTGAAAGCAGACGTGCTTATTCGTCGCAAGTTGGCAAAAATGACCGACAAGATGTACGTGTCTGATATTGAAATGGAGCGCCGTGGTCCACAGCTTCGCGCACTTATCAAAACATCACGCCCCGGTCTTATTATCGGACGCTCAGGTGAGGGTATTGCAAAAATCAAAAAAGAGATGGACCGCTTCATTGCAAAAGAGGGTCTCACAAATGTTGGTGCACTCAAAATTGATGTTGAAGAAGTAAAATCACCAGAATCACACGCCATGATTGTGGCAGGTATGGTGAAAGAGGGCATTGAGAAGCGCACCCCATTCCGTCGTGTGCTCAAGCAGACCGTGGACAAAGTGATGGCAAACCGCGACGTGCAAGGTGTTCGCATTACACTTTCCGGTCGTCTCGGTGGTGCTGACATGGCACGTCGCGAGCAGTTGAAGCGTGGTCGTATTCCGTTGCAGACCTTGCGTGCGGATATTGATTACGCACACGACGAGGCACACATCTCTCAGGGTCAGATTGGTATTCGTGTGTGGATTTACCGAGGTGATATTTTCGCTAAATAGTTTTCAAAACGCATATGTTGTTTCCTAAGAAAGTAAAATACCGAAAATGGCAGACAAAGCGCGTCAACCCTAAGAAGGTTGGGGTTGCAAGTCGTGGCACAACAGTGGCATTTGGTTCATTCGGTTTGAAATCAATGTCTGCACACCGCATCACCTCAAATCAGATTGAAGCGGGTCGTCGCGTGATTCGTCGTGCGCTCGGTAAGAACGGCAACCTGTGGGTACGCTTGTTCCCAGATCGCCCGTACACGGCAAAGCCAGCGGAAGTAGGTATGGGTAAGGGAAAGGGTGATCCGAAAGGATTTGTAACGGAAGTACTTCCGGGACAGGTGCTCTATGAAGTAGATGGCGTATCAGAAGCAGTAGCACGCGAGGTATTGCGTAAGGGTGGTGCAAAAATGCCACTGAAGACAAAAATCGTTGCACGTTAGGTATTTTTTGGGTAGTATCACACGGACATATGGCAAAGAAACAGAATTACAAAAACATGACAGACAAAGACCTTATCGCACTCGTTGGCGAGAAGCGTGAGGCAATGCGTCAGGTTCGTTTCGCTACGTCATCAAGTCGCGGTCGTGATGTGAAGCAGTTGCGTGAAAGCAAGAAAGACATCGCGCGTGCGCTCACCGAACTCTCATCTCGTGCATAATCATTCTATGGAAACTACAGTAAAAAAACCAAAAATCCTCAAGGGTGTTGTTGTGTCAGACAAAATGAAAGACACGATTGTTGTTGCGGTACAGCGCTACATCAAGCACGCAAAGTACGGCAAGTACCTCAAGCGCCAGAAACGATACAAGGCACACGATGCGGGTAACACCAAGCGTATGGGGGAGATTGTGTCTATTATTGAGACCGCACCTATCTCAAAAGACAAGCACTTCAAAGTGATGTAATTATTTTAATACTATGATTCAACCACGTTCCATCGTTCAAATTGCAGACAACTCCGGCGCAAAAATCGGACGTGTGTTTAAGGTGCTCGGCGGGAGCAAGCGCCGCTACGCTGAAATCGGCGATAAAATTGTAATGTCAATTCAGGTTGCAGAGCCACGTAAAGCAACAAAGAAGAAGGATGTGGTACACGCTGTTGTGGTTCGTCAGAAAAAAGCATTTCGTCGCAAGGACGGTTCATACGTTCGCTTTGACGAAAACGCAGTGGTGATTGTTGATAAGGTAAAGCCAGAACCAAAGGCAAACCGTATTTTCGGTCCGGTACCACGCGAGCTCGGTGAGCGTGGCTTCCAGAAAATCGTTTCACTTGCGCCAGAGGTTGTATAACTATATGCACGTAAAAAAAGGAGACAAAGTAAAAGTGATTGCAGGTAAGGACAAAGGTGCGTCAGGCACCATTGTGCGCGCATTCCCAAAGAAGAACCTCGTACTTATTGAGGGTATCAACCGCGTAAAGCGCCATCAGCGTGCAAATCGCAAAAACAACAAAGGTCAGATTGTAGAGAAGGCAATGCCGCTACACGTTTCAAACGTGACTAAAGCATAACGATATATATGATTACGGTACAAGAAAAACAGAAAAAAGCATTTGGTGAATTGAAAGAGCAACTCAACATTGCCAACGTTATGGCACTTCCTAAAATTGAGAAGGTGATTGTGTCAGTGGGTGTCGGTTCAGTGAAGGACAAGCACAGAATTGAAGTGATTCAAGATCGTCTTGAAAAAATTACGGGCCAAAAGTCAGTGAGCCGTGTTGCAAAACAATCTATCGCGTCATTCAAACTTCGTGAAGGTCAGACCATCGGCTACCAAACAACGCTTCGTGGTCAGCGCATGTACGATTTTTTGGATCGTTTGTTCAACATTGCACTCGCACGTACACGCGACTTCCGTGGTATTGATAGAAAATCAGTTGACCCCATGGGCAATCTCTCCATTGGTATTCGTGAGCACTCTATTTTCCCAGAAACAGCAGATGAAGAAGCACGCGATGTATTTGGTTTCGCCATCACAATTGTAACGACTGCAAAGAATAAAAAAGATGCAGAGGCATATCTTGAGTACATTGGTGTGCCGTTCAAAAAGGCAAGCTAAACATGTAATAAAGAGCCCGAATCCCGCCGTGTCGGGATTCGGGCTCTTTTGTTGACAGGGACATGTGCCGCATGTACTCTGCCCGCAGAACAGTGTTCATTTATAGTGCTACACACACGGGCAATACAGCCCAAGGGAGAAATATGGCTATCAAAAGTCCCACGCTTTCGGACAGGCAGATGCAGAAGTTCATCAAAAAGATCGGCGGGAAGGATGTTATCATCGGCATCCTCAATGGCTCGTTGCAGTGCAGAGTTGAAACGGTGGAAACGCAGATGCGTGGTTGTATTACCCGATACGTTCACGTAGATCGCACTAGAACACCGCGACAGGTCCTCAAGGCGACGGGGCGGAAGCAGTACGTTGAGAAGAGCGCTCTTGCTACGATGCCGCGAGGTGAGGGGCAATGCGTTGAGATGATTTTCTTCAAGCTCGGCCACTTCATCTCCGATGATGACCTCGCAAAAGAGTACTATCTCCGTGACTTGTCACCTGATCCGTACGCTCAGGCGGCCATCAACGCAGCAGACCCCGCCTTCGCTTACTTCTATCCCAACTGCACACACTGGATAGGCGTTGCTGGTCGATGGTGCTTCGCAACTTTTTACGAGAGCGTCATGGCCAAGCGAGGAGTGAACATTGGCCACGACAGTGCTGGTTGGAGTGGCAACTGGTGGTTCGGTGGTCGCCGCTGAGCACTACTCGTTTTTTTGCCCCGCTATTCCGAGATTTCGGAATGGCGGGGCGTTTTCTTTTGCTTCAGGTGCTCAGTTCCACGCTTCCTTGCCCTTTTTCTCCACCTCTGGTAGTATGTGAGGGCTTCAGTTTTTGGAGCTTGTCCTACAGAGCAATACGCACCGTAGGAGACAACGCCTCACCGCCTGCCAGCCGCCAAGCATACATCGTATCGCTTAGCCATGGGCACGCTCCCGAGGCACTTTCATTTTGGATATACATACAATATGGCACGTAAAGCAATAGTTGCACGAGACAAAAAACGCGCAGATATGCGCGCACGGAACGCAGAAAAGCGTGCCGCTTTGAAGGAGTCACACGACTACGAAAAACTGCAGACACTCAAGAAGAACGCATCACCGGTACGCACGAAGCACCGCTGTTTTAAGTGCGGTCGTCCACGTGGCTACATGCGTGAATTCGGTTTGTGCCGTATTTGTTTCCGTGAACTCGCAAACCGCGGTCAGATTCCGGGTATTAAGAAAGCAAGCTGGTAATTTTTCATATGACTACTGATCCTATTGCAAACTTCATTACCGCACTCTCAAATGCCGCTCGCGCAGGCAAAGAGACCGTTGTGATCCACCGTTCAGCTATCAAAGAGGCAATCGCAAAAACTCTCAAGGGTGCCGGCTACCTCTCACAAGTGTCTTTGAAGGGCAAAAACGATAACAAGATTGAAGCAACACTTACGTACGCCGGCGGAGAAGCAAAGATTCATGGTGTGAAGCGCCTTTCACGTCCAGGCAAGCGCATGTACGTTAGTGCAAGTGAAATTACACCTGTACGCCAAGGATACGGTCATCTTATTTTGACGACACCACAAGGAGTGCTCACTGGTCAGGATGCACGCAAGAAACACATTGGTGGGGAAGTATTGTTTGAAATCTGGTAAATCATATGTCACGTATTGGTCGTCAAAAAATTGAAATTCCAGCAGGTACAACCGTTACAAACGAGAACGGCATGCTTACGGTTACTGGTCCAAAAGGAACACTCTCACGTGCATTCCGTAGTGATATTGCCATCAGCATTGAAGACGGCGTCATAACACTTGCGCCAAAGAAAGAGGGCAAGCAGACAGGCGCACTTTGGGGTACATACGGCTCACACATTCAGAACATGGTTGAGGGTGTGAACAAAGGATACGAAAAGAAACTTATTCTTGAGGGTGTGGGCTTTCGTATTGAGGTAAAGGGCAAAGAGCTTGTGATGGCACTTGGTTTTTCACACCCTGTGGTCGTTGCAATTCCAGACGGTCTCACCGTCACATCAGAAAAGAACATCACCACGTTTTCAGGTATTGATAAGGAACTTGTAGGACAATTCAGCGCAAAGATTCGCGCACTCAAGAAGCCAGAGCCATACAAGGGTAAAGGGTTCCGATTTGAAGGTGAAGTTATCCGTCGTAAGGAGGGAAAACGCGCAGCGTAATGTAGCATAGACACACGATATGACAGCTCACAACAAAAAAGAACAACGAGTACGTCGCCGCGCGCGCATTCGCGCAAAGGTTTCAGGTACCAGCGAGCGTCCTCGCATGGCAGTATTTCGTTCAAATACTGCGCTTTCTGTACAGCTCATTGATGATGAGCGTGGCGCAACACTAATTGCAGGCTCAACACGTGGCATGAAAGGCAAGCCATCTGAAAATGCGCGTGCGCTCGGTGCAGAGATTGCGAAAGCAGCGAAGGATAAAAAAATTACACAGGTCGTATTTGATCGAGGAGGATTTTCATACGCAGGCAGCATTGCAGCAATTGCAGAAGGTGCACGCGCAGAAGGTCTCACACTGTAATGTATATGTCAGACCAAACACACACAAAAGAAAAAGAGATGGACACGACAGTTGTTGCAACTGATGTTGCGACAACAGCTGATACCACAACACAGGAAGGTGGGGAGCGTGCGCGCACAGAACGTGGTGGACGCTTTGCCAAGAACCCACGTCGTCGTCCGCGCGCACGCACAGAACGCGTGAAGCCAGAGTTTGATCAGCGTATCATCAGCATTCGTCGCGTAACCCGCGTGGTATCAGGTGGTCGCCGTTTCTCATTCTCTGTCTGTGTGGTTGCGGGTAACCACCGCGGTCAAGTTGGTGTCGGCACCGGTAAAGCAGGTGACACTGCATTGGCAGTGGAGAAGGCATACCGTAGCGCACTCAAGCACAAGATTGACATCGCAAAGACAGATACCAACTCAATTCCGCACGAAGTACAGGCAAAGTACAGCAGTGGTATTGTAAAATTGTACCCAGCACCAGGTCGTGGTCTTATTGCGGGTGGTGCAGTACGTGACGTGTTGGAGCTCGCAGGTTTGTCAGGTATTGGTGCAAAAATTCTTTCACGCAGTCACAACAAGCTCAACAATGCGTGTGCAACTATCAAAGCGTTGTCACAACTCCAGCAACCAAAGCGTTCAGCTAAGAAACCAGAATAAACTCGTATGCAACTTCACGAACTCAAAAGAAAAACACCAAACACCAAAGCACGTCGCGTCGGACGTGGTGGTAAGCGTGGTAAAACAGCTGGCCGCGGTACAAAAGGTCAGAAAGCACGTGCAGGTCACCGCATTCGTCCAGAGTTTCGCGACATGATTAAGAAATTGCCGAAGCGTCGTGGATACGGTAAGCACCGCGCAACCTCTACTATTGGCGGACGCATTGCACCATTTGCACTTGATATTCGTGCCCTTGATACTGCATTTGCATCAGGTGACACTGTCACTATGGCATCACTTGTGGAAAAGAAACTTATTCCAACACGCGGAGGAAAGATGCCTGCAGTCAAAATTCTTGGAAACGCACCAGTTGCACACAAGCTCACCATCTCTGGTGTTCCTGTGTCAGCGACTGTAAAGAAGGCAATTGAGAAGGCGGGTGGCAGCGTTGCATAACTATGGGAAATTTTTTCAATAAACTGAAAATTGTTGTCGGCGATCGACAGTTGCGTTCGCGCATGTTGTTTGTGCTCGGCATTCTCGGTTTGTCCCGCGTCTTCGCTGCTATTCCAATTCCTGGTATTGATACCGTAGCGCTTGCGCAATTTTTCTCAAACAATCAATTCTTCGGATTCCTCAACCTCTTTTCGGGTGGTGGTCTTTCAGGTCTTTCTATTGTGATGCTCGGTGTGGCTCCGTACATTACGGCGTCCATCATCATGCAGTTGTTCACCGTGCTTTCCCCTCGCTTGAAAGCAATGTTCCACGAAGAAGGGCAGGCAGGCCGTCGCCGTGTATCACAGTACTCCCGCTTACTTTCTGTACCACTTGCAGCACTGTCAGCATTTGGTTTTATCATGTTGCTCCAGCGCAACGGTATTCTTGCACCACTCTCATCGCTTGATTTGATTACCAACATCATTGTGGTCATTGGTGGTGCTGTATTGATGATGTGGCTCGGTGAACTGATTTCTGAATTCGGCATCGGCAACGGCGTCTCACTCCTCATTTTTGCAGGTATTATTTCAAGTTTTCCAACTGCACTGCAACAGCTGGCGTTCACCTTTACCCCTGAGCAAATTCCTGCATACATCGGCTTCCTCGTAGCAGCCGTCATTACGGTGTTGGGTGTGGTGGTGGTGACAGAAGCAGAGCGTCCTATTCCGGTTACGTACGCAAAGCAGGTGCGCGGTAACCGCGTATACGGCGGTGTATCCACATACTTGCCGTTGCGTATCAATCAGGCGGGTGTGATGCCAATTATTTTTGCGCTCTCAATCTTGTTGTTCCCGGGCATGATTGCAAACTTTCTTTCAGGGGTTGCGAATCCACTCGTGCAGAAGATTGTGCTCCTCATTAATGGTTTTCTGAATAATTTGCTCTGGTACGGTATTGCATACTTCGTACTTGTGTTCTTGTTCACGTACTTCTATACGACTGTTACGTTTGATCCAGACGCATTGTCAAAGAACTTGCAGCGTTCAGGTGCATTCATTCCTGGTGTTCGTCCTGGTGCATCAACCTCAACGCACATTGCAAACATTCTGACGCGCCTCACGTTGCTCGGCGCTCTCTTCCTCGGTCTCATTGCAATTTTGCCGCTTATTATGCAGTCAATTACAGGTATTACCTCCATTGCCATCGGTGGTACCGGTTTGCTCATTGCGGTGTCAGTGGTAGTTGATCTTGTTAAGAAAATTGAAGCACAGGTATCGCTTCGCGAATACTAAAATTAAAATCGGCAAAAGACACAACGAGAGACCGAAACGCCCAGTGGTGTTTCGGTCTCTTTTGTTGTTATACTTGAGCCATGCAATACAACACCATTGTCATTTTAGGTAAGCCGGGTTCTGGGAAGGGCACACAGGCGGCCCTGTTGTCGGAGAAGGCGGGTTTCCCTGTGTTTGCGGCATCAGCGCGTCTCAAAGAGTTGGCGCAATCGCATCCTGACATTGGTCAAGAGATTTTGGAGAGCATGCACCAAGGCGTGCTCGTGCCTCATTGGATTATGTCGTACTTGTGGATTTCAGAGATGGTGGCACTCGGGCACCACGGCGGTATTATTTTTGATGGCGCGGTGCGCAAGCTTGAGGAAGCAAAATTATTTCATGAAGTGATGACGTGGTTGAAGCGTTCATACACGGTTGTGTATCTGAATATTTCAAATGAAGAATTGTACGATCGTCTTTCTAAGCGTGCAGGGATTGAAGGACGTGCTGACGACACTGAAGAAGTTATCAAAAAACGTTTGATTGAGTACGATGAAAATACGCAAGATTCACTCACGTTCTTTAAAGAGCAAGGAACGTTGAAAGAAATAGACGGGGAAGGAAGTGTTGAGGAGATTCATGAGCGCATTATGCAGGTCCTGATATAGTATGAATTTTATCAAAGCACCAGAAGATATCGGGCATATTCGCGAAGCAGGAAAGCGCCTCGCGCGCATTCTTCGTGTGGTTGGCGAACACGCCACGGCGGGTACGACAACGCAGGCACTCAATGACATGTGTGAGCATCTCATCCGTGAAGGTGGTGATACACCCGCATTTCTCAATTACAAACCCGATGGCGCATCCCGTCCATTTCCCGCAACGCTGTGCGTGTCTATAAATGATGAGGCGGTGCATGGTATCCCATCTCCGACACGTGTATTGCGTGATGGTGATATGGTGAGTTTAGATGCGGGGCTTATACACAACGGATGCATTGCAGATATGTGCATCACCGTTCCTGTTGGTGTCGTTGATGCACAAGCACAGCATCTGATTGCTGTTACAAAAGATGCGCTATTCAAAGGTATTGCCGTTGCACGCGGTGGTGCACATACGGGCGACATTGGGCGTGCCATTGAACCATTCGTATTGGATGCGGGATTTGAAGTGGTGGCTGATTTGGGTGGACATGGGGTTGGCTACGCAGTACATGAGGTGCCACATATTTTTCACATTGCCTTAAAAGGAAAAGGTGATGTATTGGAGCCGGGTATGGTTATTACTATTGAGCCAACAGTTGCCGAAGGTGCAGGAGAGGTAGAGATTGCAGAAGATCAATGGACGTACCGTACCATAGATGGTTCACGCACTGCTCAATGGGAGCATACTATCCTCATTACCGATGGCGACCCAGAGATTTTGACGCTAGAATAGTAGTATGAAATCAATAGAAGGAGCTCCAGTACCAACAGGGCCAGAGGTACCAGCGGAGCGAGTTACCAAAAAACCGCGCGCATCTAGAAAAAAACAAGCAGAGCCCAAAGCCCCCACGGTTGAGGAGGTGTTTACACCAGAGCAACGAGAAGCGGGTATACAAGCGGCAAAAGAAGCACAAACGCCGCGCGTCACAAAGAAATTTATTGAAGATAGGCGTATCAAACTTGAAGAAGATACGTGGCTTACAAAACAAAAGAAAAAGGAGATTGAAGATTTGATTGATGAGTTAGAAGAAATTCACATCGGACTCAAAGAAAAAAAGTATTCTGTTAAAGAGATAGGAGAGAGACGGGATCGACAGGCGCATCTAGTACGGCAATTACGCGTTGGATCTGAAATGGGTATTACAGAAGATGAGATAGAAGAGGTGCGCGCCATTGGTATGCGTGATGCAGAAGTGCGCCGTGCAAAAGCTGCAAAAGCAAAAAAGCGAAACGCAAAACCAAAACGAGAAAAAACTGCAAAGGAGCGTGTTACAAAAGGCGAAGTAGCGGCAGCCTACGCAAAAATACAAGAAGCGCAGGATGCAAAAAAAGAAATACCAACTGCATACGAGGCGGCTCTGAAACGATTGGCAGAAGTAGATGTGCAAGAATCATTGGCATCGGTCGCTGTTGCGGAAGGTATTGCACTAGATGAAAACCACGATGGTTTGACGGAGAAGCTATCCACTGAAGAGGGGGTATTTTCTGAATCAGATGTGTTTGAAAAAATGACCGACGAAGAGCAGGTGGAGGCAGCCCTTGAAACTGTGCCCGCAAAAGAACGACCAACATGGTTGCGCAAACTTGCAGGTGCAGGATTTGCTTTGCAAGAAGCAAAAAATGCATTTGGAGAAAAGGCATTCGGATTTGCCTATGAGAAGTTTTTTAAAAAAACACTACAGGATAAAGCAGAGGGGGAAGATGTTGGTGATACGCGTTTCAATTCAGCATTGTTGATGCGCTCGTTGGCCAATCACTATGCAAGCGCAAAAGAGCAATCACGCCAAAATCGAGAAGATTTCTACGCGGGCAAAAGCAAAAAGAGTGCCTGGGCACAACTTGCAGGGGAAGGTATTCGTGCAACGCGTGCAGTGTTTGCGCCGTTCAATATGCTCCGCTCCCCAGTGTGGGCATTGATGGCAATGGGTCGCATATCAGAAACCGCATCGGATGTACGTCTTGAAAAGAAAAAATGGGGTACCACGGAGGATGAGGCAGCGGAGGAGGCGTGGTACTTGTACCAACGGGCAGAAAAGAGTGCACGAGAACAGAATCGTGCAATGCCGACTGCCGATGATATTCGACGTGAATATGTGACGAGGGTTGCCGAGGGCACGTTCGAAGCATATGAGGGCACCATTGCCACCTCAAGTGCTGGTATGGCTATCAAAAAGTTGATTGAACCGATGTATGTACAATTGCAAGAGATACAAGCCAATACCACGTTGACTTCAGAAGAAAGGGAGACGCAATTGAATGCGTTGGCACAGAAACATGAAAAAATGATGCATGAAATCGACGCGCTTGTTGATCAAACGGGAAAAGTAGATGCAGTTGCATACTACTTGAAACGCTCGGGTGTATGGACAAAGCGTGTTGCAACCGTACTTGCGATTGAAACACTTGCTGAAGCGGGGTGGCGCATTGCTCAATTGGACACTGCATTTCACATAAGCCCAGATACGCTGGCAGAGGCGCACGAGTACGGAGCGGCGGTGAATCATGCACCAGAGTATGCACCGGATGTTGCGGGAGCATTATCGGCTGAAGAGGCACAAAAGATAGTGACATCGGTGGAAGGGGTATCAGAAGCACCGGAGGTACCCGCATCTGTGGAGGTAGAAAAAGCAGCACCAGTTATCATTGAGAAAGGAGGTAATATTTGGAGTGCGGCAAAAGAAGTATTTGGGGACACGGGGTTGCCCAAAGAACAGTTTGCTGAAGCATGGAGTAACTCAACGGTAGCACTTGCTGATGGTCGTGAGATTCCGCTTGCCGAACTCCATTTGGTACATGAGGGCGATACTCTTTCATATGTGGCAGGGGAGAATGGTGCCGTGGGACATTTTGAATTCAATAATGAATCACACATTGCGTATGGTGATGCACTCAATTTACCGGGGGCACATGAAGCCACACCGACATTTGACGAAACAGTTGATGTGGAACCGCGAGCAGTCGGCGTGCCTGAAGAGGCGCTTGAAACAATAGACACACCTCGTGAGGTGCGAGTCGAGATGAGTGATATGTATGATGCGGCATCGGAAGCATCAACAGAGTCATATACTGAACCGCTCGCACGTGAAATGCACGAAAAATTGCAAAACTTTTTTGGGGACTATACCAATGAGCGTGCGTCATCGTGGCATCAATGGAAGGATATGGGTGCGCGTAAGTTTATGCGCCTTGCACTCGGAGATGATACGCTCGATGCATCGTTTCAAAAACATCTTGAATACTTGCAAGAACAAACAGGATCACGCCCACGTGGTGGTTTTTGGCAAAAAAACGAGACTGTGGAAGCATACCTAGAGCGTGCCACTGCCGAACTACTCAAACGCAAAGAATAACAGATGCGCTATACTGTAGAGTATGGAACGATTTTCAGTGACAGCGGAGACACAATTTTCTTCTGCTGAACAAGAAGCAGCGTTTTTGCGTGAGCGCCTCAAGCGCTTGGAAGAGGGTATTGATAGTGGCGCAGACACATTACGCCACGAGCGCCCCGAAGAACAGTTGACGCGTGCATACGCTTCTGTACAACCAGAGAAGGTACTGGCGAAAGGGCATCAGATGTTGAAGCCAGAAATTGATGCCGTCGTGCTTGATTTGGCTCCCGAAGAGCACGATACCGTTATGAGTGAATTACTTACGCTTGTGCGTGAAAAGGGTATTCGCAATGCACTGTCAGTTGTTGAAAAATTACACGATGCGCATATAGAAGACGATTTTCATCGGTTTTTAGCAGAATATCTCAAGACGGGATACCCCGTTTCTGGTATCAAGGAGGGGGATGTGCTCTGGAAGGCATTGCATATGACACTATTGGAGGTAACGTTGCCGTTTTCCGCACAGGAAGCACGCGAGCACCAGCGCCCACTGAAAGAATTGCTCTCATCTATGGAGCAATTTTATGCAGGCGCACTGTCTACAACAGCAGAAAAAAATGCAAAGAAAAATTATTTCACGATTGAGTTAGCAGTAGAATCACATCAAGAGCACATCGCACTCTTTCTCTCGGTGCCAGTTGAGAAGGTGCCACTCTTTGAGCGTCAGTTACTTTCTATTTTCCCGCAGGCACGTATTGAGGTTGCAAAAAATGATTACAACGTCTTTGTGCCCGAAGGGCAGGTGGCGGGTTCTACGGTGTCGTACAGTCGTCCATCCGCGTATTCGCTTAAAACACACGAATCCTTTGACTACGACCCGCTCAATATCTTGCTCTCGTCATTTGCAAAGTTGCTCAAAACAGGGGAGGGAGCAGCATTTCAAGTACTGATTCGCCCTGCGCAAACCGATTACACAGGACGATTTAGAAAGTCGTTGGAAAAACTATCAAAGGGTATTTCAGTGAAAGAGGCGTTTGCGCAAGAATCACTCATGTCTTCTATTGGTAAGGAGCTCAACGGGTTGTTCTTCTCATCGGGGAAAAAAGAGGACACAGAAAAAGAAAAGGAGCGCGTGATAGATGATATCGCCATAGAGCAAGTTAAGCAGAAGGTGGCGCATCCAATTGTGGAGACAAACATACGTCTCGTGGCATCAGCAACCACTATGACACGGGCCGAAGCAATACTTTCAGACATGGAAGCGAGCCTCAATCAGTTTGAAGACCCGCGCGGGAATGCACTGGTGTGCACGCGCATCAAAAAGAATGCATTCAAAGTATTCATTAAAAACTTCTCTTTCCGTCTTTTTTCTGAGAGCAATGTGTTGCCGATGAATTTGCGCGAAGTTGCATCAATCATTCACCTGCCGACCGCAGGAAGCGATGGCTCGCGAGAATTGAAACGTTCAAAGTCAGGCGGCGCACCAGCGCCTATGGATTTGCCAACAGAAGGAATCCTTCTCGGTCATAACACATACGGCAATAAGCGCACACCAATACACATGGCAGATGTTGATCGTGTGCGCCACCTGTACGTCATTGGTCAGACTGGTACAGGTAAAACAACCATTTTGAAAAATATGATTGTACAAGATATCAAAAATGGGGAAGGGGTTTGTATGATTGATCCGCACGGCACTGACATTCAAGACATTCTTGCGCAGATTCCGAAAGAACGTTGGGATGATGTTATTTACTTTGATCCTGCACACACAGAGCGTCCGATGGGGTTGAATATGTTGGAGTACGATACGCGATACCCCGAGCAAAAGACATTTGTGGTCAACGAGCTCTTTTCTATTTTCCAAAAATTATATGAGGCAGATACCATGGGGCCAATGTTTGAGCAGTACTTCCGTAACGCCACGCTCTTGGTTATTGAAGATCCCAACAGTGGTAATACACTCGCAGATGTGTCGCGTGTCTTAAGTGATCCTGCATTTCGTGAATTGAAGCTTGCGCGCTGTAAAAACCCTATTGTGGTGCAGTTTTGGCGCGATGTTGCCGAAAAAGCAGGTGGCGAATCATCGTTGGTCAACATGGTGCCGTACATCACCAGCAAGTTTGACGTCTTTTTGGCGAATGATTTTATGCGTCCGATTATTACTCAGCGCACATCGGCGTTTAATTTCCGCCAGATTATGGATGAGCGCAAAATCTTACTCGTCAATCTCTCCAAGGGGCGTTTGGGTGATATCAATGCCAACCTCATCGGCCTTATTATTGTCGGCAAGATTCTCATGGCGGCACTGTCACGCGTGGACGTACTTGGGCGTGGGGAAGTACATCCGTTCTATCTCTACATTGATGAGTTCCAAAACGTAACGACTGATTCTATCTCAACCATTCTTTCAGAGGCGCGTAAGTACAAACTAGGATTGATTGTGGCGCATCAGTTTATTAAGCAATTACCAGATAAAATTCGTGATGCGATATTCGGTAACGTCGGTTCTTTGTGTGCGTTCCGTGTTGGTTCTGAGGACGCAGAGTTTTTGGAAAAACAATTCACACCTGTATTTTCAGCAACTGATTTGATGAACATAGATAACTTCAATGCAGTTATTAAAATGCTAGCGAATAATAAGCCCGTGCGTCCGTTCAACTTGCAAATTGAAAAACCAGCAGAAGGCAACATTGATGTAACCGACCGCCTCAAAGAACTTTCCTATGTTCGGTATGGTCGCCCACGCGCTGAAATTGAGGCGCAGGTAAGTACAACCCATACGGGTTTTGGCAATTCTTGATTATAGGTGTCTCGTTTGCTACGATGATGCCGTTACTCATAGTATTTTTGTTATGAAAAATCCGAAGGAAGAGAAGACATTCGTGATGGTAAAGCCCGATGGCGTTCGTAAGGGTCTCGTGGGGGAAATCATTCACCGTTTTGAGCAGCGCGATCTTAAAATCGTTGCGTTGCAGATGTTTCAGCCAACGCTCAAACAGATGGATAAGCATTATCCAAAAGATAAGATGTGGATTACCCGTGTGGGTGAGAAGACGGCTGGTACGTATGAAAAGTATGGCTACTCGTTAAAAAAAGATTTTGGTACTGAAGATAAGTACAAAATAGGTAAAATCGTGCGCGGATGGCTCATCAATTATATGGTGTCAGCGCCATTGGTGCGCATGGTTGTGCAAGGTGTGCATGCGGTAGATATGGTACGTAAAATTGTAGGTCCGACCATTCCATATGCGGCAGACATGGGTACGATTCGTGGTGATTATTCAGCCGATTCGCCAGTGCTTGCGAATGCGGAGAAGCGTGCCATCATGAACCTGGTACACGCGTCAGAAACGCCAGCTGAAGCAGCTCATGAAATCAAACACTGGTTTGGTAAAGATCCGGTCTTCTCATACAAACGCTTTGGTGTAGATCAATAATAATTGGTTTTTGAGGTGAAAATACCGCCCAAAATACACTATGTATTTTGGGCGGTATTCACTTTCCATTTTCTTTGTGTCGTAAACTGCTATCCACCCTTGCATCAACAGTAGTGGAAGGGGTATCGTATATGTGGGGTTGTTTTGGATATTATCTAGATCAAATAATTTTTTCAGGGACTTCGAATTGTTTCAAACCGACCGCCTTGGCGGACGTACTGAGAAGACCCACCTAGCTTCTGCTAGGTAAAAATCTGAAATGACCCCAACAATGAGCTCCGAACTGCTGTTCGGAGCTCATTGTTTTCGTATGATATACTTGAGATGTTACTGAGGCATATAATCAGAGTATTCCGTGACGGAAAAACGAACCCGCATTTTACTTTTTATAATCGCTATAACTGCTTTTGCGCTCTTTTACCTTGATCATATTGCGCAAGAACGTTTTTACTATTGGCTGTACTGGTGGTATGACATTATGATGCATTTTCTCGGCGGTTTTCTTGTCGGCAGCATTGTTTTGTGGGGAATTGCGCGATTCTACACTCCGCAAAAATGGACCACATTTGGATTGTTCACACTTACCGCACTTTCTGCTGCAACCATCGGGCTTGCATGGGAGTATTTTGAGTTTTTTTCCGGCGCACTCATATTACAGCGCGGTGATATTGTGGGGGATACAAAGCTTGATTTAGTTATGGATGTTTCAGGTGCATTGGTGGCGTGGCTTTTTGTCATGCCGACGGTATTCAAACGTTTTTCATTTTCTAAAAAAGTAGTATGAATGAAGTAGCTCCAAATACAAACGTACGCATTGGATTTTATGGTGGTGTCGGAGCAGTTACCGGTGCGAACTTTCTGCTGGAATCACCACAGGCAAAGATTCTTGTGGATTGTGGTTTGCATCAAGGTGGGCGTATATGTAGTCCTGAAAATAGCAATGTGTTTCCGTACGATCTTGCCACCATTGATTCGCTTGTGGTAACGCATGCGCACGCGGATCACATCGGGCGCATTCCCAAACTTGTTAAAGATGGGTTTACAGGAAAGATATATTCAACGGCAGAGACAAAAAAACTAGCTGAAGTGATGCTGCCGGACACGGCGCGTCTAATTGGGCAGGAGGCGATAGAGTGCGGTACGGAGGCGCCATATGCACCCGATGATGTTGGTCGCGTGTTTGCGAACTGGGAAACGATACCGTACTATGCGCCGTTCACTATCGGTGATTTCACACTCATGCTGAAAAACGCGGGGCATATTCTCGGTTCGGCCATGGTTGAGTGTGTGCATCCAAAGGTGGGCAAGATACTCTTTACCGGTGATTTGGGTAACTCACCATCACTTCTTCTTAAAAACACTGACATTGTTGAAAATGTGAACTACCTTGTTATGGAATCAGTGTATGGCGACCGCGTGCACCCAGTGGTGGATAGTCGTTTGGGGCAGTTGGAAGATGCAATTGAATTGACGGTAAAACACAATGGCACACTCATCATCCCATCGTTTTCAATAGAACGCACACAGAACCTACTCTATGAGATAAACATGCTCGCGGAAAAGGAACGTATCCCTGATGTGCCGGTTTTTCTTGACTCGCCATTGGCATCAAAGGTAACCCAGATTTATAGGGAATCAGTATCTGAATATAACGAATCAACTCAGAAGGTGATTGCGCGAGGAGATGATATTTTTTCATTCAAGAATCTTACGGTAGTGGAGTCGGAAGAGGAATCGCGTAAAATTCACGAACTACCTGGAGCAAAAATTATTATTGCGGGATCGGGCATGTCTGTTGGTGGTCGTGTTATTTCTCACGAACGACAGTATCTCAGTGATCCCAACAGCACACTTCTCGTTGTTGGGTACCAGGCACCGGGGAGCATGGGGCGTTTGCTCGTAGACGGTGCGAAGGAGGTTACCATCAACAAAGAAATCGTTCCGGTTCGTGCCCGTATTGTATCGGCAATTGGATATTCCGGGCATCGTGATTTGAATGGTCTGCTTGATTTTGTAAGCACCACAAATGTATCTATCAAGCGCGCATTCGTTACCATGGGTGAACCAAAGAGCTCTCAATTTCTTGCACAGCGTTTGCGCGACTATTACGGTATTGATGCGCAGGTGCCAAATCCGGGCGATGTAATTTCTTTAGAGTAGGTTTGTGCACATTTGTGCATGGGTTTGTGAGAAGAGCACGGTATACTGATGCATATGAGTTATCGCAAAGATGTAAATAACGATATAAAAATATGTGTATCGGGTGCGGCTGAAACATCGCACTGTGGTCCGCACGCGTATGAGCTAGCAAAAGAATTAGGTCGTGAAATTGCCCGACAGGATGCAGTGATTGTAACCGGTGCTACAACCGGGTTTCCGCTGTGGTCTGCGATTGGTGCAAAGGAAGCAGAGGGCACGTCTATCGGATTTTCTCCTGCCGCTAGTGAGCGCGAGCACATTGAAGCGTTCCGCTTGCCACTAGATTACATGGATCTCATCATTTACACAGGTTTCGGCTATGCGGGTCGTGATCTTATTCTGACACGCTCATCTGATGCAGTGCTTTTTGGATGCGGGCGCGTGGGAACGATTCACGAGTTCACCATTGCTTTTGAAGACAATAAGCCAATCGGTATTTTGGAAGGGGATTGGTTGACTGATGAGACCATCAAGACCATTGTGGAGCGCGGTAATCGCGCATACGAAAAAATCGTGTACGATACCAATCCAAAGAAGCTAATAGAAAAAGTGATTGAATTGGTGAAAAAAGATAAGGCGGCTGATCGTATGACGTATAGCTATCGTCCGGTAGAGGAGGACGATGGTTCTATAAAGGGCTAGAACAAAAAAGCAAATACACGTAGCGTCCGAAGCGCTTCGGGCGCTCAGTAACAAAAATCCCGCCTTTCGGCGGGATTTTTGTTTATGCTGTTACCTGGGTAACGATGCGTTCAAATGTTTTTGGGTGGTCTTTTGCAATTTCTGCAAGCATTTTGCGGTTCAATACAATACCTTTTTTGTGCACCAATCCCATGAATTTGCTGTAGGAGATATCAAATGGTGTGAGACCTGCAGAGATGCGGTTCTGCCAAAGTTTGCGGAAGTCGTTCTTTTTATCTTTGCGGTGTGCGAATGCGTACACGCCTGCGTGGAAGAGTGCTTCGCGTGCTTGGCGCTCCTTGCTTTTGCGCGCATTGCGAAAGCCTTTGGTGCGTGCGAGCACGTTGCGGCGACGCTTCATTGAAATCTTTCCTCGTTTTACTCGTGTCATGGTTGGTAGTAGTAGTTAGTGGCGGGGGACTATTTGCCTGCAAGAAAACGTGTGCGCACCTTCACCGTCAAGTTGATTGGCTTATTGCGCTTACGTGCAAGCTGGGTTGAACGCGACTCTTTTGCGTTGTAGTGGTTGCCACCGGCCTTTCGTCCGATGATTTTTCCTGATTTTGTAACGCGGAGGCGCTTACTGTATGCCTTATTTGTTTTCATAAAAAATGCCCCCTAGAGGCCTAGTCATAATACCCTTTTTCGGGGAGTTTGCAAGCCCTTCTGGAGTACACGCTGGAGTACCTATTTAGCGCTCGTATTTACCAACAACAAACTCAAATCCGCCCTCTGTTGGGTCGCCAAAATCAAATTCTGGACATGTCCAACCAGGGGAGAGCTGGTGGCGTCCTGGGCTTGCTTCCATATCCACGATACCAAGAACATAAAATGGGCCACGTTCTTCAGGGCACCCGTAGGATCCAGCAGGGAATCGATAGTAACGGACATTTGCCTGCTGACTTGCGAGTGGGTCAAACACTGTGCCACTCATAGCCTTGTTGATGACGAGCGTATTGATGAAATCATCATCCTCTGGTGTATCCCAGAACGAGGCAGAGAACCCATCACCTTCTCCAACGGTAAAACTGCTGTCGTTATCTGAATCTGGGTAGATTTGTGCAGTTGCAAAGTACAGTTCAAGTCCTGTTTGTAGTTCACGAATAGAGGCGATGCGCTTGCTGTCGCGGGCGTTTTTTCGCGCACTATTTACCGCTGACAAAATAACGCTGGAAAGCAGTGCAATAATAGAAAGTGAAACAAGGATTTCGATAAGGGTAAAACCATGTTTTCGTGATGTGTAGTGCATATAATTATGATTGAGCGTGAGCAAGTTCCGGCGGAATTTCTCGTTGTGCGTTGAGCGGCTCTTCGTTGATGGTTCTAAAGAAGAGCATGGATGCGATCGCAAAACAGAAGCATCCAGTTGCCACAAGCAACAAGCGGGCAACAGCAGGTGATGACGTGATGCCCCAACGCACTAACGCGTTTACAAATACACCGTCTGATTTTCGACTCGCAATAGGGGGCAAGCCCGCATCCTCAAACTGAACATCTATCATACGTGTATGGTATCGGCTTTTATGGTGAGTCGCAATCCACTCCTGTGGACTAGCTGTAGAGCGCTTCTGTGGCGGTGAGCATTCGCTCAAGAGAGAATTCTGTTCGTACTTTTCTCTGTAGTGCCGAGCCTACTTGTGCCCGTAATGCGGGATTTTCAATGAGGGTGGTGAGTGCGTTGGCGAGTGCCTGCGGATCCTTTGATGGTACGAGCAACCCCGTCTTTCCGTCTTCGATAATCTCTGGAATGCCACCGACGCGTGTGGCGACGACAGGTAACCCTGCGTTACCGGCTTCTAGGAGTACGTAGCCCGATGCCTCGGACAGAGAGGGGAGCACAAAACAATCAAACGCGCGCATATAGTGTTCAGCATTTTGCACATGTCCTTGAAGGAATATGTTTGCGGAAAGTGAATGTTGTTCTATATGATTCTGCAATCGCTGTCGTTCTTCTCCTTCTCCCCAAATGACATATGAGATATTTTGCGCATTGAGTGTGTGGACGGCCTCAATGGCGTATGTGATGCCTTTTATGGGGTGCAGTTCAGCAACAGTACCGAGTACGGTCGTGTTGTCCGTTTTTTCTGGTAATACGTGGCGAGCTTCTTCTTGTGACAGTGGAGATGCGTTACGTAGTCCGAGGTTGATGACGGTTATTTTTTTTGCGACACCCGGAAAATACAACGCTTGAGAACGAACTGATTCTGAAACAGCAATCGTTGCATGGCATAACAGCATAGTTATGTAATGGATCATGCAAATAAAAATTTTACTCAGCATGTTTCTATCTTCGTTCCATGCCCAACCATGCGCGGTAAAAATAATTCGAGGCACATGCAACAGGCGTCCAATGACAGCACCAAGCGCCCCTATTTTTGAACTATTGAGATGTACTACATCGGGATGTTCCCGACGAATGATGCGCATGAGTTCTATAAAAGTCCGTACATCTTTTTGTAAGTGTACGTCGCGTGTGAGGTGGGGGAGAGAAATAACGCGCACAGATGCTTCGGTGAGACGTGTGGTTAGTGTACCGTTACCACCACACACCACTGCAACATCGTGTGTGGTATTGAAATGTGTCGCCAAATCATACACATATCGCTGTGCACCGCCCCAATTAGATTTTGTTATAACGAAGAGTATCTTCTTTTTCATGGCATGTGTCATTACGCTCTTACTATGTCTGTTTTCTCGTTGCTTCACAAGGGTCTGCTGCTGGTGTACGCTACTGTGTACGTATGCACGTGGGCAGGATTACAAGCCGTTGGGAGCCGTTCACACTTCTACTCGGAGACCTATTGGTACTCTATTTTTCGTTATGGATTGCGTTGTGGTTTCGTTGGTTTTCTTTCCCAACGTTGAGTGAGTTTGAAATATATATCAAACCCTTTACGTTCCTTTTTGTGCTCTGGATTTCTGTGTTTTTTATTGCGGGTTTGTATGACAAGCACACAACCGTACTAAAGAAACAGATTCCAACCATCATTTTTAATGCACAACTTATAAATAGCGCACTGGCGGTCTTCTTTTTCTACATCATTCCTTATTTTGGTATTACGCCTAAAACCATCCTTTTTATTTTTCTTGTTGTCTCCTTTGCTTGTATGGTGCTTTGGCGTCGCTACAGCATCATGTTGTTTGATGTACCTGATCGGCAACCCGCATTGCTCATTGGCTCAGGTCCGGAGATGGAAGAATTGTGGAAAGAGATAAATGAAAATCCTCGGTACGGTATTTCTTTCGTGTCTATACTCAATCTTGAGCGCGTGGGAGAAGCAGATGCAAATGCAACGGTGTCGGATTTCATTGAGCGCGAATCTATTCGTAGTGTTGTGGTAGATACCCAACATGACGCGGTGCAGACGATTTTGCCAAGTTTGTATAGCTCGCTGTTTTCCGGCGTGCGGTTTTTGGATATGCATAAAGTGTATGAGGATGTGTTTGACCGCGTGCCACTGTCACTGCTGGGCTATAACTGGTTTCTTGAAAATATCTCAATGACAAAGAAAATAGCGTATGAATTTTGTAAGCGTGTGATGGATATCATTATTTCTATTCCACTTGCGCTTCTAACAGTGATACTCCTGCCATCCGTGTGTTGGGCAATTAAGTGGGACGATAAAGGACCTATTTTTATTGTGCAGGAGCGTATCGGCAAAGATAACAAGCGCATTCTGATTCCTAAGTTTCGCACCATGCGCACAAATGATCGTGGTGTGTGGGTAAAAGAAAACGATGATCGCATTACGCGTGTAGGTCGCTTCTTACGCAAATCTCGCATTGATGAACTTCCACAACTTTTTTCAGTGCTTAAGGGGGACATGTCGCTCGTTGGTCCACGCCCTGATATCTACGATCTCGGTTTGCAACTTGCAGAAGAGATTCCATACTATGTGGTGCGCAACGTCATCAAACCTGGTTTGTCGGGATGGGCACAGATTCGCCAGAAGTTGCCACCGCAATCATTGGAGGAGACAAAGCTTCGTTTAGCGTATGATTTCTATTATATTAAGAATCGCTCATTGTTTTTGGATATAAAGATTGCACTTAAAACAGTGATGACATTATTGTCGCGAGCGGGTAAATAATTTTTTATGCAACATACTATTTTTATTACGGGTGCAGCAGGGTATATCGGCACAATGCTTGTGCGTGAGTTTGCACAGCGCGATAACATCTCACGTATCATTGGTTTAGACAAAGAAAAAATACCAGATCTTCTTGAGGGTGTAGAAAAACTAGTATGGATTGAAAAAAATACCTCAGATGATTGGGAACAGGATGTTGCACAGTACACTCCTGATATTGTTATTCATGCAGCGTGGCAGATACGAGAGATGTATGGTCAGCAAGATCTCCAATGGAAGTGGAATATCGGTGGGTCAGAAAAAGTATTTGATTTTGCCTTCTCCCACACATCAGTGCAGCGACTCATCCATTTTTCAACGGTTGCATCATACGCCGCACGTCCTGATAACACGATTGCACATCGTTTTACCGAGGAAGAACCATTCAGAAAAAGTGATTACCTGTATGCTGAGGAGAAGCGTATTGCTGAGGAGCGTTTGAGGGATCGTTATGAGCAAGCACAGCGGGTAGGGGAGCACACCCCGCTGGTGCGCGTGATTCGTCCCGCAGCCATTACTGGACCGCGCGGCAGATATATGCGCGTACGTTTCGGACTGCAGTCCGCCCTCTCTGGTCAATTGAAAGAAAACTTTATACATCGCCTTATATCTGCAATGGTATCCTTCGTGCCCATAACAAAGCAGTGGTGTCGGCAGTTTATTCACGAAGATGATGTGGTTTCGATTGTGGAACTCCTGGCATTCAATGATATACCCTCACCATTTGAGATATTTAACATCTGCCCCCCTGGCGATGTCGTAACAGGAAAAGATATGGCACAGGCAGTTGGTAAGCGAACAGTGCGTGTACACCCCTTACTTGTACGGATTGCATTTTTCTGTATGTGGCATATTTCACGCGGTCGCGTGCCAACATCACGTGGTGGTTGGAAATCATACTCGTATCCAATTGCTGTAGATGGATCAAAAATTACACACATGTGCGGTTTCCATTACACAATGTCTTCAAAAGATGCATTTGTGAAAAAGGAAGGGAAGTACATGCAATTTGTGAAATAGTGTTGCAAAAGTAGCGGGGACGTGTAGAGTACCTGTTAGAAAGGAGGTCATATATGGCTGTCATTGGAGACGCGCTTGTGGTGCGTTTGCCGAGGGCGGTTTCACCAGAGAAACTTGAGGTGGCGATGGAGATTGCTCGCAAGGTAATTGCGAGCACCGACATTCCGGATGGTTCTGGCTTGATTCTGTCAGTGCCTCCGGACAACAGCGATCTGGATGATACACACATGATTATCCAGATCTATCGCACCTGCCCGCCCTTGCCAAAGGGGTGAACGACCCCGCCATCTGTACAGATGGCGGGGCATTGTTTTTGCGATATTTTTGGGATAGGAGTATACTCGCCGTTACATACCGCTCTGCACGTTTTGATGTGTGCATGATGTATCTAAATAAACAACGGTTACAGATGAAATACAAAATTGGAGCACTCAGTATTCTTGTGGCAACATTTTTGATTGGCTTTTTTGTGTACAGCACAGAAAATCCAACATCGCCATACGCATTCAAACAAGGTCTGGATCTTGCGGGCGGTACTATGTTGACCTATCGCGCAGATGTGTCTGGTATTGCACCAGCGGATTTGAAAGATTCCATGCGCACGCTCCGCGATGTGATTGAACGTCGTATCAATGCAGGCGCAGTGTCCGGTGTACTCGGTGTGTTGGAGCCCGTCATTCAAGAGGAAGTTGCAAACCTTGGAGGCAGTGAGGAACACCGTGTGATTGTGGAGTTGCCAGGTGTGACTGATTTGGCGGGCGCAACTGAGTATCTTAAAAAGACACCTGTGCTCGAATTCAAATTGCTTGCAAACGGTGACGAACTTACCGCAACCGGCACCGGTACGCCAGAGTATGCAGATACAGGATTGACCGGACGCTATCTCTCAAGTGCACAGGTGCAATTTGTACAGGGCGGGCAGGGCATCATGCAGACACCTGTGGTGGCGCTGCAATTTGATGAAGAAGGTGCCGCGCTCTTTGGAAAAATCACCAGCGAGAATGTCGGCGAAATACTTGCCATTTTCCTTGATGGACAAATTATCTCAGCGCCAGTGATTCAAACAGCAATTACTGATGGTCAGGCAATTATTACTGGATCGGGTTCTGCAGAAGAAGCGCGCGAGCTTGCCAATAATCTGAAGTTCGGCGCGTTGCCTGTGCCAATTGAACTCATTGGTTCTGAAAATATTGGTGCATCGCTTGGTTCAGATATTGCGGCATCTGGTGTGAAAGCGGGTATCGGTGGTTTCCTTGTTATCGCATTGTTTATGACACTGTGGTATCGCTTACCTGGTCTTATTGCAACACTTTCACTCTGTGTGTATACCGTGCTGACACTCGCACTCTTCAAACTTATTCCGGTAACACTCACCGCATCGGGTATCGCCGGTTTCATACTTTCTATCGGCATGGCGGTGGATGCGCACGTGCTCGTGTTTGAACGAACCAAAGAAGAATTACGCGGTGGCAAAGGCATTCGTCAGGCGATTGAAGATGGATTTTCTCGTGCATGGCTTTCTATCCGCGATGGTAACCTCACCACCATTCTTGCCGCAGTGATTTTGTTCTTCATGACCAACACACTGGTGCGTGGCTTTGCACTCACACTTATTCTTGGTGTGGTGGTGTCATTACTCACTGCAACCATCGTGACGAAAGTGTTTATGAATGCGATTGCACCGGATAAAGTAACACCGCTCACCCGATTCTTATTCGGCTCCGGTATTTCTAACGTATAGTCATGTTTGTCATCAACTATAAAAAAATATTCTTTATTTTTTCTGCAGTATGTATTGCGTTGTCGTTAGGTGCACTTATGAAGTGGGGTCTGCACCTTGGTGTTGATTTTACCGGTGGCTCTTCAGTGACCGTATCGTACACCGATGCTGTACCTGCACCAGAAACGATTGCAACTGCATTGGAAGGCGCTGGTTTTGAGAATACGGTTGTGCGTGCAACGGGGGAGCGCGGCATCAATATTCGCATGCAGGCATTGGCAGATACAGACCACGATGTGCTTACGCAAGCACTGACTATTGAAGGTAGTGTGCCAACGATTGAGCGTTTGAGCTCTGTTGGTCCATCAGTGGGGCAGGAGCTCCGTCGCAAGACCATGTGGGCAATTGTGCTCGTGTTGCTCATGATTATCGTATACCTCGCATTTACATTTCGTCGGGTGTCAAAACCGGTGTCATCGTGGATGTATGGTTTGGTAGCGATTGCAACACTCGCACATGACGTCATTATTCCAACCGGTCTTGCAGCATTTCTCGGACACTATGCAGGATTTGAGGCAGATATCTTGTTTGTGGTGGCACTGCTCACTATTCTCGGTGTGTCAGTGAACGACACGATTGTGGTGTTTGACCGTATTCGTGAAAATCTAAGCTTGCAGGAGGGGCATCGTTCACCTCAAAAAACATTTTCAGAAACTGTTGGTGAAAGTTTGAAGCAGACGTACGTGCGTTCATTCAACACGTCGTTTACGGTGGTACTTGTGTTGATTGTATTGTTCTTCTTTGGTGGTGCGGCAATTCATGGATTTATTTTGACCTTGCTTGTTGGGCAGATTGCAGGAACGTACTCGTCTATTTTCCTTGCATCACCGATGTTGGCGGTTATTGGGGAGCGCAAGATTAAAAAAGAGGGAACCCACTCGCTCACACGATCGGGCAAGTAGGGAAACAGAAAAGGGCTTCGACTCCAAAAAAGGGGTCGAAGCCCTGAATCTATTGACACAAAACAGTTTTTATATATTACTGGTATGAACCAATGGTGGTTCATACTGTTCTTTCAGGGGGGATGCTGATGTTGGATATACTCAAAGACCCAATCTTGGGTAACCCACTCATATGGGGCGTACTCCTGTATGTTGTGTTGTACGTAGTGAGTGAGGTTGCTGGGCATCGGCAGGACCGTGCATGGGAGAAACTTCAGGAGGAGCGTTGGGCGCGAATCCGCCATGGAGAAACTCTCAAGCCGTTACCACCTCACGTTGATCAGCGTGGCGCGATGCGGTTTGATGTCGCATCCATGCTTCGATCTGAGCACGACCGAAGCATTATTGCAGATATTTTGCGCCCCCAACTGTAGTTGGGGGCGTTTTTGCAACCCATTGACGACTTTGACTTTAGAGAGTAATATAGAGCACGTACATCCGACCCCCGCAGGGGTTTTTTAGTACCAGAAAAAAATACAAAAACTATGAGCAGATTCGTTCAATATCTCAAAGACACGCAAACAGAGTTGAAGCACGTGTCATGGCCAACACGCCGACAGGCAATTATCTTTACCTGTATCGTGATTGCTGTATCTGTTGCAGTTGCCGCATACATTGGTGCGCTGGACTGGGCATTCACCTGGGTTGCTGAGACCTTCATCCTTGCTCGCTAATCTCTGAAAATCAAGGAGCGGGGCGACTATGATTTTCGAGACCTCGCCCTCTACAACATCTAAAACTCAAAATTATTTACACAGAAAAAAAGAGGGTGGGGTGATGATTTTGAAAGCTCGCTCTCGCTCACTAATAAAACCTATTATGTCTACACAAAAACAACAGGATCAAGGACGTCACTGGTACGCCATTCACACCTACGCAGGTTATGAGGACGCTGTTGTGCGTAACCTCAAACAACGTGTGGAGAGTTTGGGTATGGAAGATAAAATCTTTAACGTACTCATTCCAACTGAAAAGAAAATTAAAGTAAAACGTGGCAAGCGCGTAGAAGAAGAGGAGAAGATTTATCCGGGCTACGTGCTCGTGGATATGATTGTGACTGATGATTCCTGGTACGTCGTACGTAACACGCCACGTGTGACAGGATTCGTTGGTTCGGGTATTCAGCCGGTACCATTGCGCCAAGACGAAATCGATGAACTCTTTGGTCGCATGCAGGCAGATATTCCGATGCACGCCATTGACTTTGAATTGGAAGACCGCGTTACCATCGTGGACGGTCCGTTCAAAGAATTTGAAGGACGTGTGTCAGAAGTTGATCGTCAGCGCGGTAAGGTCAAAATTCTCGTCTCAATGTTTGGTCGCGAGACGCCGGTGGAGTTGGATTTCTTGCAGGTTAGAAAGATATAGTCGGACTTGAAAGAAGTAGCAAACAGTAGTACTATCCCATCGTTACGCATTAGTCTTCGGTTCGCGCTTCTCGGACTACAATACAAAAAACATGGCAAAAAAAGTTCTAAAAACCCTCAAATTGCAGATCCCCGGTGGTGCGGCAACTCCTGCGCCTCCATTGGGTGCAACGCTTGGTCAAGCGGGTGTTAACATTGGTGATTTCGTTAATAAATTCAACACCGCCACTGCAGAGATGCGTGGAGAAACAGTGTCGGTATTGCTCACTGTATTTGAAGATCGAAGCTACGACTTCGTACTCAAAAGCCCACCAGCAACATCACTCTTGCTCAAAGCAGCAGGTATTCAGAAAGGTTCTGGCAATCCGCTCAAGATTGTGGGCAAGGTAACCAAAGCGCAAGTAAAAGAAATTGCAGAGCGCAAGTTGGTAGACCTCAACGCACACGATGTTGATGCCGCAATGAAAATCATTGAAGGTTCAGCTCGTAGTATGGGGATTGAAGTGCGTTAATCGCACTTCAATCCGCCGGAGGCCGACTGGGCCGAGGCAGGCCTGCGCAACTTTTCAGCAGAAAAGTATGTGCAGGTTGAGTGCGTTAATCGCACTTCAATCCGCCGGAGGCCGACTGGGCCGAGGCAGGCCTGCACAACTTTTCAGCAGAAAAGTATGTGCAGGTTGAGGTGAAATAAATTTCTAATCTGGAATTAAAAAACACCCCCGCCATTCCGAAACTTCGGAATGGCGGGGGTGTTTGTTATGTGCTAGTGTAGCGCCAGATTATAACCCGACGAAAGGAGACACAATGAATATCAGGCAGGAAACACGCATTTTTGAGCCACCGTTTGTGGCACAAAAGTACGTGCAGAGCATGGAAGATCTTGCGAGTATTCGCAAGGGCTACGAGTTGCTGGGCAAGAAGGTTGTTCTCACACAAGGTGTGTGGGACCTCCTGCACCGTGGCCATCTGCGGTACCTGTACGCCGCCGCACAAATGGGCGACGTACTCATTGTCGGTGTTGACTCTGATGCTTTGACGCGTAAGCGCAAGGGAGAAGGGCGACCGGCAGTGCCACAGGACGAGCGTATTGAAATGCTGGCATTTGAGCATTTCATCAACCACATCGTTCTGCGGGATGTACAGCAGGACATCGGCACGCTCATCAAGACGGTGCGTCCCGATGTCCTGATTGTCTCGGAAACGACCAAGGACTTCCCGAAAGAGGATGTTGAGGTCTACACCGAGTGCTGTGGACAGATTGTGCGGCTGGCGGAACAGGCGCGGACGAGTAGCACGGAGCGTCTGCGTCAGCAGGTAATTCAGGGGAAGCTGGAAGTGGTGAACCTTCTGGAAAATCTCATCAAGAAGGTGAGGGGTTCATGACACTTCCCATCGTCGCCTACGTTCCCGTAATCCATCAGGGGTATCTGGAACTGTTCGCACAGTATCCGGAGTATCTCTATGTGCTAAACGAGGATGTACTCTCGCTGGTGCCGTATCTGTCGCGCGATGTGCGTGCGTGTAGACCCGAAAGTATTGTCGCGCAAGCACGCGGACTCGGTTTTTTCCGAGAGGTGCGTGTTGTGGGCAGGCAGTACCTCAAGTCGCTGAAAAAATCGGGCATGCACGTGGTGATGCCCGATGAAGACATTTCGCGCGAAGTGGCAAAGCGCTTCTCGCTTGAGGCACAGGTGCAGTTTGCAAGTGTGTTTCTGCGATACGACAGTACCGTGGTTGCAAAAGCATCTGTACCTAATCCGCATCACACGATCACGCAGGAACGCGCGCACGCCGATTTTATGAAGCGTGCGCGCGCAGAGACGAAGCGGAGTCCTGACTGGTGGCGGCAAGTCGGTGCGGTTGCAGTGTGCAAGGACAGAACTGTGCTGTCTGCGCACAACGAGCACTTTCCGGCACAGCAAACAGCGTACATCATGGGTGATCCGCGTACGCCGTTTGCTCCCGGAGAACGCACCGATATCTCTCTTGCAGGACACGCAGAACGAATGCTTATTGGTTCTGCGGCTCGACGAGGGATTTCGTTGCATGGTGCTGACCTGTACGTTACTACCTTTCCGTGCCCGGCATGTGCGATTCAAATCGCCGCCACCGGATTCTCTCGGGTGTTCTACGAGGAGGGTTACTCGCTTGCGCAAGGAGATGAAATTCTCCGAGAGCACGGAGTAACGCTGACTCGGGTTGTTCTTTAGAAAAAGCCCCCAACCGTGCGAACGGTTGGGGGCGTATTTTTTACAGAGACATACTGCTAGTCGTTGCCGATGGCTTTGCCACCGTACGAGCCAAGCCACAAGCTAATGCGCTTGGCCTGACCAGCGGCATGGTGGGGCGGCACGATGAGGTGCCCATGCAGATGCTGCACGGTGGATCCAGAGTATCCGGATTCACCGAAGCGCATCAACAGTCCGCCACCGGGGATGTTGTATTCCGTGCATGCCCAGTGCATCAGCACACCAAATCCCGTCCACTCGTCGTCCACGAGTTCGGCGGGGGAAATGATGTGTCGCTTGGCGATGCAGAGCAAGTGCAACTGGCTCTGCTGGTATGGCCACTGGTTCTCGGTGAGCACCCAGTGGTCGTTTTCATACAGCACCGGTCGCGCATGGAACCGCAAAAGATGTTCGGGACAGAATGGACAGACCTTGTCTGCCACAATGTCCTCCATCACCTTGCGTTGTTCGTCCTCCCGCGCGTGTTCCAGGTTCACGTACTTGGTCATGAACCCCTCCTCATACTGGTGTCGGGATTGTCATCGCAGGATGCGGATGATACTCCGAGAGTGAGAAGTGATACGGCGTGAACGCAAACAGATCCGTCACGCTCGTGTCCAACGACATGGTGGGGAATGGGCGCGGTGCGCGGTTGAGCAGTTCCTGTACGAATGGAATCTGTTCCTCGTAGATGTGCACGTCAGACAACATGCACACCAACTCACGCATCCGATAACCGACGGTGTGCGCCACCATCATGCCGAAGGCCATGTATTGCACGATATTGAACACGAGCCCGACGGGCGCATCAGCACTCCGCTGGTAGTGCACGATATCCAGTTCTTCCGTTTCCGGATAGGCGTGGATGTGGATGTCGCCATGGCACGGTGCCACGACAACCTTCCGTTCGTTCGTCGGACCGGGAACCGCATACTGCGGCGCCCAGTTGCTGATGCGTAGGGTGCGCAGGTGCGGAGCGCGCTTGAGCAACTCCACCACATTGCGCACCTGGTTGACTGATGGTCCTTCGGCGGTGGGGAAATTCGTCCACACCGAGCCGTACGAACCGGGGCCGAGATCACCTTCGGGAAGTCCGAACACGTCGCACTTCTCCTTGGTAACCCAGCGCTTCCACCACGGGCACCCCCACGCCTTGAGTTCTTCGTGCGTGTGGGCGCCATGCAGGAAGCCGATGTGTTCGGCGAGCGCACCATGCAACAGGTTGCCGCCGAGATCGCGTTCGGTCATGAGTGGGAATCCGTTTGAGAGCGGATACCGCAACACTTCACCGACCAGCTTCAGCGCGGACTTTCCCTGAATGGGATAGACCGTCTGCCCGCTGGACAAAATACTGTCCAACAGGTCGTGGTACTGCCAATCTGCCTTTCTTTCCATGATATGTCTCCTGTAAAGGTACGGTTCTGGTGGCACTATACGTGTGTGACGTGCGTGCGTCAATCAATGCGCTCTGGGCATTTTTTGTGTAGGATGGGGATGTGAATACAAGCAAGCAAGTTCTCATAGAGGCGGTACAGGCAGTGTGCGTAGAGCTCGGCTATCCCGAGGTGTCGTTTGTGATTGAGCGACCTGCCGATATGCAACATGGCGATTGGGCGTGCAACGTGGCACTGCTCCTTGCAAAGCATGTTGGTAAAAAGCCACGAGACATTGCCGAGACAATTGCAGGGGCATTGCGTGCTCGTTCGCTTCCACACATCGCGTCTATTGAAATCGCGGGCGCAGGTTTCATCAATGTGCGTTGCACACCTGCATATTTCAAAGAAGCACTCGCACGCACGCTCGCCAATACCACAGACATGACGAACCCTGCATTCGCGGGAAAAACAGTGATGGTGGAATACACACAACCAAATCCATTCAAACCATTTCACATCGGACACTTGATGAGCAATACCATCGGCGAGACGATTGCGCGTGCGTATGCTGATGCGGGTGCAACAGTTATACGTGCAAACTATCAAGGTGATGTTGGTTTGCACGTTGCAAAAGCACTGTGGGGCATGATGCAAAAAAATGTAGATCCATCAGATATTGCAGGTATCGGTACGGCGTACGCATATGGGCATGAGCAGTATGAGACCAATGAAACTGCGAAAGCAGAAATCATTGCACTGAACAAAAAAGTGTACGCGCGCGACGAAAGCATTATGGATACGTACACCGCAGGGCGCACCGAGACGCTACAGGCATTTGAAAAAATTTACGCACTGCTTGGCACCACCTTTGACGAATACTTTTTTGAAAGCGAGGTGTGGGAGCAGGGTATGACACTCGTGCACGAGGGAGTGGAGAAGGGCATTTTTGAAAAGAGTGATGGCGCCATTGTGTTTCCGGGGGAGAAATATGGATTGCACACACGTGTCTTCATTACACGCGAGGGTATTCCAACGTATGAAGCAAAAGAATTAGGGTTGTGTTTGGAAAAAACACAACGTCGCACCTTTGATGTTTCAGTGACCATCACCGCTGTGGAGCAAGAGCAGTACTTCAATGTGGTGTTCAAAGCATTTGAAGTGTTGCGTCCAGAGTTTGTAGGGAAGTTTCTACACGCGCACCACGGCATGATGGTGTTGCCATCAGGGAAAATGGGTTCGCGCAAAGGCAATGTCATCACCGGTGAATCACTTATTGATGACATGATTGCGCGTGCAAAAGAAAAAGTATCGGAGCGCGGCGTGTCTGATGCCGAGCAGATTGCACAGGATGTCGCTGTCGGTGCCATTAAGTACATGGTGCTCAAACAAGGTTTGGGTAAAAACATCACGTTTGATATTGAGAAGTCACTTTCATTTGAAGGAGACTCAGGACCATATCTGCAGTACACGTACACACGCGCCAATGCGGTATTGGAAAAAGCGCGTGACAACGGTATTGTACCTGCGCTCAATGAACAAACAGAAACGACTGATGTAGTGCGTCTCTGCGAGCGTTTTGCCGAAGTAGTGCGTGGTGCGCTTGAAAAACAGTACGCACCGAATGATCTCGTGCACTACCTCATTGCAGTGGCGTCGGCATTCAATAGTTGGTACGCACAAGAAAAAATCGTAGACACCGACAATATGGATGTCTCTGCACACCGCACGGCGGTTACACAGGCGGTGGCATCCATCCTCTCGCACGGCCTGTCTCTGCTTGGCATCCCAACACCATCAAGAATGTAATATCCACACAGAAAGCGCCCGCGTATGCTGTATACTGCTGATATCTATGGAGATGGACGCAACACCACGCAGAATGACAGAGGCGCCTTCACGACGCGGGCGCGGCATCAAAAAAGTATTCTTTTTCCTCGTATTATGCGCACTTCTTGTCGCAGGTATCTGGTACTGGCTTTCATTGCCCGCAACTGGTTCATCTGAAGCAACTGCACGTCAAACAGAAAGTGCAGTAGAGCGTGTGTCTAAGGTGATGGTGTTACCACAGGACGAACAACCTGCAATCGGCACAATTATTGATCCGTATAAATTCCAAGGAGGGGTATTTTTTGACGTAGTACAAATGGGGGATCTTGTGCTCATGTATCCCGAGCGCGGTATGCTCATTGTGTACAGTGCCGCACATAAAAAAATTGTAGGTGTTGCACCATTTGTCATGAATACACCGCCAGGCATCTCGGTTACCGAGTAATCTTGCTTCTCAACAGGGTATGTAGCGAGTTTGCATACGTATTTTACAATAGAGTTACTGTGATCCCGCTGTCGTTATATTATTTGAAGATAGCATCTCTATCTGTTGCCATTGTGCTCGTGGCGATAGCAATTTCTCCATTCATCATTCACAGTCAGGAGGGAGCAGAATCAGCAGAAGATTTTGTAGAAGAAGTGTCAGAAGAAATTGTTGAGGATGAAGTACAGGAGGTACCAGCAGAACCAGAATCAGAGCCAGTTCCGGAAGAGCCCGAAGAAGAGCACACAGAGGAAGCCACCGATACAGAAGAGGTGGTTATTACTGATGTCGGCAACGAAGCAACTACGACAGATGGTACAGAAGTGCTACACATTCCTTTTCCACAGGAGGAAGCAACCACAACTGCTTCAAGTAGTACTGAAACATCAGAGAGCGCAACAAGCACCGCCTCCTCCACCGCATCAGACGTTGCAACAAGCACCGCATCTTCCACCGAATCAGACGTTGCGACGAGCACCGCGTCTTCATCAGAAACATTTTCAGAAGATCCATTTGCAACGTCAGTGGAATTGACGCCATTGACGGAAGCAGAAATAGCAACACCTGAAATACAACAAGACCTTGCACAACTTGAAATATTTACAACGACCACCGACGCACTGCCAACAGATGATGCCACCACCACTGCGTCTACCACAGGGGATGAGTATCTAGAGATTGTATTGGAAGAATTGCCGCTTGAAGAGGAGATAGTGGAAGAAGAATATGTTTTGGCGCCACCATCACCAGAACCTCCACCACTGTATGAATCGCCATGGCAACGATATCTCAATAAGGTATTTGCGCTTGATGATGAGGCACGGCATACATGCACGTTTGAAAGTGATGTAAATCTTACTGAAGGTGGCACACAAGACGTAACGCTATTGTTATCTAATCGAAACGGCTCTATGGGTGAGCTAGAAGTAGGGAATACACCTAATGGTGTGAGTGTGTTATTCAATGGTGAAGATAGTTATGTACAATTTTGGTCAGCGGGACCAGAGACGCGATTGAGTATAGAAGTAAAACGTACGCTGTGGGCACAAGAGGGAATGTTCAATGTCCCTGTATTTTATACGAAAGGTTCATCTACCACTGTATGTCAGCTTATTATTATCAATGGTGTGTATCCGCAATCAGAGAGCGCCACGCAAGAGGTTCTTATTACCGATAGTGTCTCTGAAACGAAAGGAGAGTAGTACGATATGCAGTATAAGCGCATCATACAAAATAGTATGTTTATTGTGTACAGTGCGGTACTGGTATTTTTTGCGCTACCTGCAATGGCCGCAACGTTTACGATGCAGACGGGATATTACGTAGGTGATGGTACAGATAATCGCGTTATCTCAGGACTTGGCATAACACCGAATGTGGTGTTTGTGAAAGATGATACCAATAATGGAGACGACGGTATTATTATGCGCACCAGTGCAATGGCCGGTGATTCATCTGCTAAACTGGCCGAAGCAGAAGCCAATGCCGCCGATCTCGTACAAGCACTTGCGTCAGGACAATTCACCATCGGTGCTGAGGCAGACATCAATGCAGTAGATCAAATGTATTACTGGACTGCGTTCGGTGGCAGTGATTGTACATCCACGGGTACGTTGTGTGTGGGTTCATATTTGGGCAGTGGTGATCTTTCACGCAATGTGAACGTGGGGTTTGCGCCCGATTTGGTGATTGTCAAACGAGCGGGCGCAACAGCAGGTGTGTGGACTTCATCGGCAATGCCCGCCAATACTACCGCTTTTTTCCATGGTGCCGCATCAAGTGCCGGTATCATCACGGCATTGGGTGCTACTCATTTTACAGTCAGTGCAAACGCAGCTGTTAATACTTTGGACAGTACATATTACTTTGTTGCATTCAAACAGGTTAGTGGCGCTATGGATGTGGGCACGTATACAGGGAACGGTAACGACAACAGAAATATAACATCATCTGATGACGCAGGGCTGACTTTTCAGCCGGACTTTGTGTGGGTCAAATCTTCAGCTGCTACTATAGCAGTACTTTCACAAACTGAACATTATGGTGATCGTACATACACAGCAGGAGACATATCATCTTTGTCAAACAGCATACAAGAGTTACGTTCTGCTGGCGGTTTTCAGGTAGGAAATGAAACAACATATAACTCAGTTAATACAACAGGGAATACCTACTATTACGCGGCATTCAACGGTGCGGTTGCAAAAAATCCTGCAAGCGAAACCTATACCATGAAATCCGGCTCATATACAGGTACCGGTTCGGGATTTTCTATTGGAGGTATTCCCTTTACACCCGACTTGGTCATTATTAAACACAATAATCAAGCAACTGATCAATACGCTGTTTTTCGTACAAGTCAGATGGGGGGCGATAACACATTGCAGTTTGCTACAGCAGCTTCTTTTACGGGTGGCATTACCTCATTGAATGCTAGTGGTTTCTCCGTTGGGACGGATGCTCGTGTTAATACTTCTGGTGATACATACTACTGGACTGCATTTGGCAATGCCACGCGTCCTGACAAATCCGGTGGTGCAAATAATTTTGCAGTTGGTGCGTATATAGGCACGGGTGTAGATGGTTCTTCCGTAACGCGTCTCCCCATCGGTCCTGATTTATTGGTGGTAAAGCGCAGTGATAGTACAAACAATGGTGTATGGAGAACCAGTTCAGTGGCGGGTGATTCATCTTTGTTTTTTCACAATGCAGCATCTGCGGCAAACTATATTCAGGCACTGACAAGTGATGGTTTTGAGCGCGGAAATAATGGATCAGTCAATACTGGTAGCGGTCGTTACAGTTATTTTGCATTTGCAGAGGGTGATGATTTTGTGCAGAACTCGTATACAGGTAATGGCAGTACGCAAAATATTGCTGCATACAATTGGCAACCAGATATGGTATGGACGAAGAAAGGGACGGGAGGTACTGCGCGTGGTGGGTTATTACGTACGTCTGTAGTGAGTGGTGATGCATCATGGCCATTTCTCAATCAAGCAACCCTTTCTAATGGTTTTACTAACCTACTCTCTGACGGTTTTTCATTAGGTTCATCGGTGGATGCCAATGAAAGCGGGTACACCTACTATTACGCGGTATGGGATGGTAAGAAGTATGGTCAATCAGGATTTCGTTTTTTTGAAAATACAGATAGCACAAGCGTGGGTACACCTCTTGCAAATGCAAATACGTCTGCAACACTGGGTGCTGTCGGTGATACATTTCGTCTTCGTATGTTGATGCACCTGACGGGAGGTAATTTATTACAAGGTAATGGTGGGTTCATATTGCAATACGCACAACCAAGCCCTTTTGATACTACTTGTAGTGGTCTGATGACATGGAATGACGTAGATACAGACACGGCAATTGCATTTTATGATAACCCTAGTGCCACGGATGGTGCCGCACTGACAGCAACGAGTACTGATCCAACAAATGGTCTCTACACCATCGTCAATCAGAATTATCTAGAATCTCAAGGAAGTGGTTTTACCAATGGTATTGCTACCATCGCAGATATCCAAGATGGTAAATGGGATTTTTCGCTCGTGGACTACAGTGCTTCCGCCAAAACCACATATTGTTTTCGTATGCGTCGCGCCGACACAGTATTATTTGAAGATTACACGGTACCGGCGGTGCGTATCACCACAGGAGCAACAGGAAGCCATGTGCCAACTGTCTCTAATGTATCTATTGATGAAGGGGCTCCGTCCATTACCTTGACTGAAGGTACGACCAAAAATGTGCAATGTACCGCAACAGCTACCGATACTGATGGGTATAGTGATATTACTGCTGTGACGGCGCACTTACACCAATCGTCAATCGATGTGAGTGCGCCCGCCGATGATAATCATCACTACATTGTTTCGGGCGATTCGCAATGTGTACCGTCAAGTGGGTCAGGCAATTCCGAGGAATACACATGTACATTTGCGGTACAGTATTTTGCCAATCCAACGGATGCAGGTTCACCGAACGTGTTGGATGAGTGGGTGTGTTCTGTGTTTGCGTATGACGGTACATCCACCAGTACGGTGGCGACAGATACCACAGAGATAGATTCATTGATTGCGCTATCTGTTGATCCAGAAAGTATTGATTATAGTGAGGGTGGCCCACTGCTTCCTGAAGATATCTATGTACTTGTAAATAAAATGGATGTAGTCAACACAGGTAATCGGGACATTGACCCGCAGATTTCAGGCACACTTATGACAGGTGATGTACATAGTGGCACAATCGCGGTAGGGGAGCAGAAGTATGAAAATTTTGCTTTCGACTATGCCACTGAGGGCATCACACTGACGACCACGCCCACAACGATGGATTTGGCACTTCCACAGCGCACGGGTGGGGTAGTGTCAGATATACTCCATTGGGGTATTCAAATTCCTTTGGGGACAATACCCGACACATACACAGGTGTAAATACACTGACTGCAGTGCCGGCGATATAATAACGCTACATAGCACGAGCAGTATTGTTGCCCTCTCATTATCCACAGCAGTACAACACGAGAAAACGGCATTTGCTATACTTTGCGTATGTCCAGTCCATGCTGATAGCGCGCTGGCCGTACTCTTATTCTGTTTCATAATCACCCCATGAAAAAGACAGGGCTCATACTCGCTTCTTTGTTGCTCTCTACAGCATTTATTGTGTTTGCGGATGATGTATCCACACAAGTGACTGTAGGTAACGCAACGCCATCAGCAACCAACCCCACGTTCAATGGGGGAGGTGCCATTACGCTTACTGAAAACACCACAACGACGGTGTACGCTACCACCACAGTCACTGATACAAACGGGTGCGAAACAATTGTAGGAGTAACCATGGATTTTTATCGATCAGGTGTTGGCACGACATCATGTGACACCATTGGTGAAGCAGATGAAAACTATTGTTACCCACGTGTATCTTGTTCGGTCGCGGGCGGTTCATGTACTGGCCCTTCTGACACCAGTGCCGATTATGTATGTTCTGTAGATTTGGAATACTATGCCGACCCTACTGACAGTGGTACATATGCTGCAGAAATCTGGAACGCAACAGTATATGCGGGTGATGGTATTGCAACGACAACAGGTAACACGGGTACTGCTGAAGTAAACACACTTTTGGCGCTTGATGTAACAAGTTCAATCAACTACGGTACGCTCTCACCAAACACTGATACGGGTGCTGATAATGCAACAACCACAGTGACAAATACCGGTAACGGTGCAATAGACCCAGAAGTTTCAGGTACCGACATGACTTCTGTTGGTGACACTATTACGGTTGGCTATCAAGAGTACGCAACCACCTCATTCACATATGGTGCGGGTACAGATCTTACTGGATCGGGTGTGCGTGCAGAAATTGATTTGCCACAACGAACTACGAGTGTGGTACAGGCACTGCTCTTGTGGGGTATCGGCATTCCCGCAGGTCAACCATCGGGTACATACACAGGTACCAACACATTTACTGCCATTGCCGACTAGCATTACCTAAATATTTGCGACTGTCATGAGCACTACACTTGTTAAATACAGCACAAAAATACTTCTCATGTGTGTGCTTGTGTGCGCGCCATTATTGACGCGTGCGGGATTTGGCGTCTCTCCAGGTCTTATTGAAGAATTACACCTTGTGCCAGGTACCCACATGGAAAAGACATTGTATCTCGTGCAGGGTGATCCAAAGCTAGATTTGCCTGCAACTGTTGCAGTTGAATCAGCAGATATTGCAAACTGGCTGACATTTCCTGATGGTACCTCGTTTATCATTCCTGCTGGTGTACAGCAATATCCGTTACGCGTTGCATTTGATGTGCCGGTAGATGCACCTGTAGGTGACTATACTGCGTACATTCGTGTTACGACGCTTCCAAAACAAGATCCTGAAAATCAAATCACCATTGCACTCGGTGGACGCATTGACGTGCACCTTGTTGTTGGTACCGATATTGTAGTGGATTGGGATGTGCCACATATTGACGTGCTTGATGTAAAAGAGGGGGATGATCCAGAGGTGGTGCTGACAATTGATAACCGTGGTAATACGCAGGCAGGACCAGAGCGTGTATCGTTTGATCTGTATAACAAGTATGGTGATGTGCGTTTGGGGTATGCAGAGACAGCGCAGGTATCCCGCGTACCATCGTTTACACGCAAGGCGCTTAAAGTAACATTTCCAATTGATATTCGTTTAGCGCCAGGGGAGTACTGGGGTCATGTGCGTGTGTATGGACGCGATGGTGTACTTGTACGCGAACTGAAAACACCATTTGATGTAACGGTAAAGACCTTTGAAGAGAAGTATGGCGACCTCATTGTTGTCGGCGGTGCACTTCTTATCCTCTTGCTATGCATTGCGCTGGTTCGTTCAATTATTAAACACCGCCGCGCGCACAAGCAGTTGATGCATCATCAGCAGAACAACGTGCCACCACCGCCAATGCGCGTTTCCTAAGTATGTTGTGGCGACGTCTCCTCCTGTCGCTTATATGTATCGGCAGCGCAGCGCTCTGTAGCGCTACGGCGTTTGCCGACGATACCACCGTGACGGTGGAAGTCGTGATGCGTCAATGTTCAGATGGGATAGACAACGACGGCGATGCACTTATTGATTATCCTAATGATCCAGATTGTGATTCGCCAAATGATGACAGTGAAGGTGATGGAGTACCACCCACTTCTGATGACGATGATGGTGGCGGTCGTGCATCATCATCGTATCGTCGTGGCACGCTGATACAATCGGCTATTCTATTTCGTGGAATAGCGCAACCGAACACATGGGTATTTGCATTTGAAGGTGATGACATGATTGGTATGGTGCAGGCTACAGTAGACGGCACATTCACGATGGGGCCAATAGCATTTTCTCCTGCACAAACGATATTTACGTTGTACGCATTTGACCCCGTGACAGGCACAACCACCACACATGCATTTCCGCTCACCATTCCTCGCTACTCAGTGGTAACCATAAGTGGCATTGCGCTGGGTATCGCACCTTTGGCGACAACAACCACAGCGACACTCCCGCCAATTTTATTTTTAGATGTTGTTGCCACTGACACAGCACACACAGAGTATCCAATACAATCACCCACAGAGAGTGTGCGTCCTGTACTCCCCACAGTTGTGACGCCCGATGCCGTGTATAGAGCATCATTGTTCGTAACGTCCGTGCGCGCACTTCTACAGACGCTCTATGATGGGTTCTTTGCGTGCCCAACACCGTACGACGTACGCGTCTTTTTAGCATCAGTGCAATTTTTGCAACCGTTGACACCGTTTATCCCATGCACCGTGTTGTGGTTTTCTGACCCGTTCTCGGCGCGTGTATTTGATGCTATAGTCGGTGTGTATGACAGCATCAGAAGGCGTTGAAAAAAGTGAACATGCGCTACGAGAGGAAGAGATTCTAGCGCAATGGAAAGAGCGAAATATCTTTGCAAAGACGTTGAAACAACCTGCACCGCAGGGCGAGTTTACCTTTTATGAAGGCCCGCCAACAGCAAACGGACGTCCGGGTATTCACCACCTGATTTCGCGTATCTTCAAAGACGTTATTCCGCGCTACAAAACAATGCGTGGTTTCCACGTGCGTCGTAAGGCGGGGTGGGACACGCACGGTTTGCCTGTGGAGATTGCAGTAGAAAAATCACTCGGCCTCACCTCAAAGAAACAAATTGAAGAGTACGGTATTGCGAAGTTCAATGAGCAGTGTAAAGAGGACGTGTGGAAATACATCAATGAGTGGCAAGAGTTTACGGAGCGCATCGGCTACTGGGTTGATCTCAATGATGCCTACATCACGTACTATCCGTCATATATAGAATCAGTATGGAACATTGTTGCGCACGTAGAGAAGCGCGGACTGCTGTATAAGGACTACAAAGTAGTCCCGTGGTGTCCGCGTTGTGGTACCGCACTCTCATCACACGAGCTTGCACAGGGATATCAGGATGTAAAAGATTTATCTGTGTATGCGAAGTTTCGCGTGGTCGGGGAGGAGAATACTTTTTTGCTTGCATGGACAACGACACCATGGACACTTCCTGGTAACGTCGCGCTTGCCGTTGGTGCAGATATCGCGTATGTGAAAATCGCACAAGGCGGAGAGTTTCTTTGGTTGGCGCAAGAGCGCCTGTCGGTTGTGGAAGGGGAATATGAAATTGTTGCAGGGGCGCGTGGTGCAGAGCTGGTAGGCATGTCGTATGAGCCTCTGTATCCGTTCTTGGGTGCACAGATTGCAGGAGCAGAAAAAGAGAAAATGGAGAACGCATACAAGGTGTATCCGGCAGATTTTGTAACTACGGCAGATGGTACGGGTATCGTACACACAGCGGTGATGTACGGACAAGATGACTTTGAGCTCGGCAACCGCGTTGGATTGCCGAAGCACCACCTCGTTGGGGAAGATGGGCGCTTCATGTCAGGCACCGGTCTATTTGAAGGACGATTTGTGCGTGATGAAGATGTCGCAGTGGATGTGATAAAAGATTTGGCGGGTCGCGGACTGCTGTTTGCGAAAGAAAAATACGAACACACCTACCCGCACTGTTGGCGCTGTAAAACACCGCTTATCTACTACGCGCGCAATTCATGGTACATCCGTATGTCAGCACTCCGCGATGACCTCGTGCGTGAGAACAAAAAAATTAATTGGGTGCCAAGTCACATTCGCGACGGGCGTTTCGGTGAATGGCTTCGTGAAGTAAAGGATTGGGCAATATCGCGCGACCGCTACTGGGGTACGCCATTGCCTGCGTGGGAGTGTCAGTGTGGACACCGAGAAGTTATCGGTTCTATCGCGCACCTCAAAAAACTCACGCGCTCACGGGGCAATACATTCACGTTCGTGCGCCACGGAGAAGCAGAAAATAATGTACAAAACATTTCAAGCTCTGATGCCGATGCACCATTTCATCTTACGGAACGTGGCCGTGCACGCATCGCGCATGTTGCAAAAACACTGACACGCAAGAAAGTATCTGCAGTGTACGCATCGCCATTTGTACGCACACAGGAGACAGCGCAGATTATTGCCGATGCGCTCGGAAAGAAGCATGACGATATTATCACCGACAAACGATTGGGTGATTATGATTTCGGTGATTTTAGTGGTGGATCATATCATGATTTTCTTGCGTATGAAGGTGAGCACTTCACCACGTATCGCGATCGTGCGCCGAATGGGGAAAGTTATGCAGATGCGCGTGCACGTTTTGCAGAGTTTCTCTATGACATAGATAGCAAACACGAACACGAGCACATCGTTGTCGTTTCGCACGGTATTTCATTGGAAGTCATCCCAGCAATTTTGGAAGGTATGGATGATACGCACGCAAAGCGTTTTATAGACAACATCAGCACAAATCCGGGTGATACATTGTCATTTTCATTTGTACCAGTGCCACACAACGATGCACACGAGATTGATTTGCATAAACCATATATTGATGCAGTTGATTTGGTGTGCCCTGCATGTAGCAAAACGATGGCACGCACACCTGAGGTGATGGATGTGTGGTTTGATTCGGGTGCCATGCCGTTTGCGCAAGATCACTATCCATTTGAAGGTGGTACGTATTTTTGGAATGCACAAAAACTTGCGTATCCTGCGCAGTATATTTCAGAAGCGATTGATCAAACACGAGGATGGTTTTACACACTGCACGCAGTCGGTGCATTGATGGGGAAGGGTCGCGCGTATGAAAACGTGATTTGCTTAGGACACATTTTAGACGGTCAGGGTAAAAAAATGAGTAAGAGTTTGGGCAACATCATCAACCCATGGGAGGTTATGGCGAAGTATGGTGTTGATGTGGTGCGTTTTTGGATGTTCTCCATCAACCAGCCGGGTGATACAAAAAGTTTTGATGAGAAGACGGTTGATGAGGTACAAAAAAAGGTATTCAACATCGTGCGTAATGTCATGGCGTTTTATGCACTCTACGATGATGGTGCACCATTGCCGAATGCGCGCAACAGCAAACATATTCTTGATACATGGATTTTGGCGCGCACCGATGCATTGGTGACGACGGTAACGCGCGAATTGGATGCATACCACGCATTTGAATCTACCCGCGCAATTAAAGAGTTTGTTACCGATGTATCTACGTGGTACGTGCGCCGTTCTCGTGATCGTTTTCGCTCAGGTGGGGAGGATGCGTTATATGCTCGTGCAACAACCCAGTATGTGTTGCAGGTGTTGGCAAAACTTCTTGCGCCGTTCACACCGTTTTTTGCAGAAGAGATATACCAAGCAACGGGAGGCACTGCCGAAAGCGTGCACTTAGAAGCGTGGCCGGTTGCAGGCACAGTGTCGGGTGCGGAGACAGTATTGAAAGAAATGGAAGAGGCGCGCGATGTGGTATCAAAAGCACTTGAAGCGCGCATGGGTGCGGGTATCAAAGTGCGCCAACCGCTCGCAACACTGACACTCTCACCACTGCACAAAGCATTGGCACACAATGCTGAGTTGCTCGCGGTGATTGCAGATGAAGTAAACGTCAAAGCGGTAGTGGTTGCATCAGAAGAGCAAGGATTGGATGTGTCGCTGGATACAACAATAACGCCTGCACTGGAGCAAGAGGGTGCTGTGCGTGAAATAATTCGTGCTATTCAAGATTTCAGAAAGACATCAGGATTACAGGCAACCGATACACCTGCATTGCACATCACCACATCAGAAACACAGAGCGCATTGATTGCAGAACATAAAGAAACACTACAGAAAGCAACGAATGTATCCGACATTATGGTTGCAACAGGGGATACAGGTACAGAGCCGTTTGTGTTTTCATTGCGCTAAGTATGTATTCAAAGACGCACACGCACGCTATTGTTTTGGGACATTATGATGCGGGTGAAGCAAGTCGCGTGTACCGATTATTTACGCGCGACCTCGGCACAGTGTTTGCGCGAGCGCAATCATCGCGCCTGCTTGGTTCAAAGCATCGGTATGGTTTGCAAACACTATCGGTCGCAGAAGTGTCGCTTGTGCGCTCGCGCGGGGGATGGCGACTGACGAATGTGGTGCCGCAAGTATCACTCCATGCGTTGCATAAAGACGCGCGTGCGAAGCACGCGCTGACGTGTCGTATACTCGCACTTGTACGGCGCTTTGTTATAGGTGAAGAAGAAGGAGGAGAGTTGTTCGGCATACTCTGGAATGGTCTTCATTTTTTTGAGAAGCACGCACTATCATCGGAACACGCACGGTGGTTTGAAGCACTGCTCGTACTACGCATACTCAATACGTTGGGATACGTGCAGCGTAATGCTGTGTACACACCATTCGTAGAAAGTCCATCTCTATTTTCGCAAGAACATATAGAGCAATTTGCACCAGCATATACAACGGCAGTGCAAGAAATAAACCGCGCAATTATCGCATCGCACTTGTAATCGCCGGTGTCGTGGTGTAGTTGACAAAAAGTGTATTTTAGGATATACTGTACACCAGGTGTTGTTTCTAAACTAACAGAAAGGAGAAAAAGAATGCGAAGAGAAGAGTTGGAGGAGTCGGAACCGTTTCCTCCGTACCCTACGGATGAGTCGGATGCCATGAGCGCCCAGGAGACCGTCCAGTGGGCGGTCATCCTGGTCGTAATCATCGGCCTCATCATCTATGTGATGATGAAGCCGACGCCGGCCGAAGGACAGGAGTTTTCGATGTCTTACGAGAGTAAGTACATCGACTACAACGGAGAGCTGCTTCATGACGACCCTGTCGGTCGTCTGAAGTATTTCCAGCCGTTGTCCCAGAACAACTGTCTCTATCTCTACAGCGAAGTGCTGTGGGACGGGGATAGCTGGGGCAACTCGTACGGCGACGAAGCTGGGCTGTATCTCGGATGCTACTTCGCATCCGAGAACACGAGTTGGTTCGTCGACGCGGGTGCGGGTTATGTCTGGGTTTCCAAGCTGGAAGGCGAGGAAATCCCAGACATCATCAACCCGTACGTGGAGCTCGGTCGGTCATTCGACCGCAACGAGGAGGGAGCGTCATTTTCGCTCTCTCTCGTTGCGGATGGATACCATCCAACCGAGAGTTGGCTGCAAGATGGGTGGTTCACCCGCCTTCGCACAGTCAGCATGGTGCCTCTGGGATCGCGCGCGAATCTGCGCGTGTTCTTGGAGGGCACGCACGATCCAGGCGTATATGGCCTGGATGAGGCGTACATCGGTTTGGCTGACCTGTCTGTTCAGTTTTCCCTTGGGGAAAACTGGACGGTGGCACCAGGGTTCAAGCGGTCCGTTCTACTCTCGGATGTCTCGGATTACCGAGATGACGAGAGTTCGTGGATGCTCACGTTCTCGTACAGTCGTTAGTTGTACTTGTTGTGCTGTAAAGCGCGTCGTTACCGACGCGCTTTTCTATTTTTCACTCAACCTGTATCGTACAGCACGTTTTTCAATAAATCCTTCAGTGCGTAGTGCAGAAAGTGCAGCACGCACATCAACAGGTGTTCTCTTTGTATGTTTCACTATCTGTTTTTCAGTGGTTGTGTGTTGTGCAAGTAGTTTCAGAATGGCACCGCGCAGTTCGCGCTTTGACCCTTTGAATGTGGATTGTCTCACGTAATGTTTGCTTCGGACATTTGCATTACCTACAGTTTTTTTCAAGTGCGCACCGTAGTCCATAAGCGCCCAATACCACATACGAGGATTACGCATGTATAGCATGTCGGCAATTTTGTTTTCTAGTACCGCATCTGACACGTGCTTCCTCCGTGGAAAAAAATGATGCAGAAATACAGTGCGTATGTTTGTTTCAATAAGCATCATCGGTTCGTTCCATGCAAATGCACACACGGCTCCTGCGGTATACGGACCAATACCAGGCAGTGCAACAAGCGCACCATACGTTCGGGGCAGGGTGCCGCGATGTTCTTGCATTACAATTTGTGCTAAACGATGCAGTGCAAGCGCACGACGGTTATAGCCCAGCCCTTGCCAGAGTGTAAGGACATCGGCAGTTGTGGCTCGTGCAAGTTTTGCAATCGTGGGAAAGCGTTTTAAAAATTGTGCATACTTCGGCAGAACACGATCAACCTGCGTTTGTTGCAGCATCATTTCCGATACAAGAATATGGTACGGATTATCGGTGTGTCGCCACGGGAGCGTATGGCGACCGTGCTTCTTGTAAAAATCCAATACAACCTTTTGGAATTGGCGCGTATCCATACACATAGCGTATCGCACAAATAGCAATAGAAAAAAGCAAAAAAAAGTGGTATTCTGCGCTCTGGAGACGTGTCAGAGTGGTCGAATGTACCTCCTTGCTAAGGAGGCAGGGCGCAAGCCCTCGTGGGTTCGAATCCCACCGTCTCCGCCAAGACAACTAAGTATCGGAGTGACCCGAATACCTAATCTTTCCTATTTAAGGTAAAATATAATTATGAATCCAAAAAGCTTTTTTAGAGAAGACTTAAATCTAATGAACCGATGGTGGCACCGGTTGTTTCTTGTGATTTTTATTGTTGCATTTATTTCTATTGTGATAGCTGTTATCTCAAGTACGGTAAACGATAACCAGTTACCAAAATACAGAAAGGTTGGAATGCTATCTGATCGAATGACAAGTAAAGTGCAGCTCATAGGAAATCTGGTAAAGCCGAATGAAAAAATTGCTGTTTATGAACATAACCTATATGGCTCGTATCTTGGCAAGGATTTTTATGACGGGAATGGAGGCTGGCTATTGAAACAAGAATATTATTGTGCAAAAAATATTTCCGATCATGTTGAAGAAATATCAGAAATAACTGGAGTAAAAAACTATAAAGGCAACTCCGAGTTGGTTTCATTGGATGAATTCAAATCTTATCTTGCAAAACAAAATGCTGACTGCATCGAGAACCTTAAGCTGGATGAAATTAATTTTTTAGGTAACATCCGTAATACTTTGTCTTGGGGTCTTGAAGCTGATGATATGGCTGTTTGGCAAATATCTGTATTGAAAACTATTGTTGCAGTTTTGTTACCAATATTGTTTATAACACTAGGTTTTATACTACTCCTTGTAATCTATTATAAAGTTTTCTTATTTATTGTTTTTGGTAAATCTCAAGGAGTCAATTAGTATGTGGTTAGAACTACTCCAAAATATTTTAGGTGCATTTCTGGGAGCGGGTATCATAGCTGCAATATTTGGTTACTGGTTTGAAGAAAGACGAAGGAAAGAAATCAAGAAAGAGGAAGCTGTAGAGGCTGTCTCAGAACTCCTAGCAGAATGGATCAGGTCAGGTTACATCAGCAATGTAAGCGAGAATGAGGCTCGTTGGAGATTGCAATCAATGTACTGGAAAACCGTTCTTCGCTTGGATAAAAAAATCCTTGATGTACTAATCCCTCGGTTAGCAAACAAAGAAGATGCTGTTCCAACCAATGAGGTAATAGTTGAGGTTAGGAAAGCCTTACTCAATCTGAAGAAGCCAGATATCAAGGCAAGCGATTTAAACAACTGGCTTCCAAAGAAATAGCACCCCGACCCGAGTACCTAAATTCGCATACTCAAAATGTGCTAAAATACCCTTACAAGGCTTGAACGTGTGGGTACTTAACCCACGTAGCCCGCACTAAAAACCTGTTATCGGTAGACCCGAGTACTCAGGTGCACATATTTAAATGCGACAGAATATCGCGTCTTATCGTGAAGCTACTGCAACGTAACGGTTGCGTTTAGTTTGTGATACGCGCGATACGAAAGTATGAGTACTATCATGCACACTGCAGGCAAAATGAGCATTGAGGACATGCCATAGACAATTGCCAAACTTGCAAATGCGAACATGAAGTCAAAACCAAATCCAACGTATGCCCATTCCTTGATGCGTGCCGGAATGGCAGGAATAATCAAAATGAGTGCACCAAGCACCTTGCAGATGGTCAGCAACGTGCCGAAGTAATCAGGGTAGCCGAGCGCGCGAATACCTTCGCGCGCCAATTCGGTGTGCGAGGTGAGTGCGGGCACGACACCTTCAAATAAAAAGATAAAGGTAGTGGTAACCCAAAAAAGTATTTTTGTTTTTTTCATACAGCATTGAGTGTACTTCATTTTTAGACAGGCGTACAATGACGTGTATGGCAGATATCATTGTGCAGGTCAAAGTGCGGGCGGGCGCCAAAACAGAGAGTGTTGAGGAGATAGGGCAACACACTTTGAAAGTACGCGTGACGACGGCACCAGAAAAAGGAAAAGCAAACAAGCGTGTGGCCGAATTGGTGGCACAGCATTATCACGTGCCTGTATCGTGCGTTATTCTGACGTCGGGAAGCACCTCACCAGAGAAGCGTTTTTTGATTTCAGGCGTGCAGTAATGCGCGTGGTATACTGTAATAAGAAACCGATGTTTATTATGTATCAAGCGCGCGATGCGCGCATAACCATCTCATACTATGAAACGATTTCTTATTACGTTGTCTATTCTTGTTGTCGCATTGTTGGGTATTAAGTTTTTGGCGCCAACCATAGAAACACCTACGCCGGCATCTACTGCGGCAACATTTTCTGACGGCACTACACACGTTGATGCATCGTTTGATAACGAAGCACACACCGTTACGTTCACACATGAAGCAACGGGCGAGATAACACTGCCACAGGCGGTATCAGCAAGTGGCGCACGATATGCGAACGAAGACGAGAGCATTGTGTTTTGGGAACATCAAGGTGAGGTAACTATTACAAAAGATGACGAGACCGTCTTTCAAGGTGACGTACAAGAAGATGTAGAGACGCCAGAAGAGCCGTCAGCAACTGTAGCAACACCTGCAGAGTTGGTTGGTACATGGGAGTGGCAGAAAACAGAGATGAATGATGATTCAGAGGTGGTGCCTACGGAGGCGGGAGCGTTTACCTTGACGTTTGCGCAAGATGGACGAGTGTCGGGTACCACGGATTGTAACAATTATATGGGAAGCGTAACGGTAGATGGCTCATCTTTGAGCTTCGGTCAGCTAGCAAGCACGATGATGTATTGCGAGGGTTCACAGGAAAGTGTCTTTACGCGTGCACTTATGGATGTGGCAACGTACGTTTTTGATGCAGAAGGCAACCTGGTGCTCAATATAAAATTTGATTCGGGTAATATGCATTTCGTGAAGCAGTAGTGGGGAACAAAGCACCCGAAGTGCCAAGAGCACTTCGGGTGCTTTTCTGTTAGTATGAACTCACTTCATTATTCATAACTATACACAATGTATGGCACTCAATATAAAAGTGATTGCGGGTAGTGTTCGTGAAGGGCGTTTTGCCGACAGAGCAGCACAGTGGATTGCGGGAGCATTAGCAAACCAAAATGATGTAACGGTGGAGGTCATTGATTTGCGTGACTACGACATGCCGTTTTTCAACGAAGTACAAACACCATCATCAAAAACACAACCGTATACGCACGAAGCGGTGGCGCGGTTCACACAAAAGATTGCAGAAGGCGATGCCTTCGTCATTGTGACGCCGGAATATAATCACAGCACTTCAGGCGTTCTGAAGAATGCGATGGATTGGGTTTTTCAAGAATGGCAAAACAAACCTGTTGCATTTGTGAGTTATGGTTCGGTGGGCGGTGCGCGCGCTGTAGAGCACTTGCGCCTCATTGCCATTGAGCTACAGATGGCGCCGATTCGCAACGCGGTGCACATGCCTGGCGCGCAGTATTTTCCTGTACTTATGGGGCAGGCAGATGCACAGGAGCTATTCGCGAGCATGCAGAAAGCGGCAGACGGTATGATTTCCCAGCTGATTTGGTGGGCGCAGGCGCTCAAAACCGCCCGTGGTTAGTATTTGGCACTAGGCAGAGGTATACTAGAGGTCATCATTAGTAAGAGTAGTTAGTTGTAATTTTTTTTTATGACAGAAGAATCAATGTCATCATCTGCACCAGCAGGTGGTGCAAAGTGGGGTATTGCGCTCATCATCGGTGTCTTGCTCCTCGGAGGTTGGGCATTGTTTGGTCGCAATGGCGGCTCAAGTGTAGACATGGGCGGTTCAGGTGACACCATTCAAGGATCATTGAAAGAATTGATTGCGCTTGGTGGTAATCGCACCTGTACCTACACTATTACAACTCCAGATGGTGATATGGAAGGTGTTGTGTACACTGCAGGTGGTTCATCACGCAGTGATGTCACATTTACTTCAAGTGAGGGTGCGATGACCATGCACTCAATCACTGACAGTGAGTACATGTACTCATGGTCTGATGCGATGGCGTTTGGTGTGAAGATGCGTTTGTCAGATGTAGAAAATGCATCTGCAGATACATCAGCAGATGCATCAGCGGGAAATAAGGCGGATGCGTACACGCAGTCAGTTGATTTTGATTGTAAAAACTGGTCAGCGGATGCGTCAGTATTCGCACCTCCAACATCTGTGGACTTCCAGGATATGTCCGACATGATGCAACAGATGCAACAAATGCAGGGACAACAGTAGGGGGCAGAGTGAAGGCAAGGAAAAGAGTCCGAATTCCGACTTGTTGGGATTCGGACTCTTGTTTTTAGCGCCCGAAGCGCTACAAGCGCTTCGGGCGCTCAGTGTCTCGTGCCTCATGACTTCAGTGCGCCACCGCAATGCAAAGAATGCGGCGCGCGCCCGCGGCACGCAGGGCGCGCGCCATATCCGACATTGTCGCGCCACTTGTCGTTACATCATCAATGACGAGTATGTTTTTATCGCGCACCGCCTCCGTGTCAGTAACAACGAAGACGTTATGCGCATTTTTTTGTCGCTCAGAACGTGAACGCGTCAGTGTTTGACTTTCTCGATGTGTTACTCGTCCGACGCAGTGTGGCGCGTACATACAGACGTCTGCAGAAGCATGGGACACAAAACTGTGCGCAATCTCACCTGCATGATTGTAACCACGTTTGCGTTTTTTTCGTGGAGACATAGGTACGGGGACTACGAACCACGGCATACCACACATGAGCGTATGGACTGCCACATCCTCTCCGTATATATCCCACATGACTGCGCCCAACATATGACAGACCGATTTTTTACCACGATATTTACCAACGTGGATTGCCGTGCGCACGAGTGCATCGCGATACACAAAAGGAGATAGCGTATAGGGCTTTTTTCGCACAACGTGCGCATGTCTGCGGGCGGCGCACTGCATAAAGTCCGTGGCGGTCATTGCGGCCACCCGCCTTTCTTCCGACGTCAACGGAAAAAAGAAATCAATGAGAGCGTGAAATATGGCGCGTATGCTATGCATAGTGTCTGCGGGGCGTGTATAAAATGGTATACTACAGGGCATAAAATAGTTCTAAAGTGCATGTCTGAATTATTAGATACACTCAAAAAAGTTGTCGGTGATCTTACAAAGCCAAAACCAAAAAGCGTTCTTGGTATTGACGTATCATCATCCACTATAAAAGTGGTGCAGTTGGGGCGCGTGAAAGGTCGCGCAGTACTTGAAACATACGGTGCGCTTGCACTCGGACCTTACGCGGGTGTAGAACCGGGCAAGGTAACGAGTTTATCACCGGATAAAATTGGTGAAGCACTCATTGACCTTCTCAAGGAAGCAAAAACATCAACGACGGCGTGTGGTATTGCTATTCCGCTTTCATCATCGCTCATCAATGTGATTTCAATGCCGAATGTGGGCGAGGCAAAACTAAAAGAAATGGTGCCGTTGGAGTTGCGCAAGTACGTGCCGGTGTCTATCAATGAAGTCATGGTGGATTGGCGTGTCGTACCGCGCATTGAGGCGCAAACGCGTGAGGAAGTTGAGAAAGAACGAGAAGAGGAAAAAAATAAAAAAGTAGAAGTGCTAACGGTCGCTATTCATAAAGAGACTATTGATCGCTATACGCAGATGGTACACAAGGCGGGTTTGCAAGCATCATTCTTTGAAATAGAAGTGTTCTCTACGATTCGCACAACGATGGAAGAGGAGTTAGCACCGACGATGGTTATCGGCCTCGGTGCGGGTACGACGAAGGTGTACATTGTTGATCGCAAAGTATTGCGCGAATCGCACATCGTCAATCGTGGTTCGCAAGAAATCACCCTGGCACTGACGAAGGGACTTGGCGTGTCGCAACAACAAGCAGAAGAAATGAAAAAAACATACGGTGTGCTGTTGCAGGGAGTAGGTGCCGATGTAGGGCAAATTTCCTCACTTGTCGTTGATGCGATATTAGGTGAGGTACAGCGTGTGATGCTGGCGTATCAGCGCAAGTATTCGCGCAACATTAGTCGCGTGATTTTAACGGGCGGTGGCATCATCATTCCGGGTATTGTGGATCGCGTGCACGAAACGTTGCAAGTAGATGTATCAGTTGCCAATCCATTCATGAAAGTTGAGGCCCCAGCGTTTCTTGGTGATGTACTCAAACAAGTAGGACCTGAGTTTGATGTGGCAATAGGCGTTGCGTTACGCAAACTTGAAGAATCCGCGTAACACGAAGGGGCTCCGCCCCGCACAACAAAGATATGCACACATCGTATTCGTTTTGATGTGCAACCTGTTCTATACTAAAGACATATAACGCTCATGGCGGAGCAATTTCAGACATCATTCATTCCGAAGAAAGCCGTGGAGACACAAGCACCACAGGGCGGTTTTTCAGGTGCAGGTATCGCATCATTCATCGGCATTCTCTCATTGGTTGTGTCGGTGGCATTGGCAGGTGGTGTATTTGCCTACGATATATATCTCAACAATGCCATTACGCGCAAAGAAGCACAGTTGCAACAACAGCGCGATGCATTTGCACCAGAGGTGATTCGTGACATGTCACGCTTGAGTACAAAAATCTCCGTATCAGAAAATCTGCTGACACAGCACATTGCCACATCAGAAATATTCAATTTGTTGCAAGCGCTGACACTGCAAACGGTGCGTTTCACTTCATTCTCATTCAGTACGACTGAAAAGGGTATTCAAGTAACGATGCAAGGGGAAGGTCTGTCGTTTACATCGGTGGCATTGCAGGCAGACGAATTTGCTCGTAACGCAAACTTCACCGGTACTGTCTTTTCATCATTTGCCCTCAACAATGTCGGTAACGTAACATTTTCAGTTATAACGACGGTCAATCCAAAAATTATTTCGTATCCTGAAAGTGTAACGAAGCGGGGAACAGCAGTGATGGACGTGCCAGTGCAACCAGTTGCGACTGTACCGCAGGAACAGTCGTTGCCAGCTCCGGAAGAAGCACAAGCAGTACAAGCACCCGAAACACCCGAAGCAGTTGAGAATCCCCAAACATTCTAAATATATATGCGTTTTATCACAGGTATCATCTTCACAGTACTGGCAATCGCGTTATTTTTTGGATTGACCAATCCAAAATATCAAAGCACCAAACCAGTGCGCGACAAAGTTGCGCAATTGGATGAGGCACTCAATAAGGCGAAAGAACTTACACAGCTCCGCGATACACTCACCGTGCAGTACAATTCATTTACTGACGAAGAACTTCGTAAACTCAACACGCTCTTACCTGATTCTGTGGACACCGTGCGCCTCATTATTGATGTAGATAATATCGCAGACCGCCACAACCTAACGCTGTTGAACATCGGCATTACTGGTACGGAGGGCACGCAAACAAAAGAAGCGCCTGATAGTCGTCCGTACGGCACTATGCGCCTTTCATTCAATGTCATCACGACGTACGATCAATTCAAGGCATTTCTTGCTGATGCAGAAAAGAGTTTACGCTTACTAGATGTGCAGACCATTTCATTTGGCCAGCCAGATGAAACGAACCGTACGACGTATTCGGTAACTGCACAAACGTATTGGCTTCGCTAACGATTATGTTTCAAAAATATAAAAAAATCATACTGATTGCCGGCGCGATTGTACTACTGTTCGTCGTGTACACGGTGTTTTTGAAAAAAGATGCAGAGCCGGTGCTCTCTACAAGCTCTCGCACATCTGCACTCTCAACGCAGGATAACGAACTTATCACACTGCTTTCGCAGTTGCGCACCATTGATTTGGATCGCAGCTTGTACAGTGATCCTGTATTCCTCTCACTTTCTGACTTTTCTGTGGTGCTCATTCCGGAACCGATTTCTCGTCCTAACCCATTTGCACCAATTGGCAGCGAGGGTGTAGCGCCGGTGGTACAAAATGAAGATGTTGGTAATATTGGTGCCGGTTTTTAGCGCGCACCACATGTTCATATGTCGTTTTTAGAAGAACTTGCACAAAAGGGCGTCATTTCCAGCGATGCCATTCCCGCATTGGAAGGGGAAGCAAAAAGTACGGGGCGCAGTATTGAAGAAGTATTGCGCAATCGTGGTGTTGCGCCTGCAGATATTTTGCAGGCGAAGGGGGTGCACTATAAATTACCGACGCGCGCCATCACAGGTCCTATTCCATTTGATACTTTGCGCTACATTCCTGAGGACAGCGCGCGCCACTATGAGTTTGTACCGCTCGCGGTTGTTGATGGCGCACTTGAGGTTGGCGTGGTAGATCCAGACAACATGGAGGCGCGCGATGCACTTCAGTTTATTGCAACAAAAACGGACATGCCGTTTAAGTTGTTTTTGATATCGCAGAATGATTTTGATGAGATTCTCAAGCAGTATCAGGGTTTGACGGGGGAGGTAACCAAAGCGCTCACGGACTTGGAAGAGGATTTGACCAACGAAGAAGCAGAACTTGCAGCAAAACTCAAAAAAGCACGTTCAGGTGCTGGCGATCAAGAAGAGCAAATCATGGAAGATGCGCCAGTTACGAAAATCGTTGCCACTATTCTCAAGCACGCGCTAGAAGCAGGAGCATCCGACATTCACATTGAACCAACGGCAAATGATGTGCGCGTGCGCTTCCGTGTGGATGGTGAGCTCAACACAAACCTTACATTGCCTATCAACGTACATGCCGCAGTGGTCGCACGTATCAAGATTCTTTCTAACATGAAGCTTGATGAGAAGCGCAAACCGCAAGACAACCGATTTTCAGCACGCATTAGTGGACACAAAATTGATTTCCGTGTATCAACGTTCCCTGCATATTATGGAGAAAAAGTGGTGTTGCGTATTTTGGATGCAGAACGTGGCGTGGTTCCTTTGGATAAAATTGGTTTTTCAGACAGACAGTTGCGCACTATCCGCGAAGCCATCAAGCGTCCGTACGGTATGATTCTCATCTCAGGTCCGACTGGTTCTGGTAAATCAACAACGCTGTACTCCATGTTGCAGGAAGTTGATAGAGAAACAAAAAACGTGCTGTCGCTTGAAGACCCTGTTGAGTACAGCATTCCCGGCATGAACCAAGCGCAGGTACGTCCTGAAATTGGCTTCACCTTTGCATCAGGATTGCGCACCACACTCCGCCAAGACCCCGACATCATCATGGTTGGTGAGATTCGCGATAAAGAAACGGCACAGCTTGCTATTCAAGCGGCGCTTACTGGTCACCTCGTGCTCTCCACTATTCACACGAACAACGCTGCGGGTGTTATTCCGCGTTTGATTGATATGGGTGTTGATCCGTTCTTGATTGGTCCGACGCTTATTTTGACGATGGCACAACGTCTCGTGCGCCGTCTCTGTGACGGCGCGGGCAAAGAAATTCCCATTGAGGGAAGTTATAAAGAAATGTTTGACGCGCAATTTGCTGATTTGCCGAAAGAGTTCAGGCATGAGATTCCTGATGTGAAAGCATTTTATGAAGCCGCACCGACTGCAGATTGTCCAAATGGTACGCGCGGACGTATGGCGGTCTTTGAAGTTGTAGAAATGACGAAAGAGCTAGAGCGCGTGGTGCTCACCGATCCGGTAGAACCAAAATTGGTGGAGGTGGCACGTAAGCAAGGCATGATTACGATGCGTGAAGATGCGATGATAAAGAGCATGCAAGGATTAGTACCATTCAGCGAAATCAATACACTCGGTGGTCTGTACGACTCCGGCGATGAAGAAGACGCAGAAATTGCAGCGAATGAAGAAGCAACTGCAACAGAGAAGGGTGGAGGATTAGCAAAACGTATTCGTGCAAAACAATCCACAGAAGAGACTGTGCTAGAATAATACTATGAGTTTAGCTACACAAAATTACGAAGAAGCGCTTCACGAACTTCTTGATATAACAGTCAAAGAGGGTGCGTCTGATATTCACTTGTCGGTTGGGTATCATCCAACACTGCGTGTGTCGGGCAATCTTATTCCATTGGTCAAAAAAGATATTCTCTCAGCAGGTGATTTGGAGTCCTTTGTAAAAATTTTAGTGCGTCCGGATGCGCGTGAAATTTTCCTCAAAGAAAAGGAGGTGGATTTTTCATATAGCTTTAATAATGATGCAGCGCGTTTTCGTGGCAACTGCTCGTATTCGCGCGGCAACATGGACGTGGTACTGCGTTTTATTCCGCGCCAAATCCGCACTATTGAAGAACTGCAGTTGCCGACTATTTTGGCCGATTTTGCTCGCCGCGAGCAAGGATTCTTCCTCGTGGTGGGTCCGGTGGGGCATGGTAAGTCCACAACGCTCGCGGCGATGATTGACGTTATCAACTCCGAGCGCGCAGATCACATCGTCACGATTGAAGATCCGATTGAATACATTTTTGATCCGAAGAAGTCTATGATCAATCAGCGCGAAGTGCGTATTGATACTGATAACTTTGCTATCGCGTTGAAACAAATGTTCCGTCAGGATGTAGACGTGGCGATGATTGGAGAGATGCGCGGGGGAGATACTATCGGCACTGCAGTGACCGCGGCTGAAACAGGACACCTTGTGCTTTCCACACTACACACGAACAATGCATCACAAACAATGGATCGTATCATTGACTCATTTCCGCCAGAGCAACAAAACCAGATTCGCCTGCAGTTATCATCGTCACTAATCGGCGTATTCTCACAACGTTTGGTACAGCGCGTGTCAGGTGGTTTGATTCCTGCATACGAATTGCTCATCAACAACAAAGCGGTGGCGAACCTTATTCGCGAAGGGCGCACGCATGAAATTGATACGGTTATTGAAACAGGATCGGAGTACGGCATGATTGATATGAACCGCAGTTTGGCAGATTTAGTGCGCCGTGGCGAGATTTCTGTAGAAACGGCGCGTATGCACTCGCTGAACCCAGCAGTGCTGGAGCGACTTATCTAATATGAAGACACTACTGTACATCGGAGGAGCGCTCGTAGTACTGCTGGCAGTCGTTGGACTTGGTGGTGCTGGAAGCTTGCCGTACCTTAGTATTTTGATTGTCGGTGGGCTCATCTATCTGTATTTCAAATAAGCGTATGTTATTTTCGTACACAGCCATTGATCAAGACGGAAGCGAGAAACGAGGCACCATTGATGCACTCAATGACGATGTTGCTATTCGTTCACTGCAGACGCGCGGATTGGTGATTTCATCATTGCGACCGGTGGCAGAGAAAAAAGGTCTCGGCTCCATTTCATTTTTTGATCGTGTTTCTAACAAAGACCTCGTTATTTTGTCTCGCCAGATTGCAACACTCTTTGAGGCGCAGGTCTCGGCGTTGCGTGTGTTCCGTTTGCTCGCCGAAGAGTCCGAGAAGCCGGCAATGCGAACCGCACTTATTGAAGTGGCAAATGATTTGCAGGCAGGTTCTGCCATTGCCAAAGCACTTGAGAAACACCCGAAAGTATTCTCTCCGTTTTACGTGAACATGGTGAAGGCGGGTGAGGAGTCAGGAAAATTGGATCAAACATTTTTGTATCTTGCAGATTATCTTGACCGTACCTATGAAGTGTCCAGCAAGGCGCGTAACGCACTCATTTATCCTGCGTTCGTTATTTCAGTATTTATTTCGGTGATGGTGCTCATGTTGACGGTGGTGATTCCGAAACTCTCATCAATTCTTGCTGATTCAGGTCAAGATATTCCAACGTACACGAAAGTGGTTATCGGTATGTCCACCGCACTGACGGATTACGGTATATTCATTCTCATTTTGTTGGTGGTTGGTGTGCTGTGGATGTGGCGCTACTTGCAGACAGCATCGGGTGGATTGGTAATGTCACGTTTGAAAATTTCGTTGCCGTATATAGGAACGCTCTACAAAAAACTCTATCTTTCTCGTATTGCCGACAACATGAATACCATGCTTTCAGCAGGTATTCCGATGGTACGTGGATTGGAAATTTCTGCAGACGTGGTGGGTAATGTACTGTACGAGCAGGTATTGCGCAAAGCGATGGAGGAGGTGCGCGGTGGCTCATCGGTTGCCGATTCGCTTTCTGGTAATCCATACATTCCGTCCATCATGACGCAAATGATTCGTATTGGTGAAGAAACAGGAGAGCTCGCAAGTATTCTTGAAACGCTCGCGCATTTCTATGAACGAGAGGTGAAAAATGCCGTTGACACTCTCGTTGACCTTATTGAACCAGCCATGATTGTGGTACTTGGTCTTGGTGTGGGTGTCTTGCTGGCATCGGTGCTCATTCCTATCTACAACATTTCAGCGGGAATCCAGTAAAATAGACCACGGAGAATAGACGATAGACGACAGGAAATGCAAAGAATAGGGTTGTCTTTTCTGTCCTCTGTGGTCTGATATCTGTTCTCTAATTTTTTGTTATCCACAGGGGTCTTTTCGGGGCTCTAAAAAGCGCCTATAATAGAGGAGCTTATCCAAAGCAACATTATATTTATTAGATTTTACTCTAGCTATGAAGAAACTTACAAAGGGTTTTACCCTCATTGAGCTTCTGGTGGTTATTGCAATCATCGGAATCCTCTCGTCAGTGGTTCTCGCATCTCTTAACAGCGCACGACAGAAGGCACGTGATGCACGTCGTATTTCAGACCTTGGTCAGGTGAAACTCGCACTTGAATTGTATGCTGACTCAAGCGCAGGTCAGTATCCATCAGTAGACTATGCAGGTCTTGATGACCCAGACTACCTTGTGCCTACATACATTGGTTCAATGCCTGAAGATCCATTGGATGCACCTCATCCTCAGTACACTTACAATGCATCAAGCAGTATCTCATACACGCTCTGTGCAACACTGGAAAATGCAAACAACCCAGTACTTGGTGGTGCTTCTACTACTCTATACTGTATTGAGCCGTAATAGATCCTACAGTTTTCCGACACAAAAGACCGCTTCAAAGCGGTCTTTTGTTATACTGTGCAGGTATGACACTTATCTTTGTGTTCGCGTTTGGTGCAATTGTCGGCAGTTTTCTCAATGTGGTGATTCTGCGATTCAATACAGGTCGAGGAATAGGGGGTCGTTCTGGGTGTAGTGTGTGCGGAGCGCAATTACGCTGGTTTGAGTTACTTCCCATTGTTTCATTTCTTATACAGCGTGGTCGTTGTCGCAGTTGCCAGTCAAAACTCTCATGGCAATATCCGCTCGTTGAATTGCTCACCGGTGCGTTGTTTGTCGCAGTGTGGTATCTCTTCGCACCTTCAGTACTATTTTTCATGCTGTACGCAACGATATGGTCGTTACTCGTCGTCATGCTTGTCTACGATATACATCACAAAATTATTCCAGACGCATTTGTGTATGCTTTCTGTGCACTTTCACTACTTACCATTTTCTTGCGAGGCGATGCAACACTGTGGGGATTACTCGCTGGCCCACTCTGTGCGGCACCGTTTGCACTCTTATGGCTCATCTCTCGTGGCGCGTGGATGGGATTTGGTGATGCAAAGTTAGCACTTGGTATTGGCTGGTTGCTCGGATTGGTGCCCGCGTTTTCGGCGCTCATACTTTCGTTCTGGACGGGTGCGTGTATTTCAGTGGGCATTATGCTCTGGGAGCGTCTACGCACTCCACATTCCGCGTTGTCCGGTGCGCACGGACGCTTTACAATGAAGAGTGAAGTGCCTTTTGCTCCGTTTCTCATACTTGGTACGGCACTCGTTTTCTTTTTTGACTATGACATTCTCGCGTGGCTTTTGTTCTAACATATTGTGATGCACACACCAACAAAAATGCATAGAGGTACGCATACAACATCTCGCGGTTTTACAATTGTAGAGATGCTCGTTACAGTCGCTATTTTTGCAATGATTTCCGGTGTGTTACTTGCACGTAACAGCAAGTTTGATGATGAGTCGCTTTTGCAGGCGGCGGCGTACGATGTGGCACTCTCGGTGCGTCACGCACAAAGCTACGGTATCAATGTACGTGGCCAAGCAGGCAGTTTTGATAACGCATACGGTATTGCATTTGATGAAGCAACAACCTCGTACGCATTTTTTATTGATACCGATGGCGATGACGCATTTGATGAGAATGAGCTTATTGAGCGCTATCAGTTGGGGCGTGGTTACAGTATCGGACGTATCTGTTTGTTCGCAAGTATTGATCCGTCGTGTGATGACATGACTGATGAAGTTGCGATTGTTTTTCGCCGTCCTAATCCGGAAGCAATCATCACAGAATCAGGTGGTTCTGCGGGTGCGGTTGTTGCAGTAGGTATTGAGTTGGTGTCGCCGCGTGGCGGACAGCGTTTCATTATTGTGCGTCAAACAGGGCAGGTGGGTGTGGAGCGTTTTGGTGAAGATGAGTTGTAAGCATACAAACAATGATGAGCACACAGACCCAAAAAAATATGCATCTACAAAAAGGTTTTACCTTGGTGGAAATGATTGTTGCAGTATTTTTGTTTACGGTGGTGATGTTGGTTGCGGTGGCGGCATTGGTGGCCGTGATGGATGCAAATCGTCGCGTGCAGTCAACAAAAGTGGTAATGAACAATGTGCACTTCGCCCTTGAAAGCATGACGCGTGATATTCGCACAGGAGGTGAATATCAAGCATTATCTGAAACAGATTTTGCGTTTGTGGACAAAGATGGGTGTGACGTAACGTATGCGCTGGTAAAGAATGAAACAAGCAACGGAAGCACTATTGTGCGTTCGGTGGATCCAGGTAAAGGTTCGTGTGCAAAACCACAGACCGAGAATGCGCCTGTAACTGCGCCTGAAGTAGATGTGAGTTTTATGGGATTTTATATGGGTGGTGGTGCACAACCAAGTGTAAAGATTGTGATACGAGGTGTTGCGGGCACCAATGAGCGTTCACGTGTGCCGTTTGATGTACAAACGTTTATCGTGCAACGTTTTCTTGAACGAGGGTAATACAACGCATATGCACACAGGTTATACACAACAGCATACGCAGACATACCAGAGAGGTTTTACCTTCGTGGAAACACTTGTGGCAATTACTGTGTTGGTGATGGCGGTAGTAGGACCAATGTATTTATCATCACAAGGTCTCCGTGCAGCGCGCATTGCGCGTGACCAGATAAACGCAAACTATCTTGCACAAGAAGGCATTGAGTATATTCGCTATCGACGTGACAACAATGTATTGGCGGGAAGCACGTGGCTGACAGGTCTTGAGTTGTGTAAGGGTGACGGGTGCACTATAGATATTTGGACGGATACCATCGCGCCATGCACCGTTGGTGAAGAGTGCCCTATTTTGATGAAAGAAAATACGGGGCAATACGGATATGGCGATGGTAGCACTGATGAGTGGCTACAAACGAAGTTTACACGCTGGATTTCTGTACAAGAGACGTCACCTGAAAAAGAAGCTTTAGTTTCGGTTACGATTTCGTGGCAGGATGGCATGTTGAATCGCCAACACACGTTGACAGAAACACTGCAGAATTGGCAATAAGAGTAGGGGACAGGGACTAGTTCACAGGGAACAGAGAAAAAAAGACACATATGCACACAGATACAACACAAAACACAAAAATAAAAAAAGGAATTTTCTGTTCCCTAATAACTGTTTTCCGTTCCCTAAAGAGCGGTTTCACTCTCTTTTATGCCGTGTTGATGGCGTCGCTCTTGCTTGCCATCGCTCTTGCGGTGCTCAACATCTCTTTCAAAGAATTCACACTCTCGTCAGGTGCGCGTGATTCAAACGTTGCGTTTTATGCCGCCGACTCTGCGCTTGAGTGTGCGCTGTACTGGGACAACACCACACGTTCCTTTGGCTACTACGGTGACAGTTTGGCAGAGGGTATTGCTGGTTTTTGGCGATTTGAAGATCATGCCAATTTTCCAGAAGAAGATATTGAAGTTACTGCTGACTCCAGTGGTCGCGGTCATCACGGTACACTGATTGATATGGGTAGTGGCGCGTGGGTATCTGGCTATAACGGAGAAGCGTTGGAGTTTGATAACGTTGAAGGGTACGTGCGCACATCGCGTGGCCCGGTGCTTGGAGGTGATGCGCGTACGGTGACGATGTGGGTGAAATTGGATCTTGCCAACGTGACGCCGACCGATTCAGAAGGGGGTCCATCAACAGATACACTGATTACGTGGGGCGGTACAGGATCGGGAGAGCGATTTACTATCGCGCTGTATGAGAGCAATACCGTGTATGTTGAAATTGATGACAGCACCGCATTCAATACGAAAGCATCTATCCCCACTGATAATGATTATCACTTTATTGCCGTTGTGCAGGATGGAGATGATTTAGGAAATGTCACCGCGTATGTTGATACTACTGAAAGCCCGTCAGGTACAGGCGGTTCCATTGATACTGACGATACGTACGGCGTGCATATTGGTAGTTCCTTTGGCGGTACTGACAACCTCTTTTTTGGTGTGATAGACGAAGTACGTGTGTATGATAGAGCGCTAACGTCAGTTGAGATAGAAGCGATTCGTCAGGGTGATATTTTGGCGGGCTTTGTGCCGCCGGTTGCACAGGACACGACACCACTCTTGTGTGCGGGAGCAGATATCAATGACCCAGAAACAGGTTGGTGGGAGACCGATGCGGGTTCTCTAGATAACAAACTTGGTTGGGAGGTAGAAGATTTATCTGTTGGATTGCTTGATGCATATCAGACAACGTTTGATATGTTATTTGAGGACAATACGTGTGCACTTGTTGAAGTATATAAAGATAGTGCCGGTTCCTCTACAATTACGGCGCGCGGTTACAATACATGCAATCTGGACAGCCCGCGCCGCGTTGAGCGTGCTATTAAGGCGCAGTACTAAGTGCGGTACAATGGGGCGTGTATGGCGCCTCAGAACGTTACAAAACGATACCAAAAACTCTTACAGGAAGCGCGCCGTCATGCGCGCCTGTACCACGAATTAGATGCCCCCGAAATATCTGACGAGGCGTATGATGCGCTGGTGCGAGAGCTGGCAGAGATAGAGGGGCAGTACCCCGAATTGAAACGAGCCGGTTCGCCGACAGAAATTGTGGGTGGCGCGCCGTCTGATGCATTTGTAAAAGTACGGCACGAAACACAACAGTATTCGTTCGATAATGCATTTTCTTTTGAAGAATTGCAGCAGTGGGAAGAGCGCATTGTGCGCATGTTGGAGAAGGCAGATGTGTATGAAAACCCAACCTACTGTGTGGAGTTGAAAATAGATGGACTTAAAACTATTTTGTCGTACAAGAAAGGTGTGTTGGTGCAGGGCGCTACACGTGGTGATGGCTCCGTGGGTGAAAATATTACACATGCTATCAACACCATCAAAAGTATTCCAAAAAAATTACCACAGCCGATAGACCTCATTGCCGTGGGAGAAGTATGGCTTTCTGAAGAAGAACTACATCGCATTAATGCAGAGCGTGTTCGTAATGATGAGCAACCATTTGCCAATACGCGTAACGCAGCTGCAGGGTCTTTGCGTCAGCTGGATGCGTCCGTAACTGCGTCGCGTAATCTTGATACCTTTGTATACGACATTGATACAAGCTCTTTGCCGGAACCACAAACGCAAGAAGAAGAATTAAAAATACTGAAGGGACTTGGATTTCATGTGAATACGCAGTATCAGGTGTGTCAGAATATTGAGGATGTGGAGCGTTTTTACCACACACAACTATCTGCGCGCGGTGATTTGGCATATCACGTTGATGGCGTGGTAGTGAAGGTCAACAGTCGTGCACACCAGCACGTGCTCGGCTACACCGCCAAATCACCGCGGTGGGGTATTGCGTATAAGTTTCCTGCGCATCAGGTTACGACAGTCGTTGAAGATATTGCGTTGCAAGTTGGGAGAACGGGCGTGCTGACACCTGTTGCGCATTTGCGACCAGTGTCTGTTGGTGGCGCGGTCGTATCTCGTGCGACACTGCACAATGAAGATTTTATTCGTCAGCGTGATATCCGCATTGGCGACACCGTGGTGTTACAGCGTGCAGGCGATGTCATTCCGGAAATTGTATCGGTGCTTGCGAATATGCGTACTGGAAAAGAAAAAGCGTGGTCGTTTCCAAAAAAGGTAGCATTGTGCGGTGGCGATGGATCCGTCGAGCGTGTACCGGGGGAAGCAGCATGGCGTTGCAAATATGTGGGTTCACGACCACAACTGGAGCGACATTTTCAGCATTTTGTCAGCAAGCATGCATTTGCCATTGATGGGTTAGGTAAAGAGCAAGTGAAGGTATTTTTAGATGCGGGTCTCGTGTCTGATGTAGGAGATATATTTACACTGACAAAAGGTGATTTGTTGTCGTTGCCGCGTTTTGCAGAAAAGTCAGTTGATAATTTGTTATTTGCCATTGAAAAAGCAAAAGACGTGACACTTGCACGTTTTCTTATAGGGTTATCTATTCCGCACGTTGGCGAAGAAACGGCGCGCGACATTGCAACGCACTTCGGCACACTTGATGCTGTGCGAGATGCGTCAATAGAAGCGCTTGTGGCAATACAGGGTATTGGAGAGAAAGTGGCGCACTCTTTGCATACATGGTTTCATACACCAGAAAATAAAAAATTGATTGCAAAATTACGCGAGCATGTACGTATACAAGCACCCGCACAGCACATGAAAGGCTCCACCAAGCTTTCGGGCATGGTCTTTGTACTGACGGGCACACTACCAACACTTTCGCGCGACGAAGCAAAAGAGCTCATTCGTGCGCATGGTGGCACCATCTCAAGTGCGGTATCTAAAAAGACGAACTACGTACTTGCGGGGGAAGAGGCGGGGACAAAGCTTGCAGATGCACAGCGTCTGGAAGTGGCGGTGCTCTCTGAAGTAGCGTTTAAAAAGATGTTACAATAGCACTATGATTTCAGGAGATGACGTACAAAAACTTGCTGATTTGGCCCGTATTGAGCTTTCAACCGCCGAAAAAGAGGCGTTGACGAATGATTTGGGTACTATTTTATCTTTTGTCGATGAGCTCAAAAGTGCGCCGATAGAGACGGACGCCCATGCCGTTGTCGGCACGCCCTACAACGTGATGCGCCCTGACGGTAGCCCGCACGAAGGCGGCACATTTACTGATGCACTTTTGGAGAACGCACCTGATCGCGATGGCAACCATATACGCGTGAAAAATATTTTATGATTGATGTACAGACATTGACGATAGCGGAGGCGCGCACGCAACTAGACGCCAAAGAATACACCGCGGTGGCATTGCTTGATGCGTGTTTGGCAAATATCCGCGCGCGCAACAACGACATCAATGCATTTATTGAAGTGTATGATGATGCGCATGAGCAAGCACAGCGCGCCGATGAGATGATTGCGCGCGGGCAAGCAACAGCACTGACTGGTATTCCCGTAGCTGTCAAAGATAATATGTGCGTCGCCGGAAAAACGGTGACAGCAGCATCACAGATTTTGAAAGGATACGTTGCGCCGTACGATGCAACGGTGATTATGCGGTTGAAAGATGCAGGTGCAGTGCTGATTGGACGCACGAACATGGATGAGTTTGCGATGGGGAGTTCCACTGAGCAATCAGTGTATGGTCCGACAAAAAACCCACTGGATACAACGCGCGTCCCAGGTGGATCATCAGGTGGTTCTGCCGCGGCGCTTGCCGCGGGTATGTGCCTCGCGTCACTCGGCTCTGATACTGGTGGCTCCATCAGACAACCAGCAGCACTCTGCGGTGTTGTCGGATTGAAACCAACCTATGGATCAGTATCGCGTCATGGATTGATTGCACTCGGTTCATCGTTGGATGTGATTGGTTCGTTTACCAAAACGGTAACTGACGCGGAAATGGTATTGGGTGTTATTGCGGGGAAGGACAGCATGGATGCAACAAGTGTTGATGCACAGGATTATCCGCAGAAAACATCTGCGGTAACGCGCATCGGTGTACCTCGTGCATTTCTCAAAGAAAATACATTGCGCGATGATGTGCGAGAAAACTTTGAAGCCGCATTAAAAAAATTAGAGGCGCTCGGCTACGAGCTCGTAGATATTGCACTGCCATTGGTGAAATACTCGGTGCCAACATATTATGTGCTTTTGCCTGCGGAGGCGTCAGCAAACCTCGCGCGTTTTGATGGCGTGCGGTATGGTGCGCGTGTAGAGGGTGCTGACCTACTGAGCGAGTACATTGCAACACGCGGAGCGGGGTTTGGTGCAGAGGTGCGCCGTCGCATCATGATTGGCACCTACGTATTATCATCAGGATATTATGATGCCTATTACAATCGTGCCAATGCAGTGCGTCGTGGCATTACACAGGATTTTACACATGCATTTGCAACGTGCGATGTCATTGCAATGCCAACGACAGCGGGTCCAGCGTTCAAGCTTGGCAGTAAGGTTTCCGATCCTGTGGCGATGTATTTGGAAGATATCTTTACTGTTTCATCAAATCACACTGGCATGCCCGCACTTTCCGTTCCATCAGGTACAATTACAGATGGTGATACAGAGCTACCGCTTGGATTGCAATTGATTGCACCGCACATGCAGGAGCAACATCTGTTTGCAGTAGGCAAACAGTTCTTGGGTTCATAGCTATATGGCAGACGACAAAAAAAAGAGCGGGGGTGAGAGTCCTAAAACCGACGGCGAAGTGCTTGCTGAGATTGTCGGTATTATTTTTGTACTAATGATTGCATCGGCGCTATTCGCCTCATTCCAGAATCGCTTTGCTGATGGTGGCAAGATTGATATCGGTGCGTGGGCGTGGCGCAAACTATCTGTATTTTCAAATACCGTCGATGCACACACACCTGTGGGCGCATTGGTGCGCACAAAAAATAATACTGATGTGTGGTCGTCTGCATTGCGCGAACGTATCCTCGGTGTACAGGAAAAGGGTGCCATTGGATTTTTGCTTGCACAACGAATGGAGGGCGATGATTTGTTTTGGCATGTTGATTTTGACAACGCGCCTGATGGTTGGGTGTTTGCTGATATGTTGGCACGTGCACGAACGGATTTTGTAGCACGTATACGCTCGGTACTATGGTGGCTTTCCGGCATACTCTCGGTACTCGGCGGCGCAGTCGGGGTGTATTCATTCATTCGCTGGAAAAAGATAACAAAACTACACCGCATGCAAATGCGCTTGTTGGAGAAAAAACTCACGCAGACAGATATAGCAGGCACGAACGTGCGTTGGGACCGTGTGGAGGCCCTCGTTGCCTCTGATAACCCTGGTGATTGGCGCGTTGCCATTATTGAAGCGGACATCATGCTTGATGATTTAGTGACCAATATGGGCTATGGGGGAGATACGCTCGGTGAAAAACTAAAACGAATAGAAAAAAGTGATTTCACAACGCTGGAGAGCGCATGGGAGGCGCATAAAATACGCAATCGCATTGCGCACAGTGGCTCTGACTTTATTCTCACTGCACGAGAAGCAAAACGCGTTATCGGTTTATTCCGTGATGTTTTTCGAGAGTTTGACTACGTCTAAGTACACGTTATTTGCTATACTACAACGTATGGTTGATGCACTGGGAGGAGGCGACAGCCCTATTGAATCTCTCAACAAAAAAATCAATATGCCCGGTAATGAGGCACTGACGAACGTACATCGTTCTGGTTTCCATGAGCCGCAGTATGATGTTGCAAATGATTTTCCACACGAACATGAGGTGCACCCTACTATGAAGCACATCACAAAACATCACTCAAAAGTGAAATGGTTTTTTATTGGCGCACTCGTGTTCTTTGTATGTGCACTGGGCTCCGCGTTCTTTTTCTTGTCAGGCAATCGCAATGTAGTATCGGCAAGTAAAATTGATATTGCGGTATCGGGTCCAGTGATTATTGCATCGGGCGAGACCTTGCCACTTGCCATTGAGATACGAAACCGGAATGCGACCGCATTGCAAGTTGCAGATCTTATTATTGAATATCCTGAAGGTACGCGTTCTTCTGAGGATGTCAAAGTGAGCATACCACGTAAACGGTTGTCGTTAGGTGATATTGGTGCTGGCAATCAGATTGCCACCGGAACAAGCGCCGTTCTTTTTGCAGAGGAGGGCACCGAACAGGCAATTCATGTAACACTTGAGTATCGTATTGCGGGTTCTAATGCAATTTTAGTGAAAGAAGCAGAGTTTGTGGTTCGGGTTGGCGCATCACCGCTTGCGTTGTCAGTGAGTGCGCCAACACAATTCAATGCAGGACAGGAAGCAACGATTACGCTTTCTATTGTATCTAATAGCTCGGTGTTGCTTGAAGATGTAGTACTTGCTGCAGAATATCCATTCGGCTTTGTGTTCAAGGAAAGCACACCGTCTCCAACGGTATCGGAGGGCGTGTGGTCACTCGGCGATATTGAACCAGAAGGTAAGCGCACCATTACTATCAAGGGGACTATTGCTGCGCAGAACAACGAAGATCGTGTATTTCGTTTTCGTGCAGGTTTGGCGACGGCGGGCGATGATACCAAGCTCGGTACCGCCTTTGCGCAGGTAGATCATGTCGTATCTATTTTGCGACCGTTTATTGAAACACGCGTTTTGGTGAATGGGCAAGCCGATGGCACCGCAAACATTTCGCCTGGTGGACAGACACGTGTAGACATTTCATGGCGCAATAATTTACCATCACGCATCACTGATGCGGTGGTAACAGCACGTATTGAAGGTGATGCAGTGAATGAACGCACAATCAGCGGACTCAAAGGATTTTACAATTCCGCAAATAACACCATGACGTGGGACAAGCGCGACTCGCCAGAGTTAGGTGTCATTGCTGCGGGTGAAACGGGTGCGGTGATGTTTACCTTCAATGCACAGACGGTAGCGCAAGGCGGTGGTCGTATTGATCCGAATATTACGGTAGTCGTTTCTATTGTTGGCAATGCAGTGTCTGAAAGCGGTACGCCACAGCAGGTTACCGCACAGGTGCAACGTGCGGTGCGCGTTTCGTCAGAGATTATGTTGTCTGCGCGTGCGGTGCGCACCGTTGGACCGTTGGAGACGATGGGACCGTTACCGCCAAAGGTTGAACAAAAATCAACGTACACAATTATTTGGAGTATTGCCAATGCGGTCAACGATGTATCGGGGGCGACCGTGCGTGCCGTTTTGCCGCAGTACATGTCATGGGAGAATGTACAGAGTCCGTCTTCGGAGGATATTCGCTACGACAGTGCAACACACGAAGTGGTATGGCGCCCCGGCCTCATTCGCTCTGGTGTTGGCTACAGCACGCCGGCACGTTCAGTAGCATTTCAGGTTGGTTTGACGCCGTCGCTGTCACAAGTTGGCACGCCACCAACACTCATAGGCGCAGCCACACTCTCAGGTACTGATGATACCGCTGGTATTTCCGTCAGTGCACAGGCGCAATCACTCAACACGACGCTCTATACTGATCCAGGCTTCCAAGCGGGCTGGGATAATGTGGTTGAATAATTCTGCGCTATACTATATTTATGAACAACATGACTATTCACATTTCTGCGGCATCTGTACTCAAGACACTACTCATTCTTGTTGGTGCGTACGTGTTGTATGTACTGCATGATTTGGCGCTCATTGTCCTTGCCGCTATCGTTATTGCATCGGCAACAGAACCGGCAACGGCATGGTTTATGCGTTGGAAGTTTCCGCGCACTGCTGCAGTGGTGTCGGTATACCTTCTGGTCGCCGCCGCTCTTTCGGGCATCATCTACTTCTTACTGCCTTCATTGCTTTCCGAAGTCGCTGCCTTCTTAGGGCAGATTCCACAATACATCAGTGCACTTGATTTCAAGCCACTTATTGAGCGTTTTGGCGCACCAGAATCAAGCATGACCGTACAAAATCTTTCAGAGACGTTGTCGGCAAATGATCTTGTATCTGCCGCGCGGTCGCTCCTTGCTATTCCGGGAAGCGCATTCCGCATTATTTCAACGGTGTTCGGTGGCGTGTTCTCATTCGTACTCGTGTTAGTGCTTTCATTTTACCTCTCTGTACAAGAGGATGGTATTCCAGATTTCTTGCGCTTGATTACACCACACAAGCATCAAGCATACGTTCTTGATCTCTGGAAGCGCTCACAGCGTAAAATCGGTCAGTGGATGCAAGGGCAGCTGCTCTTGATGATTATCGTGGGTTTGCTCGTGTTCCTCGGCCTCACCATTCTAGATGTAAAGCACGCATTGCTGTTCGCCATCATCGCAGGTCTACTTGAGCTTATTCCGCTCTTTGGTCCTATTCTTGCCGCTATTCCTGCAGCTGCTGTTGGGTTTAGCCAAGGTGGTGTAACGCTGACCCTTATGGTTATTGGTCTGTATCTCATCATTCAACAATTTGAAAATCACCTCCTGTATCCGCTTGTGGTGAATAAGGTGGTGGGTGTGCCTGCAATGGTGGTAATTCTCGCGCTTATCGTCGGAGCAGAGCTTGCGGGCTTTCTCGGCGCACTCTTGTCGGTGCCTATTGCTGCCGCATTGATGGAGTTAGTGCATGATGCAAAACAGCGCGCACAACAGCAACCGTCATCATAGTCATGCAGTATCGTTTGTTTGATATACACTCACATCTCAACTTTCCGCAGTTTGATGCTGACAGGGAAGAGATTATTGCGCGCATGCGCACAGATGGCATCGGTACGATTACCATTGGCACGAGTTTAGAAACATCACGCCAAGCAATTGCACTCGCACGTCAACACGAGCATGTGTTTGCAACCATCGGCATACATCCGACAGATACCGAAGTGTTTGATGCACCTGCGTTTGTCGAACTTGTTGCTGATCCAAATGTGGTGGCGATAGGTGAGTGTGGTTTGGATTACTATCGCGATCAATCCAGCGAGACAAAAGCACACCAACGAAATGTATTTCAACAACAACTGGTGTTTGCGCGTGAACACAACCTACCAGTGATGATTCATGGCAGACCAAGCGCAGGAAGTATGGATGCGTACGAAGATACCATTGCATTGCTGAAGGAGTATGAGGTGAAAGGGAATGTGCATTTTTTTGTGGGTACAACAGCCATTGCACAGCAGTTTTTGGATTTGGGATTCACGCTTTCATTTGATGGTCCTATTACGTTTACACATGACTATGACGACGTCGTGCGCTATGTGCCCGCCGACGCACTTATGGCTGAAACTGACTCACCGTTTGCCGCTCCAGCACCGTTTCGTGGCAAACGAGCCGATCCGACTATGGTGCAGTATGTGGCAGAGCGCATAGCGGAGATTAGGGGGGTAGAACAAGAGGAAATGAAGCGCCAATTGACCGAAAATGCCCTCACGGCGTTCGCCCTTCCACCCCGCGAAGGGAGGTTCTAAAATCCTGATAAAGTCCTTATTTTACGGTCTTGCGGGGTTTTTGCTTATGTGCTACTGTGTATCCCGCAATGCAAGAATTTGAAAATACAGTACATGACGGCGATGACGAGCTTCGTATCTACGAACTCGGCTTTCATATTGTGCCTACCGTCGGCGATGAAGGTGTCACAGGCGAAGTAGAAGGCGTTCGTGGCGTAATTGCCAAGAATGGCGGTTCAGTGCTTTTTGAAGAGGTGCCACAACTCATGCGTTTGGCATACTCACTTGAGCGCGTTATTGCCCGCAAGCACCACTCATTTGATACCGCATATTTTGGTTGGATTGTGTTTGAAGCAACACCACGTGGTGCACACGCCGTAAAAGAAGCAATGCGCCACAATGAGCACATTGTCCGTTCACTGATGGTTAAGACTGAACGAGACGCAGACATCGTGCGTCATCCCGCAACAGCACGCGCAGAGAAGCAAGTAGATGCATCACGCACCGAGGAGCGGGCAGAAGAGAAGCCAGCACCTGCAGCAGAAGCACAAGGAGAGCCAATGTCTACTGAGCAGATGGACGCAGAAATTGAGAAGCTCGTTGTGTAATTTCGTAACAATCAACCATGTATATCAATAAAGCGCTCTTGTACGGAAATTTGACTCGCGATCCTGAACAGCGCACGTTGCCTTCGGGAGCAGCAGTGACCTCATTCTCTGTTGCTACGAACCGCGTGTGGAAAGACCGTGATGGTAACCGCCAAGAATCTACCGATTATCACAATGTTGTGGTGTTCGGTAAGCAGGCAGAGACCGTTGCGCAATATCTTCGCAAAGGTTCCAGCGCATTTGTTGAGGGACGCATTGTCACAAGAAGCTGGGACGGTACTGACGGACAGAAACGCTATCGCACCGAGATTATTGCCGAGCGCGTGCAGTTTGGTCCACGAGCAGGAGGTGGTGCACCAGCGGCAGGAGGCTTCAATAAGCGCGATGATGCTCCGCAAGAGAAAGAGCCCGCACTTGATACCATTCAATATCCTGACGCAGAAGAAGAGGGTATCAATCCAGAAGATATTCCATTTTAGTAGACAGACACAGACATTCGTATGACAAAAACAAACTGCTTCTTCACGGAGCACAACATCAAAAAAATAGATTACAAAGATACCGTATTGCTCAAGCGATTTCTCAATCCGTACGGTCGTATCAAGACACGCCGTTACACAGGCGTCTGTGGCAAGCACCAGCGTCAGCTCGCACTTGCTATCAAACGTGCCCGCTTTATGGGTCTTATCCCATACATCACTAATTAGTAGGATATAACAGGGTTCTGCAGGTGCAGGATTCTGTTTTTCTTTTTCTGACGTATGCTCAACTACAACGAAATTACCGCCGGCAAAGTTATTCTCTTTAACGATGAACCCTATGCGGTGTTGGATTCTCATGTGTTCCGTAAACAACAGCGCAAGCCGGTCAACCAGACAAAACTCAAGAACCTCATTACGGGCAAAGTGACCGAGAACTCATTTCACGTATCTGAAAAAGCAGAGGAGGCAGAGATTGAGGACAGGGCGTTGACGTACATCTACAACAATCGCGGAGAATGGTGGTTCCACACAACAGGCAATCCCAGTGATCGCACCACACTTCCTACAGATGTTCTCGGTGATCAGGCACAGTTTCTCAAAGAGAAAATGGAAGTCGTTGGATTGTATTTCAATGACCGCGTCATCGGCGTGCGCCTTCCGATTAAGGTGGTGTATAAAGTTGTTGAAGCGCCTCCCACCATTCGTGGTAACACTGCACAGGGGGGCAACAAGTTGGTAAAAATTGAAACAGGAGCGTCCATTACAACGCCGATGTTTGTTGAAGAAGGGGATAGTATTGAAATTAACACGCAGACAGGCGAATACGTGGGTAGAGCATAGAAAGAATATCAGAGTAAGAGCTCTAAGCGCTTGCAGCGCTTAGAGCTCTTTTGCTATATGGTACGTGATTTCTGTTCCCTGTGTCCCTTATTTTACTGCACCTCCAACTTCTCGCGAATTGCTTTCATAAGTGCCTTCGCGGTGTCTTTATTTTCTTTATCTTTAAGGAAGAGACGTGCTGCATCATATCCGCGTCCGAGCATGAGATCACCATATCTGTATGATGAACCACTTTTCTCCACGATGCCGTATTTTTCTCCGAGTGCGAGCATTTCACCCTCACGTGAAATACCTTCGGGGAAAATCAAATCAAACTCGGCAACACGGAATGGGGCAGCGACTTTGTTTTTTACTACTTTCACACGAACGCGCCCACCGATAACATCTTCACCTTTCTTGATTTGCGCAATACGGCGCACGTCCAAGCGTACTGAAGAGTAAAACTTTAGTGCGTTACCGCCCGGTGTTGTCTCTGGGTTGCCAAACATTACACCGATTTTCATACGGATTTGGTTGATGAAAATCACAATGGTCTTACTGCGCGCCACAATCGCGGTGAGTTTACGCAACGCTTGTGACATGAGGCGCGCCTGTTTACCAACGTGCTGTGCGCCCATCTCTCCTTCAATCTCATCTTTTGGTGTGAGTGCGGCAACGGAGTCTACCACGATGATGTCTATCTTACCGGTGCGCACCAAACTCTCAACGATTTCAAGTGCTTGCTCTCCGGTGTCTGGTTGTGAAATGAGCAATTCGTCTACTTTGACGCCTAATTTACGAGCGTATTCAGGATCCATCGCGTGTTCGGCATCAACGTAGGCGCAAATACCACCTTCTTTTTGTGCTTCAGCAACGGCGTGCATCGCGAGTGTTGATTTACCAGAGCTTTCAGGTCCGTAGATTTCTATGATGCGTCCGCGAGGGAAACCACCAATACCAAGTGCCGCATCCAATGAAAGAGAACCTGATGATATGGAGGCGACATCAACGCGCGGGCGCGTGCCGAGCATCATGATGGCGTCTTCACCAAACTTCGTTTTGATTTGTTTCAGTGTGTCTTCAATTTCTCCCGAGGTTTTTTTGGGCTCCGCGGAGGCCTTTTTCTTTAGTGCCATATGTCGTTCTACTATGAATATACTTCTAATGGTATCACGTTGCTGATAAAGAATTTCTAAAGCGCATCAGGTGTCGTGCTTGCGTCAAGACGCTCTTCAGGCGCGTCAGACACGTCTGACGCGCCTGTATCCACACCATTGGCATCATCCGCCACGCTATCCTCAATATGCACGGTTGTGCTGGCAGTGCTAGATGCAACAGGAGGGAAGTATGAAGTGTCATCAGGCGTGTAGAGGCCACGCACAGATACCGTTTTTGTTCGTCCAAATCTATCGGTAACAGCCGCCTCAATGACCGCATAGCCGGGTACCAACGGCACGCTACGTTCAAAAGTACCTTCCTCATCTATAAAAATAGGGTTGCCATTGAGTGTGATGTGGGTAATGCGGTGTGCGTATCCGCGCACAATAACAGGGCTCGTGTGCACCGAAAATCCGTCTGTAGGTTCTTGAATAACGATTTCAGGCCCCATTAAATAGGGATGTGCCTCAAAGTACGCATAGCCGAGAATGATGCACAGCAGAAGGATGAGTGCGCCGCGTGAAATTGCTTTATACGTTGCCATACCTATGCCTCGTCATCCGCACCACCATCATCCGTTGCGGTGCCATGTGCTACCAAAATTTCACGCGGCTTGCTTCCATCGGCAGGACCGATAACGCCTCGTTCTTCCAAAATATCCATAAGACGTGCCGCGCGCGAATAGCCAATACGCAATTTGCGTTGCAAGTACGATGTAGACGCTTTGCCGGCGCGAATCACAATGTCGCGCGCATCCTCAAACAAATCATCATCAATCTCATTATCGTCTTCTATACCGCTACCAGAACCGCTCTCACCACCGAGATCAATGGCATATTCCATTTCCGTTGTGCCGTCATCATGGCTTCGCAAGAAATCAGTCACTTTTTTCACTTCTTTTTCAGAAATAAACGCTGATTGAATACGTCGCGGCTTTGCCATCTCACCGCCTTGATAGAGCATGTCACCAGCACCGAGCAATTTTTCGGCACCACTGCTATCCAAAATAGTACGTGAGTCAATTTGTGATGCCACCTGCAGGGCAACGCGCGCCGGCACGTTCGCCTTAATAAGCCCAGTGATGACGTTGACTGAAGGACGCTGTGTTGAAAGTATGAGGTGAATACCCACGGCGCGCGACATTTGCGCCAAACGCACAATGGCTGATTCCAGCTCACGCGGGAACGACGTCATGATGTCGGCGAGCTCATCAATAACCACCACGATATACGGCATTGCTTCAGGCGCGTCAGGTTGCTCGGCGCTACGAATAGCACCTGCTTCACCCACAACGCTTTCATGATATGAGGCAATATCGCGCACGCGATGTTCCTGCAACACGTTATAACGGCGTTCCATTTCTTTGGTGAGCCATTTGAGCGACAAAATTGCCTTCTTTGGATCTGTAATCACTGGAGTCAGCAAGTGCGGAATACCGTTGTACAGCGTCAATTCCACGCGCTTCGGATCAATCATCACAAAACGCAATGTGTTCGGGCCATTTCGGAACAGCAGAGAATTGATGAAGGCGTGAATGGTAACGGATTTACCAGAACCCGTTGCACCTGCAATCAATGCGTGTGGCATCTTTGCGACGTTGGCAAACACTGACACACCTTCCACATCACGTCCTACGGCAACCATCAATGGATTGCGCGAGTTGGTGTACTCATCAGAGGCAAGGAGCGATGCAAGTCCAATAGTTGCTTTTGCAGTATTTGGTACTTCAATACCGACAAGTGCCTTGCCAGGGATTGGTGCTTCAATACGCACAGGGTGCGCCGCCAGCGCAAGTTCAAGATTTTTCTGCAAGCCGAGAATTTTGTTGAGACGCACACCTTCGGCGGGCTTCATGGCGTAGCGCGTTACCGATGGACCGATTGAGATTTCATCCATGGCCACATCAATACCAAAGTTTTGCAGTGTGCGTTTGATGATATTTGCATTTGCTTTGATATCACCGACGCCGGGTTTGCCGGAATCTCGCGCAAAGATAGAGAGTGGCGGTGGCGTGTATGCACCTGCAATTGCAGGAATGGCTGTCAGCGCCACCGCTTCTTTTTTACCAAATGAGAATAGCCCTGCTTTTTTGACGCGTGGCTCGTCATCTTCTGCATCATCTGCATCGGCATCATCCGACGCCTCATCATCTGCATCAGGCGTTTGTTGGGGAAGGGTAGAGACAACCTCTACATCATCATCTTCAAAATCTTCTTCGTCTTCTTCTTGCTCGGCGCGGAGTTCTGCACGACGCTCTTGCCATGCACGCCACGCTGCAACAGGGTGTGTGTTGAGGAGCACTAACAGAGAAATAGAGAAGAGTGCAAGCAATGAGACGGCGGTTCCAGCGATATCAAATAAATTGACAAGCGGATGTGTAATGAAAGCACCGATGAGCCCGCCACTTTCAGGAAATGCTAGCTCAAGCAATCCAAGACCTGCGAGCAAAAAAAGTGCAGAGCCGATGATATTGGTAGCGGCAAAGTTCGCCTTCTCTGATCTAAAGTAATTGATTGAGAGCAGAAGGGTGAGGGTGGGGAGGAGGAAGTAGCCGACGCCAAGTAGGTGTGAGAACCATGAAAATACGTGCGAACCAACAACCCCCGCTTTATTGAATGCAGAGAGAAAAAGGAAGAGTGTGATAAGTAAAAAAACAACTGCGAGTACCGCGTACCAGGTCTCTTCTTGTAGTCCAAGAGAGAGAGAAGAACGTTCTTTTTCAACGATGCTGCGCTTGTCTTTCTTTGCTGATTTTTTCTTTGCCATGCTACTCGTATTGTAACACGCAATGCCTGTGGATAACTCAAAAATAGGGAACGGGGAACAGATGACAGGGAAGAGAAAATACGAAGAAGACCAAATCTCCCATTGGAGATTCAGTTTCTAGATATTCAGGGTTCGGAGCCCCACTTGGGGCTCCGAACCCCAAGTGCATTCACCCCGTTCCCTGTGAACTAGCCCCCGTTCCCAACCATTGGTGGACAACCCCCAGCATCTGTTTTTGAGTATATAAATCACACAAAAAACACTTGTCTTTTACGTGTCCGAGAGTAGTATTGAGTTGTCTTTGAAACTATATCGGACATTATGGAACGCCAAAAAGACAATCAAAAAGACATTCTCCCCTCTTACCTTTCGGCAAATGACTTTTATGACCATGCTCGTAAAATCATTACTGCTATTTACCTCCTCACGGACATACTCAAAGACGAGGAACCAATCAAGTGGACTCTACGAACGAACATCATTGAAGTAATGTCTGATACGGGTGTTCTCTCTCGATCATTCGGTGCTCGTCAAACCGACGGTGACGAAAAGGACATTATTGAGAAAATTACCAGCATCCAATCACTCCTTGATGCAGGGGTTTTTGCAGGTCTCGTTTCCCCTTCTAATCACGAGATTCTTTCCAAAGAGCTTGCTGTATTTCAGAGAAACGCTGTTCGCCACTTTCATGAAGTTGAAGGTAATCAATCATTGATAACAAGTGCACTATTCTCTTCATTCTCATGGGACGATGTGCCGCAGATTTCCGAACCTCTTAAAGGACATTCAGATACATATAAAGGACATATAAAGGACACTCAAACCAACATAAAGCATGTTGCCACAAAAAGGACTTCGGTAGCATCAAAAAAGACAACCAAAGCGAAAAACGCAACAGAAAACAATGGTGCCACACAGTCCGATAGAAAATCAAAGATTCTCAGCCTTATCCGCACGAAAGGCAACGTCATGATAAAAGACATAACACCAGATTTCCCTGGTGTGAGCGAAAAAACCATTCAGCGTGATTTGTTAGACCTTGTTGCAAAAGGAAGTATCTCAAAGACGGGTGAACGCCGCTGGACCACATACTCTATTATATAAGCGTCTTCTCGTGGCTTAGCCTCCTCTTGGAGGCTAAGCCACTAAGTGCATTCACCCCATTACCTGTGAACTAGTCCCCGTTCCCTAATGTGTAACTTTTTACCCCCTTTTTGGCATTCCCAGAGTAGATAGGAGGATAGTACCGAAACCTTGAAATAAGGCACCGTTTTGTGCTATAGTGGGCGCTGGGAACAGTCCCAAAAAATGCACAAAATAATCCTCAGAAAACCCGCAAAAAAGTCGCAAAAACGACAAGGGTTATCCACAAGGATTTTTGGTGTTGTGTGCGGGTAAACCTATAATGGGTACACGCACGGAAAGAAAGTTTTGGGAGCTGACGACTGCACTTTGACAAATCAATAGAGAGTACGGAAAAAAGAAAGCGCACAAACGTTTTTCTTCTTTCTAAAATTATTTCTGCCACGATGATATGGGTAGAACGGCACATACTGTGAGTCAGTATTCACTTACGCAAACTATACCCCGAAGCGGTTGGCCGTCCGGGTGTAGTGATTAAAAAAGTTATTAGTTATCAGCTCCCTATAACCAAGGGAAAAAACAAAAAATTATGTTAAAGAAAGTAGGCCTCGTAGGTCTTCTCGCCGCAGCTGCATTTGCACTTCCTGCATCAGCAGCAACGGTTGAAGAACTTCAGGCACAAGTAAACGCGCTTCTTGCACAGCTTGCAGGTTTGCAAGGTGGTTCAAGCAGCTCAGCAGGTTGTTTCACTTTTACCCGTGACCTTACAGAAGGTTCAACAGGTGCAGATGTAACAGCACTTCAGAATTATCTCGCAAGCACTGGACACTTTTCAGTAGCCGCAACGGGATACTTCGGTTCAATTACTCGCGCATCAGTTGCTTCATGGCAAGCAGCGAACGGTGTTGCTCCAGCAGCGGGATACTTTGGCGCAATTTCACGCGCAAAGTACAACTCAATGTGTGGTAGCACAGGTTCAACTGGATCAACCGGTTCAACTGGCTCAACAGGTTTGAGTGGTGGTGAGGCGGATCTCTCAGATCTCTCACTCTCATCAGGCGACGACTCAACACTTGAAGAAGGTGAAGATGGTGATGTAGCAGAATTGGAGTTTGACGTTGACGACGCAGACGTAGAAGTTCAGCGTGTTGACCTCGTATTCAAGAACACATCATCACCTGCATCAGGTGATAAGAAGCCTTGGAAGGTTTTTGAAGACATCACACTCATGCTTGATGGTGATGATGTAGCAGATGTTGACGGTTCTGATGAAGATAACTGGAGCGAGCTCGCAAATGACGAGTACCGTCTCCGCTTCTCAGGTATTGGCGCAGTTGTAGAAGGTGACGAAACAGCATTGTTTGTTGTGAACGTTGCACTTCAGAACAGCGTTAAGGATTCAGACGACGGTGTTGAATGGAGCTTGTGGGTTGCAGACGATGGTATCCGCGCACTCGATGGTGAAGGTATTGACCACACTCTCGGTGATGCAGATGAAATGGCGGATGCAGACGACGTAGTTTCATTTGACATTGACGAGGAAGGTGCAGACGAAGACCTCAACCTCAAGTCATCATCTGATGATCCAGATGCAACGACATTCCTCGTTGATGAAGACGACAAATCAGATTGGTTTGAAGCATTCATCTTCAACATTGAAGCTGAAGATGGTGATATTGACCTTGAAGATCTCGTAATTACTGTTACAACTGACTCAGCTGCATACAACATGGTTGTAGATGATGTTCGTGCCGTAATTGATGGTCGCACCATCAAGAAGGACACCGTAACAAACTCAACCTCAACTACAGCTACTGTCTCATTTGATATCGATGGTAAAGTTACCGTTGATGCAGACGACACTGTAGAAGCAGTTATTGAGTTGCGCTTCCGCCCAACAGCAGAAGGTGCAAACTACGGTTCTGGAACAACAACTGTTGAAGTTGCAACTGTATCTATCACAGGTGAAGGTGCTATTGACCACACAGACACTGCAACTATCACTAGTGCAGAACACACACTTTCAACATCACCTGCAACGATCTCTAACGTAAGTTGGTCATCGTCAGAGTCAGGTAATGGTGCAACAGGTGTGATTGACTTCTTCTTCACTGTATCTGCAGATGAAGACGATGTTGATGTTCTTGGTTCAGAAATCATGGACACCATCACAGGTGCTGGTACATTTGACGCAGGTGTAGGTACTACATCAGCATCAACGTACGGTAACCTCTCACGTGTATCAGGTGATAGCGTAACACCTATCTCTGGTGGATATCGTGTGGGTGAAGGTGATTCTACCCGCTTCCGTGTTCGCTACAACGCATCAAGCGCTGGTGTATACGAAGTGACTATGATTTCAGTCGCAGGGCAAGCAGTTGCCGACGACGACCAGTTGTCACCTTCATTGATCCTCGAATAATAATTCTTGGACAATGGTTCTCTGAAATGAGAACAACAAAAACACCTCCGTAAGGGGGTGTTTTTGTATTGGAGAAAATAACCTTAGTAACCGAACCACTCGTACGAATGGTTCAGTTACTACGTGGGTATATCTGGTATACTAGAGAGCAATATGAAGCCACTGTTTAATCGCACATTCTTTAAGTTTGTGTTTGGGTTTTTGGGGATACTGCTCGTGGGTTTCCTCATTCTTTTTGCGGTTAATGCGGTCATGTTTGCGAAAGGCGTGCACCTTGAAGATGATTCCAATGCTGTTCTGACGTGTATAACAAGCTCCGGTGTGCCCTGTTAGGAAAAGAAAAAGCACCCGAAGCGCCCATGGGCGCTTCGGGTGCTTTTGATATAAGAAAGGGGAATTATCCAAGCAATTCTCCCACGACTTCCTGCACGATTTTGCCATCTGCTTTACCTTTCAAATCCTTCATAAGCAGACCAATAAACTGACCCTTCTGCTCCGAAGCCGTTGGGATTTCTGCAATCTTTGTTTGCACAAAAGCCACAATCTCTTCTCGGCTCATCTGTGCGGGCAAAAATGACTCAAGAACAGCCAATTCCGCCTTCTCGGGCTCCGACAAATCGGTGCGTCCTGCGGCATCAAATTGTGCGATAGATTCTTTGTGTTTTTTTGCTTCGCGCATGATAACAGCCATGGCGTCATCATCTGAAAGCTCTCCATCTGGCTTTTGTCCCTTGATAACGAGCTCGTTGGTGAATGCAGCAGAAAGTGCACGCAACACACTAAGCTTGGTGGTTTCTTTTGCCTTCAATGCGGCCATAATGCCTTCTTTTATATCCTGTTGTAACGACATAGTATTGTGTGAATTTCAATAAACGGATACATGATACCATATACTGCATCATGGAAGAACGACCAATGCACGCGCATACTATTGATGAGGTTGTGGAGTGGTTTGGTTCAAATCTCACCACGGGATTGACGGAGGCAGAAGCAAAACGCTTACAAAAGGTATACGGCCCTAACTTTTTTGAAAAGAAAATTCGTCTGACCTTTGTGCGTAAGATAATTCGCTTTCTTGCAAGTCCTTTGGTACTCATTTTGTTTCTTGCACTGTTTGCGGCATTTTTTCTTGGTGAATATACGGATGCGCTCGTAATTGCACTTGCCATCCTCATCAATGTGAGTGTGGGATTGTATCAGGAGGGACGTACCGATAGAGCATTTGAGCGTCTTTCGCTTTCGCAAGAGCACACGGCACTCATTATGCGCGATGGACGAACGTACCGAGTGCTTGCGCATGAGCTTGTGCCCGGCGACATTGTGCTTATGCATGCAGGGGATGTGGTACCGGCGGACATGCGCTTGGTGTCGGTGCGCGAAATCTTTATGAATGAAGCACCACTGACAGGAGAGTCGGCACCTGTGGAAAAGGATACTGATGCTGTTGCCACCGACGCACCTATGACAGAACAACACAGCATGGCATGGATGGGCACGCTGGTGGTATCTGGTTCTGCGCGCGGGATCGTGATTACCACAGGTGCACAGACCAAAATGGGACAGATTGCAGCGCAACTGCAAGCGTCACATGATATTGAAACACCTATTCAACGCAATATTTCGCACTTGGCACGCTTTCTTGCACTCGTCGTTGCATTCGTTGTGGTGGGAATTTTTGTACTCGGCATTGTACGTGGGGAGGCGATGGGTACGATGTTATTGTTGGCGGTCGCTGTTGCGGTGTCTGCGGTGCCGGAAGGATTGCCTGCTGCCGTTGCTGTTTCACTTGCCATTGGTGTAGAGCGATTATTGGATCGTGGTGGATTGGTGCGCACGATTGTGACGGCAGAGACGCTTGGTAGTACAACTTATATTTTGACAGATAAAACGGGCACGCTGACACGCGCCGAGATGGTATTCCGCGAAGCGTTTGTCCCAGCGGTAGGAGTGGTGACTGAGGGAGAACATGCGCTCGGTGCGTTGCGTCTCGGCGCGCTTGCATCTGATGTGGTATTTGAATACGCAGAAAAAGGCGAGGTGCATGTGGACGGTCGACCGATGGAGAAAATTATGACGGAGAGTGCTGTTCGTCTCGGCATGCCAAAAGATTTTGATATTACGCACCCCGTCGTTGGTGACCGTCCGTTCAATTCAAAATATAAGTTCAGTGCGTATGTGCGTGAAGATCGAAAAACAAAAGCGCGGATAGTGTACGTGGCGGGTGCTCCTGAAATACTATTGCAGAAAGCGGGGGCGCATGGTTTGTACAATCGCACCCCCATGACTGAAGCGGTACGCGCCGAAACAACGGAGATATTCGAGTCCCAAAGTGAGCGTGGGTACCGTATTTTGGGTACAGCATGGAAAGAAGTTACAAAAGAGTTTGATATTGATGCATCTTCTGACGCCGAGATTCTTGAAAATCTTACCTTCGGTTCGCTCTTGTTATTTGAAGATCCGCTACGTGCTGATGCGCGTGAATCGGTGCTTCAGGCGCGAGAATCGGGGGCGGAGGTGCGTATGCTCACCGGAGATAATCCTGCCGTTGCACGCACTATTGCACGAGAGGTCGGCATTGATGGCCATGAGGAACCGATAACAGGGCAGGAAATTGAAGAAATGTCTGATGCAGAATTACTTGCCGCACTACGTACACACCATGTGTTTGCTCGTGTACTGCCGTTGCAGAAAATGCGCATGGCGCAAGTATTGCGTAAAGCAGGAGAGGTGGTGGCGATGACAGGAGATGGTATCAATGATGCGCCTGCACTTAGAGCGGCTGATATCGGCATTGCGCTTGGTAGTGGCACTGAAGTGGCAAAAGAAGCATCCGATTTGGTGCTCATTCATGACAGCTTCTCTATTATTGTATCGGCGATAGAAGAAGGTCGGCGCATCATGGATAACCTAAAGAAAATGACAACGCACTTGCTCGCTACATCGTTTGGTGAAGTAATGATTATTGTGAGTGCTGTTGTGGGAGGATTTGCACTGCCGATTTTGCCGGTTCAGATTTTGTGGCTCAATATCGTACAGGAAGGATTTTTGTCATTTGCATTTGCATTTGAGCCAGCAGAACCAGGTGTGTTGAAGCGTAATCCGCGTAATAAAAACGTGCGGCGCTTGCTGACAACTGAAGTGCGACAAGGTATTTTAGCCAGCGGTATAATTTCTGGCGCACTCGCTATTTTGGTATACATTGTACTTACGCGACAGGGTTTTTCTTTGCCATATCTGCAAACGATTATGTTCGGCGCACTGTCGCTGGATGCATTGGTATTTGCATTTTCACTCAAAAACTTCACGGTGCCTATTTGGCGCATCAATCCCTTTTCAAATAAATATCTCGTTGGTGCGGTATTGATTAGTGCCGTACTCCTCATCGCAGCATTTCTCATGGCTCCGTTGCGCGATGTGTTGTCGCTGGTGCCATTAGATAGTTTCGGCATCGGACTCCTCATAGTGTTGGCATTCCTCAATCTGTGTATTATTGAGGGCACAAAATTCTTTGTATTTCGGGCTCGGTAGAGAGGATTCACGTCGTGGTATACTGCTTGCATGATGGATATTGTGTTAATCATTTTTTTGGCGATTGTGGCGCTTGGTATGGGTGTGCTGATTTGGTTATTTGCGCGCGGTAAAAAAACAACCACTGCCGACGATGCAGGGTTATCACTCATTCTGCAGCAGCTTAACGAAGTATCGCGCACCGTAGATCAAAAACTCGGCGAAAGTACCAAGACACTGCACGAGTCATTGCGTGGTCAGCTGTCAGAATCAACACGCATTGTGCGTGAGGTAACGGAAGGGCTGACGAAGCTTGATGAAACGAATAAGCAGGTGGTGTCGTTTGCCGATCAACTCCAATCACTGCAAGATATTCTGCAAAATAGCAAACAACGCGGTGCACTTGGTGAGTACTATCTTGAAAAAGTGTTGCAAGATGTCTTTGCACCAACGCAGTACGCATTGCAGTACCAATTCAAAAATGGGGAAGCGGTTGATGCGGCGCTCTTTTTGCAGGACAAAAAGATTTTGCCGATTGACTCAAAGTTCTCTCTTGAAAATTATCGTCGCATTTTGGAATCACGTGATCCCGAAGAGCGCGCACGTTTGGAGAAGGCATTTGTGAATGATTTGAAATTGCGCGTCAAAGAAACGAGTAAGTACATTCGTCCTGCAGAAAACACCATGGATTTTGCATTCATGTTCATTCCTTCAGAGGCGATTTACTATGATTTGCTCTCCAACAAGGTGGGCGTTATAGATTTAGAAGAATCAATTATCCAGCGTGCGTATAAGGAATATAAGGTGATTATTGTTTCTCCTACGACATTCGTGGCGTACTTGCAGACCGTGATGCAAGGGTTGCGCAGTTTGCAGATTGAGGAGCAGGCAAAGGATATCCAGAAGCGTGTCGGCGATTTAGGCAGGCACCTGACAAGCTACAACGAGTACATGACCAAACTGGGTAACGCGCTTGGTACGACGGTGAATCATTTCAACACTGCGCACAAAGAGCTCGGCAAGATTGATAAAGATGTGGTGAAAATCGCGGGTGGTGCCGTTGGTATTGAAACCCTTACACTCTCAAAGCCACAGCAAGAGTAAATAGTAGGGAGCAGAGACTAGTTCACAGGCCCGCCCGTACCGACTGGTACAGTCGGGCGGGGAACAGAAAATATACAAGCCCGAAACACCAATTGGTGTTTTGGGCTCGTATCCCAACCGTATTATTTCTCGTGCGCGAGGATGTAGGCACGTGTCAGAGGGCCAAAATAGCCCACTGCAGGCGTAATGCCGACACTTCGTTGATATTCGGCCAATGCTGCTTGTGTGATAGGGCCGAAGTATCCCGTTGCACCTGCACCTGCTAATTTTTGTGCGTTTGGTCCGCTATTTTTCAAAATAAGAAATGCTTGCAGTGCGGTAACGAGTGGACCTTCCGCACCTACTTCAAGGTCCAAAGATGTTTGCGCTGTTTCTGGAGTTTGTGTGGTGGTGCCAAATACTTTTGTGATATCGGCAGGAAGTTTGATACCCGCCATGGTCGCTTGGCGTAATTCGCTGGCATACTGTGCAACAACAAAATCAATAAGCTCGTCTTCATCCGAAACAGTATCAAGTGCTTCTTCAAGATAGGTTATTTTATCGCGTAGCGAGAGTTCTTTGGTAATGCGTGGGTATGGGTCTGTGGCACTTCGTCCATCGCGAATTTCGAAGTGCAGGTGTGCTGGTCCTCCTGCGGCATTGCCGGTATTGCCGACGTAGCCGACGATGTCTCCTGCATCTAATTCGTCTCCTGCATCAACAAGTATTTCGTCTAGATGCATGTAGCGGAATGTCTCACCACCTGGATTTGCGGTGTATACATATTTGCCGGAACCCGAACCATTACCGGTGCGCGTGACAATGGCTTCAGTGGGGGAGATAATCGGCGCGCCTTTTGGTGCCATGATGTCCAGGCCCTCATGCGAACGTGCCCCTCCGTCACGCGGGTCGCCAAAATTCTCGGTGAGGTGTACGAGTTGTACACCAAAAAGGATAGGAATAAATAATTTTTCTACACGATCATCATCAAGGTTGTTGATTTTTCGTTGGATTGAACGTGATACGCCACGACCACCACCATATTGCGCGTATGAAGCAAGAGGAATAATAAGTGCGCAGAGTACTACGCCAATTAATATTTTTTTCATACTGTACAGTATAGCATTTGTGATGTGCGATTTTGTTTTGCCAATTGCATTTTTTCTGATATACTGCGTGGTACTGCGGGGTGGAGGAGAGGTACCTCACCAGGCTCATAACCTGGGGATCGCCGGTTCGATTCCGGCCCCCGCTACAACAATGCAAAAAACAAAAAAAACGGCATACGTCGTTTTTTGTTTTCTGGGCGGAATCTTTGATTTAAAAAAGACTTGGTCACACATCGTTTTCTGTTGAAAACGCGCGCGACCCCGCCTCGGCCCGTCGGCCTCCGGCTTTCAAGTCCCGTCAGTCCAAAATAAAAAAAACGGCATACGCCGTTTTTTCTGCGGAACCGACGGGACTTGAACCCGCAACCTCTTCCGTGACAGGGAAGCGCTCTAACCAAATTGAGCTACGGCTCCAGATACCGTGGCATATAGTACCCAAAAATGAACTAAAAATCAATCGTGCCTATGCACGCGCGCCTGCGGCCTTCGATTCATATACAGTGTGGTGGTTGTGCCGGGGGGCAGAATCGAACTGCCGACCTAGGGCTTATGAGTCCCTCGCTCTAACCGACTGAGCTACCCCGGCAAGTGAGGAAGAAAGAAGGTGCTTGCACATTCTTTACTTCCGAACGCCGCCGAGGCAAGAGGGCGTAGCCCGATTACCCCGGCAAGTGAGGAAGAAGGGATATGTTCACACATTCTTTACTTCCGACCTGCACGTAGCGCTATTTTACAACAAAAAATGACTTTATGCACTTCTGTGGGCGGGCGGTATTGTACCGTGGTGAGCATATCGTATACTAGAGGTACGGTGTAACCGTTTTTATCATTTACCTAGGTTTTTATGATTTCAATTAAAGAGATGTTGCATTCAGCATGGACAGTGTTCAAAAAGCATGCACTAGTCTTGATTGGTGCGACATTAGTTATTGGTGTGGTGTCTGCAATTAGTGGCAGAACAGATTCGCTCATTCAACTCATCCTCGTGCTCGTCATGTGGTGGTTGCAGATTGGTTTGTGGCGCATGATATTGGGTGCACACAACGGTGCCCCTGTAAGAATCAATGATTTGATTACAGGAAAGCCGATGACACTCTTGCACTTTGCTATCGCCTCAATTCTTTCAGGTCTCATTGTGGGTGTTGGTCTTATTCTGCTTATTGTACCTGGTGTGATTGCAATGACCGGTTTGGTATTTGCACAGCTTTTCGTTGTAGATAAGGGTATGAAAGGTATTGCCGCTATGAAGGCAAGTTGGGCTTTGACGAAAGGACACCGCTGGGAACTTTTCCTCGCGTTGCTCGTATTGTTGTTGGTGAACGTATTTGTTGCGTTTGTCACATTTGGATTTGGTCTGCTTGTGACTATGCCAATTTCAATGCTTGCGATCGCATACTTGTACCGAAAGCTTGATCGTGGCATTCAGCCAGCGGCACCTGCTTCTCCAGCAGAGGCTGTTCCCCACATTGCGTAAATAACGTATTGGTAGGGTGTATAAGCACCCGAATCCCGCTGTGCGGGATTCGGGTGCTTTTCTGACTACAGAATTGCTATACTGCTTGCATGGATACCAAACGACTGGCAGTGTTTGCGAACGGTTGTTTCTGGTGCTCTGAAGCTGTATTTTCGCGCTTAAAAGGTGTACATGCTGTTGTACCCGTGTACACAGGCGGTACGGTGGAGAACCCAACATACGAACAGGTGAGCACAGGCACGACTGGGCACGCCGAGGCACTACAGATTACGTATGATCCGTCAGTACTCTCCTACGATGATTTGCTTGCAGTATTTTTTAATACACACGATCCTACAACACTCAATCGTCAAGGTGCAGATATTGGTACGCAATATCGTTCTGCTATTTTCTACAGTACAAACGAAGAGAAACAGAAAGCAGAGCACCTCATTGCAGAATTGAATGCGACACACGCGTACCCCGGATCGGTAGTAACGGACGTGGTGCCGTTAGGAGCTCTGTATCCCGCAGAGGAGTATCATCGCCAGTATTATGAACACAATCCTGACGCGCCGTATTGCGTTTTGGTGATTGCGCCAAAATTGGAAAAAATACAAAAACGTTTTGCTGCATTACTCAAATAATCACACAACCATGCACGAAGACGAGTTTAAAGAAAAATTAACACCAGAGGAGTACAGTATATTGCGTGAAAAGGGTACAGAGACGCCGTTTTCAGGCACACTACTTCATGAAAAGCGTGACGGAACGTATGCATGCAAAGCATGCGGTGCTACGTTGTTTTCTTCAGATGCAAAATTTGACTCTGGGACTGGATGGCCTTCATTTGATCAGGCACTGCCAGGAGCAGTGCGCGAAGTACCCGATGATAGTTATGAGATGCACCGCACCGAAGTAGTGTGTGCACAGTGTGGCTCGCACCTCGGGCATGTATTTGATGATGGGCCAACAGACACAGGCAAACGCTACTGTCTCAATTCTGTGTGTCTTGATTTACAGACGACGAATCCTACAGATAACACCGCATCCCTTTCGTGAGCCACCTCCGAGGATCGAACTCGGGACCCCGGCTTTACGAAAGCCGTGCTCTACCAACTGAGCTAAGGTGGCATCTTTCTCCACTTATTCTAACAACGTACTACCAACTGAGTTTACCCGAATGAACTTTCAGGCGGGCTAAGGTGGCATGGGCTCGTTTGCCGCATCATACGGACCGGTGAGAAACCTGGAGCCGATGGCCGGGATTGAACCGGCGACCTCGTCCTTACCATGGACGCGCTCTACCAACTGAGCTACATCGGCTTGTACCACTGAGGAGCATGTTGGACACTGCCTCAAACGCAGAAATAATACCTAAAAATAGCCTAAAATGGAAGCCAAAAGAGTGTACTGGCTTTGCTATACTATAGTGCTGTGGAAAAAGCCGATATTGAAAAAAAGATTACCGCACTTGAGGCGGTCATGGGGCAGGCGAATTTTTGGAATGACAAAGAGAGTGCTCAACAGGTGATTCGCGAGTATCAAGAATTGAAGTTGCAGGCAGAGGGCAAAGAGAAGCATGATCTCGGTCATGCGCTTGTCACTATTTTTTCTGGTGCGGGCGGTGTAGATGCAGAAGATTTCGCGCGTATGCTCACGCAGATGTATTTCGCGTATCTCGCGAAGAAGGGGTGGGTGTATGAGATACGCCACCAAAACGAAAACGATCACGGCGGTGTGCGTAACATTACCTTTGAAGTGCAGGGCAAGGGTGCGTACGGTGCACTCAAACATGAAAATGGTGTGCACCGTCTCGTGCGTATTTCGCCGTTCAATGCGGCGCAACAGCGTCACACTTCATTTGCAATGGTTGAGGTGTTGCCGAAATTAGATGAGCACGGCGATGTTGAAATTCCCGACACTGATTTGGATATTCAGTTTACACGTGCAGGTGGTCCGGGTGGCCAGAATGTGAATAAACGCGAAACAGCCGTGCGTATTGTGCATATACCAACTGGTATTGCAGTACACGCCGCCACAGAGCGAAGTCAAGCGCAAAATCGTTCCTACGCACTGGAGATTTTGCGCGGAAAGTTGTATCATAGACAACAGGAAGAGAAGTTACGTGCCGCGCGTGGTCTCTCTATCTCAGCAACGACAGACGCGGAGTGGGGAAATCAGATTCGCTCGTACGTTTTGCATCCGTATAAACTCGTGAAAGATCACCGCACCAATCTTGAAGTACGTGACACAGGCGCCGTGCTTGAAGATGGCGACATTGAGCAATTCATTGATGCGCATGCGCGTCTAGAAACAGACACTGCACACTAACCATAGAATCCTATGATTACATTTGATAAGGTCAGCAAGATATATTCAGACGATTCACGGGCACTTGAAGAAGTAACTTTTGCTATTGATCCAGGGGAATTCGTATCCATCGTTGGACATTCCGGAGCGGGCAAAACCACATTGCTCAAATTGCTCCTACTTGAAGAATATCCAACGGAAGGTTCTGTGCTGTTGGGAGAAACAGATATTCATGAACTTGATAAACGTGAAGTGAGCGATTTGCGTCGTCGCATTGGCATGATTTTCCAGGACTTCCGCCTCTTGCCGCACAAGACCGCATTTGAAAACATCGCATTTGCCATGGAGGCAGCAGGTCGTGAAGATCAAGATATTGAGAGTGATGTACCCTACGCGCTTGAGCTCGTGGGGTTATTGGATAAGGCGTGGAAGTTTCCAAACCAGATGTCAGGAGGTGAAAAACAGCGTCTTGCAATTGCGCGTGCAATCGTCAATCAGCCTGACGTACTCGTTGCCGATGAACCAACAGGCAACCTTGACCCACTCAACACGTATGAAGTAGTGCAGATTTTGAAAAAAATTAACGACCTCGGCACAACGGTGTTGCTTACCACACACAACAAAGGTGTGATTGATGGTCTTGGTAAGCGCGTGATTACTATGGATCGCGGTCGCATTACGAGAGACGATAAAGAAGGGCGCTACGTTTTATAAAATAGATAACGAAGCGACCACACACGTTCGCTCATAACATCAGCTATGCTTTGGACAAAAATAAAACGAGTATCAAAAGCAGGTTTCGTGAATTTCTGGCGCAATGGTTTCGTGTCATTTTCTTCGGTCTTGATTATGGTAGTAACGCTGTTTACCATTGGCTCCGTTGTATTCCTCGGCGCGGTACTTGAATCGTCACTTCTACAACTGCAAAACAAAGTGGACATTAACGTTTACTTCATGACCGATGCACCCGAAAGCGATATTCTCTCACTCAAATCATCACTTGAGGCACTGCCAGAAGTGGCACAGGTGGAATATGTAACGCGCGAAGATGCACTCGCGTTGTTCCGCGAACGTCACGCGGGCGACCAAATCATTATCGGTGCGCTTGCAGAGTTGGAAGATAACCCACTCGGTGCAGTGTTCAACATTCGTGCAAAAGAAACATCACAGTACGGCGCGGTGGCAGAATATCTTAGTGGTGATGCAGCGCTCGGGGCGGGGAATATACCGATAATCTACAAGGTGAACTACAACGACAACAAAATGGTGATTGAAAAGTTGTCTGACATTATTGATTCAACAGAGCGTCTCGGCTTCGCACTTCTGCTCGTGCTTGTTGCACTCTCCGTTATTATTACGCTCAACACCATTCGTCTTGCAATTTACACCGCACGCGAAGAGATTTCGGTGATGCGCCTCGTAGGTGCAAGTAATCGCTACGTGCGCCTGCCATTTATTGTAGAAGGTATTTTGTGCGGATTGTTTGCAGGCGTGATTGTACTCGTGTTGTTTTATCCGCTTACGTTGTGGCTCGGCCCTATGACAGAGCGTTTCTTCGGTTCCATCAACCTCTTTGATTACTACCTTGAACACTTCGGTCAAATGTTCCTTATCGTTATTATGTCCGGTGTAGTGCTCGGTGCACTTTCAAGTGTACTTGCGGTGCGACGCTATCTAAAAGGCTAATATGTGGTTCAGAAAAAAACCGCGTAATCTTCTCAAGTATTTCACAAAAGATTTATCTACCGTGCTCGGATTGGTATTAATATGGCGCGGTATCTGGTATGTGCTAGACGGTATCGATCTGTATTTCTTTGACGGACATCACGGCTGGCTCGCACTAATTACTATTGTACTCGGTGTATTTATTTTGTACGCACCTGACGGCGATCTCAAAGAAATTGAGAAGCTATAAGTTATGCAATAAGATCGGAAAGATCTGGGGGAGCATAGTTTGGCCCTTTGAGCACTTTGCCGTCCTCACGAAAGAGTGGCTTACCTTGGTCGTCTAATTTACTCATATTTGACTTGTAGACGCGCTCAAACGCTTCAGCAAGGCGCTGGAGGGGTTTAAGCGCTACAGAAGCCCCAGAGGTGACCACCTGCACATCGGCAAGCTCTTTGAGCATATTCACCAACAGGGTAGGTGGGATTTCTTCACCCCGCTTCAGGTGTTCAATGGCACTGTCCATATCAGCAAAAAGTTCTTTGACCTCTTCTTCAATGAGTGTGCGACGCAACTGCAATAGTTCCACAGTCGGCTCTGCGTTGATGTCCTGCCCAAATGCTTCATGAAATGCGCGAATACAATCCTCTCGATGCGTGTGCATAGATATATTCTAACTTAATAGAGCAGGATTGGCATTACGAATTAAAGTAAGTTTCTTTTCTCTCCGCCAGCCCTTCAATTGTGCCTCTCGTTTCAATGCAGAACTTCTGTTTGGGTGCTCTTCACTATACAGTAACCTGCGGACTCCACTAGATCTAGTGTAGTGTCCACCCTTTCCATTTTTATGTTCGCTAAATCTACGACTCACGTCTGTGGTGATGCCTGTATATAGTGCTCCATTTTTACACTCTAAAATATATACAAAATACATAATGTGCCCTTCGACAAGCTCAGGGCACTTCGCCTCGCTCAATAGAATACGGCTCGCACTGAGCGAGCGTAGCGAGTCGAAGTGTTGCTGGACTAGGAGTCTCTCCTTCGACTCGATTATGCACCGTCGTGCATAATCGGTCTAGGCACCGACTCCTAGACTGTCACTGGTGTGACAGTCTCAGTCCGTCGTTCGAGTCCTATCCGTGCAAAGAACTAGTAATCCTCCAATGCTCCGCATCGGAGCATAACTATTTCTGGTTGCCGGACTAGGACTCGAACCTAGATTCTATGCTCCAGAGGCATATGTCCTACCATTAGACGATCCGGCAGATTTTCTAAACTGCATCTCTACCACGCAATCTGGAAGATAGTGCTGTTCGGAGAGCATTTTACGCCATTTTCGTACCTTTTTCAATCACAAAAGGATAGATATTTGCTACAATGTTTTCTATGTTATTACAGGTATTTATTTTCGCATTAGCATTGGTGGCGCTCGTGCACGGTGCAACGGTGTCTACAAAGTACGCTGAACGCCTTGCAAAATCGTTCCGACTTTCTCCATACACTGTTGGTTTTATTGTCATTGCAATTATTTCTATTTTGCCGGAGACATTCGTGTCGGTTAGTGCTGTGTTTCAAGGTATCCCATCCTTTGGGTTTGGTACGCTCCTAGGTTCAAACATTGCAGACCTCACGTTGGTGTTTGCAGTACTGACTCTTTTAATTGGTCGGGGTATCAAGGTAGAGAAAAAAATTCTAAAAGAAGATGCACTCTACCCATTTTTACTCATTATGCCACTCGTGCTTGGCTTTGACGGTAAATTTTCTCGCATTGAAGGTTTGGCGCTGATAGCTGCGGGCGTCGCATTTTATTACCTGTCTTTAAAAAGTGGTACACGACATGCAGAAGAGCAGAAACCAGATACGACAGAGCGTTTGAAGAATGCGGGCATGCTACTCGTCGGCATGACGCTCCTTACCGTCGGTGCGCACTTCATTGTGTCTTCAGCAACATATTTTGCTGTATTCTTTGAGGTAAAACCAGTACTTATTGGAATGCTTATTGTTGGTCTTGGAACGGTTATTCCTGAATTTTTATTTGCGTACAAGTCAGTCAAGAGCAACAACGACTCATTGGCGATTGGTGATATTCTCGGTACTGTACTTGCAGATGCCACTGTGGTCATCGGTATTATTGCCGTATTACAGCCATTCACGTTTTCAAAAACAATTATTTATGTTGCGGGCGTGTTCATGGTGGCCGGCTGCTTTATGCTGTTCTCGTTCATGCGCTCCGGAAGGATGATTACGCGCAGGGAAGGATTCGCACTCTTCTTGTTCTGGCTCACCTTCATTCTTGTGGAATTTATTGTAAACGGATAAGGGGGGGGCGCGAAAAACCCCACTTTTCTGCTATACTCGGTGCTATGGAGAAGTTTTACGTCACCACACCGATATATTACGTCAATGACAAGCCCCATCTCGGGCATGCGTATTCCACGTTGATGGCGGATGTGTTTGCGCGGTACTGGCGTGGGCGTTTGGGCGCCGATAATGTATTTTTTCTTACCGGCACCGATGAGCACGGACAGAAGATTGCCGAAGCAGCAGAAAAAGCAGGGAAGCAACCACAGGAATTTGTAGACGAGGTATCGCAACAATTTAAAGATGCATGGAGCACGCTCAATATCTCGCACGATTATTTTTTCCGTACGACTGATGCACAGCATAAAAAAATTGTGCAGGATATTTTACAGGCGCTTTATGATCGAGGACTCATTTATAAAGATATCTACCGTGGTCTGTACTGTGTAGGGTGCGAACGCTATTTGCAAAGTGACGATATCGTTGATGGTCATTGCCCACTGCATCCAAACGGTACGCTTGAAGATAGGGAAGAAGAAAATTACTTTTTGCGTCTCACACAACTTGCACCGCACGTTTTGGAAGCGCTTGAACGTGACGAGTATCGTGTGCTTCCCGTAGAAAAAAAGAATGAGATTGTATCTAAAGTGCGCGGAGGCATCAAAGATGTATCTATCTCTCGTGCGGGCGTGTCGTGGGGTATTCCTATTCCGTGGGATACACAGCATACCGTGTACGTGTGGATTGATGCACTTTTCAATTACTTCACTGCAACGCGTATTGTGCCGGGCAAAGAGCAATTCTGGCCTGCTGACATCCACATTCTTGCAAAAGACATTTTATGGTTCCATGCATTTATTTGGGAGGCGTTGCTCATGGCTTCAGAATTGCCACTGCCGAAGGTGGTGTTTGCACACGGCTTTTTCACCATTGATGGACAAAAGATGAGCAAATCTCTTGGTAATGCGGTAGATCCAAAAACGCTTGTAGAAAAGTACGGTGTTGACGGTGCGCGCTACTTACTCTTGTCGGCGTTTCCGTTCGGTAATGATGGTGATATTTCACTGTCGCGTTTTGATGAGAAGTTCAACGCGGATTTGGCAAATGGTATTGGTAATCTCGTATCGCGCGTTGCAACGTTATGCGAGAAGGCACAACTGACGGGCTTGCCCGAACCTGAAGTAGACACGGTGTCATCAGATGCATTTGATCGCTTTCAACCCGATGAAGAACTTGCGCGCATTTGGAATGACATCAGAACGTTGGATAAAAAAATAAATGATGATGCACCGTGGAAGTTGGAAGGTGCGCAACTCAAAACGGTCATTGCTGTGTATGCAAAAGCATTGTTGCGCATTGGGGTGGCGTTGAAGCCATTCCTTCCAGAGACAGGGGATCGTGTCGTGGAGATTTTCACAAAGCCCGCGGTGACAAAGCCACACCCACTTTTTTCACGAGTGTAACCTTTATCCCCACTTCGGGCATGTTGTCGTTGTGCGGGTTGCTGGTAGCATACAGATATATGAAAAAAATAATTCTTATTGTATGTGTTCTTGCTTTGGCATTTTTTGTGTATACCAAGGTTGCACAGTCGCCCGAACAAGTGACACCCACGAATGAAAACATTACTGTGCACACACCGATGTCTGGTGGATTAGTAACATCACCGTTGACCATTACTGGAGAGGCACGCGGTCCTTGGTTTTTTGAAGCATCATTCCCTGTAATGCTCACGAATTGGGACGGTCTGATTATTGCAGAAGGTGTTGCCACAGCGCAGAGTGATTGGATGACGGAAGAGTTTGTACCGTTTACAGCAACGCTGACGTTTGAGAAGCCAAAACTGTATCCAGAACGTGGCACATTGATTCTCAAGAAAGATAATCCGTCGGGATTACCAGAACACGATGCGGCGTTTGAAATGCCCGTACGATTTGAATAATTATCCATACCATATAACAATCTCTCTATCATGCTTGATCTTTCACACGCAGTAGATGTCTTCTTTGTAGTCATGGCGATTTCTGCGGTCGTCTCCACCATTATTGGCGCACTTGTTGGCTGGCACGTGCTCGGCATCGTGCGGGAAACACATCAGGTTATTCGTGTGGTACGTGAGGAGGGTAAGGAGGTGGTGCATCGTGCCGCAACTGCTGCACAGGAGGTCATTGAACAGCGTGTGGGCGATATCAACGAACGAGTAAAAGCGCTCGTTGCCACAAAGCCGCGTCGCAAACCCGCTTCTCGTACAAAGAAATCAGCACCAGTATCTGACACACCACACTCATGAGCAAGAAACGAATTATCATTGGCGTTATAGTGGCATTTGTTGTAGGCGTATGGGTATATGCGACATTTATTGCGCCCAAAAACGCTCCTGTATCTGAAGAAAAAATTTTTTCTGAAGCACAAAAAGAACTTATTTTGGAACGTGTGGGAAAGCACGTGGTGTTGCCACATGAAGATCCGACGATCGGTATTATTGGCGCGCGTGATGTGGAATTACTACGTGCCTCACATCCATTTTATGCGCGTGCTAAGGCAGGGGATGTACTCTTGTTGTACCCAAGCGTATCGCAAGCGATTTTGTTTGACCCAAATCGCGATGAAATATTGGAGATGGGGCCTATCGTCTTTGAAAATCCAGAAGGCGGTCCTGAGGGAACGTACTAACTAAAAACCTCCCCATGTCGGGGAGGTTTTTTGTGTTTAGATTTAGATACCGAGCAATTGCCCAAGACGACCTTCGTCAAAACCGATAATGATTTCTTCATGTCCGGGCTGGCCATCCGGGATTGACGGGTCAACAATGGAAATAACCGGTACGCCTAATTGATTCGTTTTTTCTACCATCTCCTTTCTCTTATCCAAATCTTCAGCGACGTTGTAATCAGTGTAAGTGATATTTTTGTCCGCAAACAAATCCTTCGTCATGTGACAGAAGTGACAAGATGGTGTTGAGTAAATGGAAACTGTTTTTGTTTGTGCCATAGCAATATTATTACTACTTGTATGTGCAGGAGAGTATACCACGTGCGCATGGCATCAGTGTGTTGCCAACACCCTTATTTGGTGTCCTGGAGGCGTAGGGTGGGGATAAGTGCAAGAAAGATGGCGCCACCAAGCGCAAAAAAGATGTAGTGCATTGGATATGCAAGAAATAGCAGGGATGCAAGGAGAGGAGCGACGATGTACCCCAACGGAGAGATGGTGCGATAGAGGCCGATAATGTTTGTGTCGCTAGCGTTGACCTGCTTGAAGAAATAGGATTCTGTCATACTTTCTACGGTTGCGGCTCCAATACGCGTGCAAAAGAGTGCAATACCCCACACGACAATGCTCGTGCTCGTAATAAAACCAAGTGCGATGGTTGCTAATCCCATAACAATAAAACCGAGAGAAAGTATTTCCTTTTCTCCTATGCGCGTGTCAGCAAGACGTCCAAGTGGATATTCAAGAATGAGGAATGGCACAAGCATGATGGCAAAAACGACACCAATTGCATCCCACTCCATGCCAATGGTGTCGTGCAAGTATAGACCCATGTACACCACCATGACTGCGTAGAATGCGCGCAGTAATACATTGGCAAGGAAGATGTTGCGCAGATTGGGCTTGGTGAGTACCGCACGCACTGCAGGAAGTATGCGTCCTCGCACGTGCTTTGGTTCTTGGTAGGCGCGTGCAATGGAAAGTAGTGGTATGAGTACAGGGATGAGGGCGAGGACAGCGATGATGAACACACGTTCAAATGCAGTGGTGTCGCCAAGCACGAAGCCAGCGAAGAGGGAGGCGATGAGAATACTTGCGTTTACCAGAGAAATGAGCAGGCCACGCAGTCGCCCTGTTAATTCATTCAAGGACAATGACTCAAAAATGATATCGAGTTGCAATGAGAGCGTGTAGATAAGTATCTGATACGCAAAGAATGAGATGATAATGAGAGCAACTGAGTGCGAAAACACCATGCCGAAGAGTGCAACTACTTCCAGTATGAGGGCGATAATGGTTGCTCGTATGGTACCTACGCGCTCTAGTATTCTCGGTACGTACAACAGTGCACACATCGTGCCGAGTGATGCGAGCGAAAAGAGCAATCCAACCTGTGCTACTGAAAGATGCTTCTCTAGAACGCTCGCATTTATGTAGAGAAACAAATTGAGATGCAGGTAGACGAAAAACGAGAAGAAAAACGTTGTGTTGAGAAGAGAGGAGCGCTTCATGCTATACACCGATAACTACAGGAATTACAATAGGCGATTTCCCAGTTTTTTGGAAGAGGAACTTACGCACATCATCGGTAACCGATGCTTTGACAATATCAAAGTTGATAGGGTGCATGCCACGTGTGGTGCTTTCCACCGCTTTTGTGACGAGTGAGCGAGCGCCCGAAATGAGCTCCTGCTGTTCTTTGAGATAGACGAATCCACGCGAAATAATGTCAGGTGATTTGCGTAGTTTGCCGGTTTTTGGGTTCACCGACACGACCACAACAAAGATGCCGTCTTCTGAAAGCGTTTGGCGATCACGTACAACGACGTGCTGCTGCTCACCAACAGAGAAACCATCTACCATCACAGAACCTGAAGGTGCTTTTTCTTTACGCACTGAGATTTTCTCTCCACCTTCGCTGATTTCAATGAGTGCGCCGTTTTCAGGAATGACAATGTTTTCTTTTGGTGCACCCAGTTGCTCTGCCATTTCTGCGTGAATACGCAACATGAAGTGATGTCCGTGGAGCGGTATGAAGTATTTGTAGTTGAGTTGCTGGTGAATCCAACCGAGCTCATCGCGGTTGCCGTGTCCTGACGCGTGCACTGCGGAATCTTGGTAGGTGATGATGCGTGCTTCCTGGCGGTACAAATTGTCTTTCAGTTTTGTAATTGCACGCTCATTGCCCGGGATAACTGATGATGAGAACACAACAGTGTCGGTGCGTGAAAGCGTAATATATTTGTGTGTTTTGTTTGCGATGCGATCAAACACAGAATACTCCTCACCTTGTGCGCCTGTCGCAAGTACGATGATGCGATTTGCAGGATAGTCGTTGATTTCTTCAATCGGGATAATGTTGTCAAACTTCACCAAATCAAGTTGTTTGACAATCTCTACGTTGCTCTTCATGGAGCGACCGTCAATGGCCACTACTTTGTTGTATTTTTGTGCAAGCTTGATGAATTGAATCACGCGCTCCACCTGTGATGCGAAGGTACCAATAATGAGGCGACCAGGCACACCCTTGAGGATACCTTCAATCGTATCCATTGCTTTTGATTCTGGAAGCGAGAAGCCTGGTTTTTCTACTGACGTTGAGTCCAATGTGAAGAGCACAATCTTTTTGTCTTTAAACATTGCCCAGTGCTCTTTTTCTTTGTCGGTTGGCTTGCCATCTACGTGGTCAACACGAACGTCTTCAACAAAGGCTACGGTGCCGACAGGTGTATCAATAAGCAAACCCATTGAATCAGGAATAGCGTGTGAGATAGGGAAGAAGCTCACTGAGAAGTGTTCCCCTACTTGTATGGTTTCTGTACCGCGCACTGTTTTGATATCCAACGGCGCCACATCAGGAAACTCAAGTTGACGTTTCTGAATGATGAGTGAACCAAATTCACGTGAGTAGATAGGTGGGTTGCCGATATCTTCGATGATATAGGGAATAGCACCGATGTGGTCGTAGTGACCGTGTGTAATAAAGAGTGCTTTGATTTTTTCCTTACGCTCTTTCAAGTAGGTAACATCGGGCAAAATATAATCAATGCCAGGTGTTTCTGCTTCTGAAAATTGAAAACCTGCATCGACGACAATGATTTCATTACCGTACTCCAAGAGTGTCATATTCTTACCGATTTCTTCTGTGCCACCGAGTGGTACGACGCGAAGCGTGCCTGGCTCTGGAGGAGGAATGTGTGTACTACGATTACCGGTGCTCGGTGATGTTTTTTGAATACGTGTTTTGTCGGGACGGCGCATGCGCATTTTGCCACCACCACGACGTGCGTCACCTGAACCTGCTCCGCGGCGAAAACCGCCACGTGAGCTGCCGCCACGTCCGCCACGTCGTGGCGGACGTGGACCACGTTCTTGTTGGTTGGGTCCAGCTTGTCCTACAGCAGAAAAGACACGTCGCTTGCGTGGTGCACTTGTGCTGCTTTCTGTTTTTGCATTTGCCGTGGCACCTGATGTAGTGCGCGCGCTATGTGGTCTCATAACTCGAATACGCCCACGTGAACGTCGAGGACCGGAATGACCTGAGTGTTGTTCCATAATTGAAAAATAGAGTGTGTACCGCACGTAAAAAAGCGGCACGGGTTACTAATGAATAAATATTTTGAAAATACGTTGTGTATGTACGTACCACGAGTATGCATCAAGAAATCGTTCGCTCGGATCTTGAATTGGACCTGTATCTATACCCTGTATATACGAAGGGAGTACATAGACCATATCGGGAACGTAGAGGAACACCGATGGCACATCTGCTAGCCACTCGTCCAGAAACGATTCGTACAATGTAGTACGTTCGTCAGGGGAAAGGGTGGTTCGTAACTCCTCCAGTGTAGCATCAACATCTACGTTTGTATAGAGCGCTACATTCAGCCCTGGATCATTGCGTTGGCTGGAATGCCAGAATGGATACAAATCGCCGTCTCGAGAGAGCACTTGCCCGAAGAGAAGTACATCATAATCACGTGTGCGGATTACATTTTGGTTGAGTTGGGCAAGGTCAAATAGTTCAATGGTTACTTCTGCGCCTAGTTCATTGAATTGCTTTTGGAGCAGTTCAGCAACAAGTTTTAGTTCGGAGCTGTTCACTGTTTTGATAGAAAATGAGAGTGTTGTGTCTTTTTTCTTATATACACCAGTGTCTGTATCACGACTCCAACCGTTCTTCTCAAGAAGGATGCGTGCATCTTCAATGGTGTGCGGTGTGGTGGTTCCTGCATCATACAGATGAGGAGGGAGTGGTGTTGCAATAGGGGTACCGTAGTGTCCAAGTGCGTGTGTGATTATTTCTTCGCGGTCAACGGTGTAGTGCAATGCTTTGCGCACTGCAACGTCGGTGAACAAACTGTTGTGGTTGTAGTTGAAAAAGAGACCAAAGGTGCGCGGGAGTGGGTAACGCTGTACATGCGCCTCATCTTCAATATGTGACGCAACGCCATGAGCACGCGTATCTCGGAATGCGTCTATGTCACCATCTTGATATGCTTCTGCAAGTTCAGTATCGCTACCAAATATATCAATATAGAGTTTTGAAATGTATGGTGTGCCGAGCGCATAGTGTGTAAAGGGAAGTAGAAGGTAGGAGCTGACAACACCACCACGCTCTTTGATGTCGCCCACTTTGAAGGGACCAGAACCGACAGGGTGTTCATTGTAGAGGGAACCGCGAAAATCATCTGCAGGGATTGTTTCCCAGATGTGCTGAGGAATGATGCCGAGCGTTGTATTGGTGAGAAAACCAGTGTACGGACGAGATAACGTAAAGATAACCGTGCGTGCGCCGTCTGTTTCTACCGTGACGCCATCCCATGTACCTGCCTTCGGGCTATTGATGCGCGGATCTTGCACGCTCTTGATGGTGAACATAACATCGCGAGCTGTAATTGGTGTATCGTCGTGGAAGTAAATATCGTCGCGAAGTGTAAAGGTATAGACGGTGCCATCATCAGAGACGGTATACGATTCGGCAAGGTCGGGAATGAGTGTACCGCCCGGCAATGCTCGCATTAAGCCTGCATACGTCAGCATGGTGAGGTCACGATCGGCATCGGTTTGTGCTACAAGCGGGTTGATGAAGCGTGGTGTGCCTACAATACCCTCATGGAGCGTGCCGCCAGGGGCAGGGATAACAACTGTCGCGCGCGTGTGTAGGACTGATACGAGCCACAGACCACTGACAATACCTGCAATGCCACATACTATGACAATAGCGCGTTCCAAAAATGAAAAACGAGAAAAAGCGGAGCGTGCGTATTCGCGAAAACGGTACGGTCTACCATCGTACGAGTCGTGCATAGTGAAAAGATGAGTATAGCAAACGAGCGACTTAGCGAAGGAGAAGTGTGGCAACTGCTGATGCAACGAAGAGCGTAGCAACAATAATGGTTGCGTAGAATAGAGTACGCTCTGCGCCACGGCGTGTGCGCTCAATACCTCCTGAGTCTTCTCCAAAAGCTGAACCCATGCCAGCATCTGACTGCTGCATAAGCACAAGTGCTATGAGAAGGACGGCAAGTCCGATTTGTATGAATGGAATCAATGCAATCATAGATGGCTGACAGTATACCACAGTGTATTTTGATGGTGAAGATGCGTGCTACACTACACCATAATGATATCTAAAGCGCTTATAGATACACTCTCGTCAACATTTTCAGGTGATATTCGTACTGATGATGCCATTCGTACGTCGCGTAGCACCGATACTTCGTTGTTTTCGGTACGTCCACAAATGGTGGTGTTTCCAAAAACAGTTGCTGATGTGTGTGCACTCGTACACTGGGCTCGTGCAGCGGGTATTACACTGACAGGGCGTTCAGCAGGTACGGGTATGGATGGTGGATCACTGACGGAAGGTGTGGTGGTTGATTTTTCGCAATACTTTACGCGCATGGGGCAGGTGATGATACGAAAGGATGAGGAGCCACGAGTGAGTGCGCAACCTGGCGTGTTCTATCGTGATTTTGAACGCGAAACTATGAAGCACAACTTGCTGATGCCATCGTACCCGGCATCACGCGAGCTCTGCATGATCGGTGGCATGGTATCCAATAATGCTGGTGGGGAATTGACGTTACGTTATGGCAAGGTGGAGCGCTTTGTGCGACAGTTGCGTGTCGTACTTTCAGATGGCCATGAGTATGTGTTAGAACCGCTGAACGAAGAACAGTTACATAAAAAATTATTATTGAAAGGGTTTGAAGGTGATATGTATCGTGCCGTGTACAAACTTCTCAATGATAACTACGAACTCATTCAAAAAGCGCGCCCGAAGGTGTCAAAAAATTCCGCAGGATATTTTTTGTGGAATGTGTATGATCGCGAGCGCGGTGTGTTTGATCTCACACAATTATTTGTTGGTTCACAAGGTACACTTGGATTATTGACTGAAGCAACCTTTGGATTAGTCACACCGCCCGCACACTCGCAGATGGTGATTGTGTTTTTGGATTCACTCAAACATATCGGCGAATTGGTACGCGTGGTACTTTCGCATGCGCCGACCACATTTGAGTCATACGATGACAAGACATTGTCGCTTGCGCTGCGTTTTTTCTGGGATTTTGTGAAGCGTCTTGGTGTACGTAACATTTTTTCTTTGGCGTGGCATTCGCTCGGGGAGGCATGGTCTATTGTGCGTGGCGGTGGTCTGCCAAAATTGGTATTGCAAATTACGTTTGATGGCGATGACAAGCGCGCGCTTTTGCAAAAAGCGCGCGCCCTCTCTGCAGATTTGAAAACATTCTCGCCGCGTTATGTGGAAGTGGTATCAAATGCGCATGAAATGGACGAATACTGGCTCATTCGTCGTGAAAGCTTCAATTTATTGCGTCATAAAGTGAAGGGGATGAAAACCGCACCGTTCATTGATGACATTGTAGTGCCTCCAGCTGTATTGCCGGAGTTTTTGCCAAAACTGTACGACATTTTGGAGCGATATCGTGCACACATGATTCATAATATCGCAGGACACATTGGTGATGGTAACTTCCATATTATTCCACTCATGGATATGTCGCGTGAGGAAAACCGTACCGTGATTTTTGAAATTGCACAGCAGGTGTACGATCTCGTGTTTGCATACGGTGGTTCCACCACAGGTGAACATAATGATGGACTCATTCGCACACCTTTTATAGAACAGCAGTACGGCGCAGAGGTATACAAACTGTTTGTGGACATCAAACGTATTTTTGACCCAAAAAACATCTTCAATCCAGGCAAAAAAGTTGCACTCGGCAATGACGGAGCGGGCACGCTGGCGTACGCGCAGGCGCATATAAAGCACTAGATACACAACGCTTGCGTCAAGATTGATGCACGGCGTATACTACAGGCGCTTATAAATCTATTAATGTTGTTTTCATATGAAAAAGAAAAAAACTCATGCAAAAAAGAAGACAGCGCGTGCTGTTTCAGTGGCAAAAAAATCCAATACAAAAAGCAACACATTAGGTATCGAGCCACTTGGAGATCGGGTTGTATTGAAACCATTTTCTGTAGAGGAAACAGCAGCAAAAACTGTCTCTGGCATTATTCTTCCTGAATCAGACAAGCAACAATTTCCCGAGCAAGGAAAAATTGTCGCTATTGGCGAAGGCACATATAGAGATGGCGTGCTCGTGCCAATGCGTGTACGTGTCGGAGATACCGTGGTGTTCTCTAAATACGGCTTTGATGAAATAAAAATAAATGGTACGGAGTACTACATTCTCAAGGAGGATGCCATTTTAGCGATTATGAGTCACTAACAAAATCAATCACATGGCAAGTAAAAAAATCTTATTTGATACAGAAGCACGTGAAGCACTGAAGCGAGGCATTGATGCCGTTGGTAATGCCGTGCGCGTTACACTCGGTCCACGTGGACGCAATGCAGTACTTGAAAAATCTTATGGTGCACCGACTATTACCAATGACGGTGTGTCTATCGCTAAAGAAATAGAATTACCTGATCGTTTTGAAAACATGGGTGCAGAGATTGTGAAGGAAGTTGCTACAAAAACAAACGATGTGGCGGGTGATGGTACGACAACGGCGACCGTGCTCGTGCAAGCGCTCGTGCATGAAGGTGTTCGTCACGCCACGCTCGGTGTCAACGCGATGGCCTTGCGTACGGGTATGGAACAGGCGCGTGAAGATGCCGTTGCCGCATTGAAGGCACTCGCAAAGCCGATAAAAGGTTCTGAAGAAATCAAGCAGGTTGCTACTATTTCTGCAGAATCAGAAGAACTCGGCACGATTATTGCAGAAACTATTGAAAAAGTGGGGAAGGACGGCGTAGTAACTGTTGAAGAATCACAAACACTCGGTATTGATTCAGAGGTTGTTGAGGGTTTGGAGTTTGATAAGGGCTATGTGTCGGCGTATCTCGTGACAAATAGCGAGCGCATGGAGGCGGAATATCGCGACGTGCCGGTATTGGTAACGGATAAAAAGATTTCGGTGGTGAAAGATATTCTTCCACTGTTGGAGGGGTTAGCACAGAGTGGCACAAAAGAGCTCGTTATTATTGCTGACGATGTTGATGGTGAAGCGTTGACGACATTTGTATTGAACAAATTGCGTGGTGGGTTCAATGTACTTGCAATCAAGGCGCCAGGGTACGGCGATCGCAAAAAAGAAATGTTAGCTGACATTGCCATTACGGTTGGTGCACAAGTTGTGTCAGATGAGACGGGTACCAAGCTTGAGAATGCAACGGTGGAGATGCTTGGACGTGCACGGCGTGTGGTATCTACAAAAGACAAGACCGTCATTGTTGGTGGTAAGGGTAAAAAGGGAGACATTGATGCGCGCGTTGCACAGCTTCGTTCTCAACTCGCAAAGACAGATGCAAAGTATGACAAAGAAAAACTTACGGAGCGTATTGGCAAACTGACGGGTGGTGTTGCGGTTATTCGCGTGGGCGCTGCGACAGAGACGGAAATGAAGTATCTCAAACTCAAAATTGAGGATGCGGTCAATGCAACGAAGGCGGCTATTGAAGAGGGTATTGTGCCGGGCGGTGGGAGTGCATTGGCGAAAGTTTCCAAAAAATTGGAAGCAAAAAAGCTCGGCACAGATGCAGTGTCAGTAGGATACGGCATCGTGATTCGTGCATTGCATGCACCACTGCGTCAAATTGCGGTGAACGCTGGCAAAGAAGATGGTCTGGTTATTGTGGATAGGGTGAAGAATGGAGAGAAGCATTCTGGATACGATGCCGGTCGCGATGAGCTTATTGAGGATATGCTCGGCGCAGGTATTGTTGATCCGGTGAAGGTAACGCGCACTGCGTTGCAAAATGCGGTCTCTGCGGCGGCAATGCTCATTACTACTGAAGTAGCCGTTGCCGAAGAACCAAAAGAAGAAAAAGACGTGCCGCACGAACACGGGCAAGGCGGATACTAGGAGAGGGGAATACGCCCCGCCCCGACATGTCGGGGCGGGGCTTTCCGTATGGTATACTAAACATATATACAGTAACCTTTTAGTATGTCATTTCTTTCACTGGTACTTATAGCTGTCGCGGTTGTCGTTGTGTGGGCAATCTTCACCTATAACCGCTTTATACGTTTGAATGGTAATGCCGATGAGGCGTGGTCGGATATTGATGTGCAACTCAAACGTCGATACGACCTAATCCCTAATTTGGTAGAAACCGTCAAAGGGTATGCAACACATGAGCGAGAGGCATTTGAACAGGTAACGAAAGCACGCGCCAATGCGATGGGTGTATCTGCGCACGCAGGTGTGCAGGAGCACGCACAAGCAGAAAATATGCTTTCGAGCACACTGAAATCACTCTTTGCGATTGCCGAAGCGTATCCGGACTTGAAGGCAAACCAAAACTTTTTGGAATTACAGCGTGAATTATCCGACACCGAGAACAAAATCCAAGCGTCACGCCGATTTTACAATGCGAGCGTGCGTGATCTCAACATCGCAGCGGACTCATTTCCGGGCAATGTCATCGCCCGTCTGTTTACGTTCGTAAAGCGAGAGTTTTTTGAAGTGCTTGAAGAGCAGAAAGAGCCGGTAAAGGTGCAATTTTAGTTTTATGGTGGGTTTGTACGCACGTCACAACCGTACAGTAAGCTCGGTGTGGTACATCGTTTTTATTTTCGTGTGTGTCGTTGGTTTTACGACGTGGCGTACATACGAAACCATTCAAGACATTGAGATGAATAATAGTCATATGGTGTCGCATATGCGCGATATTATGGCGATAGAATAAGTATGGCGTCACTGTATTCGTATAGAGATAGCAACATCAGCAAGACATGGGCGCTCATGCTCGCGTTTTTCACGGTTGTTATTGGTATCGGGTGGGTATTTGCACAGATATACGGCTCATCACATATTTTGTATATCGCGGTGGCATTTTCACTCATTATGAACGTTGCGAGCTACTGGTTCTCTGACAAGGTGGCGCTTGCGGTGTCGGGCGCTCGGCCAGCAACACGCAAAGAATTTTTTGATGTGTATACGGTCACTGAAAATCTTGCCATTACCGCTGGTCTGCCAATGCCAAAACTCTATGTCATCAATGATCCAGCACCGAATGCATTTGCGACAGGACGCAACCCACGTCATGCAAGTGTCGCAGTTACCACAGGGCTTTTGGAACGATTGTCTAGAACAGAGTTGGAGGGTGTGATTGCACACGAATTGGCGCACGTAAAAAATTGGGATATTTTACTTTCGTCAGTTGTTGTCGTACTCGTTGGTTTCTTGAGTTTGCTGGCGGATTTCTTTTTGCGCTCTATGCACTTTCAAGGAGGTAACAATGATCGTGGTGGCAACGCATTGTTTGCACTAGTGGGTATTGTGTTGGCAATGTTGACACCGATTGCAGGCACCATTATGCAACTAGCGATTTCTCGCAGACGAGAATCACTTGCAGACGCGTCAGGAGTACTGCTGACACGCTATCCCGAAGGGTTGGCATCGGCGCTTGAAAAAATTGGGTCGTATAGTGCGCCGATGCGTCGAGTGCATAGCGCTACTGCGCACTTGTTTCTTTCTGATCCGCGCGGGAAAGAGGCACAACAAAAAACAAACAAAGTAAGCTGGGTGGCGCGCCTCTTCATGACGCATCCGCCGATACATGAGCGCATTGCCGCATTGCGTGACGCAGACAGATAGATATGACAGATCAAAAACCAATAGCACTTACACCGGAAATTCTTTCACACGCACTACATCATGCACGGGCGCTTATTTTGGTTGATGAACAAGTGTTTGATGATACAAATCACCTTAAGAAGGTATTGCGTGAGTATGCCATTGTGTTTGATGAGAGTGATGAGCACGAAAAGGCACTTACAAATCTGCAACAACAGTTGAAGGTACTCAAGCGTATGGTGTATAGAGACGAATTGACGGGTATTCTCAATCGCCGTGGTATTGAAGAAGAGTTCGGCGGTCTTTTTCGGGAGGCGCTTTCGTATAAAGAACATAAAACGCAACGGCATGGCGTGGTTATCACTGATTTCTCCATCATTTTTCTGGATATTGATAATTTCAAAAGTATTAATGATCGCTTTGGCCATGCAGAAGGTGATCGCATACTGCAAGCATGTGCACGGGTGTTGAAAGAAAGCGCGCGAGAAACTGACATGGTCGGTCGTCTTGGTGGGGAAGAATTTCTTATCGGGTTGCTCGGTGCCACAGAATCAGAAGCATATGAGAAAGCGGAGGAGGTTAGAAAAAAGATTGTAGAGACCATCAAAACCACAGACGGTAGTGCGGTAACTGCAAGCATGGGCGTGGCATCACTCGCTGCGTCGTCAGCCAATACGCTTGATGCCTTGATTAAAGCAGCTGATACAGCGATGTATGAGGCAAAGCACGAGAAGGGTAAAAATACCGTGGTACAATATAGTACTATAACGTCATAATATGTCGCGTGTTCCGTTCGTTTCGTATTCGTGGAAAGAGGGGAGAGTGTGGGATTTATGGATGTTTGTGCATTTTCTATCAGGCACGACCATCGGTTTTGCAAATGCATACCTGTCCCTTCCTACAACATACCTATTTGGCCTTTGTGCACTCGGTATGATTCTATGGGAGATTGTTGAGATTGTCGGCGGTGTGCATGAAGTGGCAGAAAATCGTTTGCTGGATGTTGCAACTGGCTTGTTAGGGTTGTTTGTGGCAAGCGAGTTGATTATGTCGCGCGTCTCACTTGATTTCGCACAGGCGTGCTTCTACATCAGCGCCGCTCTTTTGTTGCTTGGCTGCTATTTTGGTTGGAGTGCATACCAAAAACGCATGCAGGGGATGTAAAGGTGGTGTAGTGTTTCTCCCGCTCTTTCAAATTAAAAACCAAAAACTGGCGGGCTACCTCGGGCTGGAACCGTGGTCGGTCAAGCCCGGGTTGGTTATTTTCATTGATTTTATTGTAGCAATTTAAGGTTCTAACAGCTCACCATTATTTTCAAAAAGTGACAAAAGTGACAGTACTTTGAGTATATTCGTTACAGCCATTTGTCACTTTTCTTCTAGTGACCATGCGACGAAACGCTAGTTCTGCATAGTCTATGCACCACCAACTGGTCTGTCATCAATAGGTGTATGGAAACAACAGCGCCAGAGAAGTTGAAATACGTTCTGTATGCTCGAAAAAGTACCGAGAACGACGAACGACAGGCACTCTCGATTGATTCGCAAGTAAAGGAAATGTTACAGATTGCCGAGCGAGAAAGTCTTGAAATAGCGGATATACGAAGAGAGGCGCATTCCGCAAAAGATTCAGGACAGCGACCAGTCTTCAAAGAACTTCTTAGCGACATTAGGCAAGAGAAGTTCAACGCGATTCTCACTTGGGCACCAGATCGTCTTTCGAGAAATGCAGGAGATCTGGGTCGATCGTAGACCTTATGGACGAGAAGAAATTGATATCCATTCGCACTTATGGACAGACCTTCTCCAACTCCCCGAACGAAAAGTTCCTCCTCATGATTCTCTGTTCTCAAGCGAAACTAGAGAACGATAATCGAGGCATCAATGTAAAACGAGGTCTACGCGCGCGGTGTGAGCTAGGACTATGGACGACTACGCCGCCAACAGGCTACCTCAAAGAAAAGCGGCTCGACAGGAAGAACGAATGCTATCCAGATCCAGACAGAGAAGCCGTGATACGGCAGATATTTGAGAAAGTGGCGTACGAAAAATGGTCAGGACGCAAACTCTATCACTGGCTCACGTTCGAGCTGAACTTTAGAACTGCCGCAGGAAAGAAACATTTAAGTCTTGGAAATATCTACCGCATACTTGAGAACACTTTTTACTACGGAGCATTTGAGTATCCGCGAGACAGCGGCATCTGGTATCAAGGCAAGCACAAACCGATTATCACTAAGGAACTTTTTGATTTAGTCCAAGAGCAGATAAAGAACTCTCAGCTCGTCCGCAAGGAAAATATCGAGTTTGCCTTCACGAAGATTATGAAGTGCGGACTATGTGGCTCTGGTGTATCGGCAACCGAAAAGTTTAAGAAGCAGAAGAATGGACCATCGAAACGGCATGTCTATTATGGTTGTACCAAAGCGAGAGACAAGAATTGCAAATGCGGGTATATCAACGAAACGGAGCTGATCGAGCAACTGCAAGATCTTACCGATAAGCTGGACCTCAAGAAAACGCCAATGCAGAACAAAATCAAAATGGAGATCAGGAGATTCAAGAAGTTCCAGGGAATGGTCACCGGAAAGAGCGACAGCATCGATGTCGATGATGTGGATATTCAGAACTACGCAAGATTTCTACTCAAAGAGGGTGATGATCAGGAGAAACGAGATTTGCTTGGTTGTTTAAAAGGAGAAATATTATTAAGTAATAAGCTCATTTCATTAAAGCTTTAATCGTAAAATTGACCGTAAGTGCCTACAGGTATATACTTTCTTTATAAAGCTATGAATGTGAATAGTAAGTCGCAAGACTGAACCAACCCAGGAGCTGCCTGCGATGAGCAGAGACGGAAATCCCAACCGTAAAATAGGGTGGCTGTATTTACAGCTGACAAGGGTTGTAATAGTGATATTGCAACCAAAGCAAGGTGGTACCACGAGTGATCCTCGTCCTTGCAGAGCCTATTCTTTTAGGTTTTGCAAAGACGGGGATTTTTCATTTTATAATTAACCTACAACATCATGATTACATATGACGATTTTACAAAAGTAGACATTCGCGTCGGGAAAATCACAAAGGTCGAAGATTTTCCCGAAGCTCGGAAGCCAGCATATAAAATCTGGATTGATTTTGGAGTAGAAATTGGTACTAAAGTTTCTTCTGCCCAAATCACAAAGCATTATTCAAAAGATAACCTTATCGGCAAGCAAGTAATTGGTGTTGTGAATTTCCCACCAAAACAAATTGGTCCGTTTAAATCAGAAGTACTGACTCTTGGATTAACAGATGAAAATGGCGATGTTGTCATTGTTGCACCAACTAAAGAAGTTCCATTAGGCGGAAAACTATTTTAACTATTATGAAGTTTACTAAAAGAGACTTGCCAAAAAAATCAGAAAACCTTTCTGATTGGTATAACAAAGTAATTTTGATGGCTGAGCTTGCTGACTATGGCCCAGCAAAGGGAACGATGATTTACCGTCCCTATGGTTATGCTATCTGGGAGCTTATACAAAAAGAAATGGATAGTTTGATAAAGGAGCGCGGAGTTGAGAATGGATATTTCCCTCTTTTTATCCCTGAATCTTTGCTCAAAAAGGAAGAAAGTCATATTGAAGGATTTTCTCCAGAGCTAGCAGTTGTAACAATTGGCGGAGGTGAACAATTGACAGAAAAGTTGGTAGTAAGACCAACCAGCGAAACAATAATGTATGACGCTTATTCACGCTGGATCCACTCTTGGCGTGATTTACCGTTGATGATTAATCAGTGGAATAATGTCGTTCGATGGGAGAAAAGAACTTATATGTTTTTGCGCACAACAGAATTCTTATGGCAAGAAGGACATACTGCTCATGCGACACATGATGAAGCATGGGAGATGGTTTTATGGGCGATGAAAATGTACCAGAAAGTTTATCGTGAACTTTTTGCAATGCCTGGATATGTGGGAAGAAAATCTGAGTCAGAAAAATTTGCAGGCGCTGACAAGACTTTGACCTTTGAATCACTTATGCCTGAGGGAAAAGCTTTACAAAGCTGTACTTCGCACGATTTAGGTCAAAACTTTTCAAAGACATTCGATATTTCCTTCCTTAATTCAGAAGGAAAATCAGAGAATGTATGGCAGACGAGTTGGGGTCTATCTACACGCTCAATTGGTGGCCTTATTATGATGCATGGCGATGATGCGGGATTGGTCTTGCCGCCTCGTCTAGCTCCAATTCAAGTTGTAGTTTTGCCAGTAAAAGGCGATGAAGAAATCATGGTGATATGTAAAGATATACAAGAGAAATTAAAGGCCAAAAGTATTCGGGTAAAAATTGATGACTCAGATAATGAGACAATTGGATTCCGTATTAATAAGTGGGAATTAAAAGGTGTTCCTCTAAGGATTGAAGTTGGCATAAAGGAAGTTGAGCAAGGCAAAATCACGGCTGTTCGCAGAGATAATGGAGAAAAGTTTAGCTTCTCAAATAATGAGTTGATCGAAAAGACTAGCGAACTCTTGCACACGATTCAGAGCGAGTTATATCAAAGAGCAGAAAAGTTTCTGCAGGAAAATACTCGGAACGTAAAAACGTACGAGGAGTTTAAAGAAACTTTGTCTGAAAAGCGAGGATTTATTTCTGCATTCTGGTGTGAGAATGAGGAATGTGAAAAAAATATAAAAGAAGAAACAAAAGCAACTACTCGGTGCCAACCAATTGATTCAGAAGAATTGGACGGAAAATGTGTCTATTGTAATAGGCCTGCAAAATACAGCTGGCTCTTTGGCCAGGCTTATTAGCCACCCAAACTCAAGTGTTACTTGAAGCGAACACGAGCTTCCTCGTGCTAGCTGTTAAATGCGGAGACAAGAGGATTCGAACCTCTGGTCGGATTTCTCCGACACCACCTTTCCAAGGTGGCGCATTCGACCGCTCTGCCATGTCTCCGTGTGTAGTGTTATACCACACCACTATTCTTTCAAAAAATTCTTTGAAAGTGTTTGGATTTTTGAAAACGCGGTAGGTGGGAACCAGTGTATGGATTGATTGCGTTTGAACCACGTCATTTGCCGTTTAGCATAGCGATAAATCTCTGTTTCAAGTTTTGCGAGCATTGCTTCGCGAGACAGTTTTCCTTGCAGATGTTGTGCGATATATCTGTACTCAAGCCCTAATTCCTCAAGACGTTTCCACGACACACCGTGCGCATGCAAGCGACGCACTTCAGCGACCATGCCGTGCTTCATACGTTCATGCAGGCGCGTATGTATTTTTTGTTTCAGTTTCGCCATGGGAAGTGTAATACCAATATAGAGTGCATCATACGGGGATTGTGTGTGTTGTTTCGGCACTGCACCAAGTGCGTTTATGATTTCTAATGCACGTATGAGGCGGCGTTTGTTGTGTTTGTCTATGTCATGCGCGCGTTGCGGGTCTTTTTTCTGCAACATGACGTACAACTCTTCAGCGCTTTTTTTCTCAAGACGTGCGCGTAGTATCTTGTTCGGTGGCACATTTGGCAGTACGACACCTGCAACCAATGCATCAATGTAGTGTCCTGTGCCACCAACAATAATTGGTGTTTTGCCCCCGTTGCGTATTTTTGTAATTGCTTTCTGCGCATCACGAGTAAAGTGTTGCGCGGTGTAGGTGCGCTTTGGTGACGCGACATCAAGAAGATAGTGGGGTATACCCTGCATCTCTCGTTTTGTAATTTTGCCACTGCCGATGTTCAATCCTTTGTATACCTGACGAGAGTCGCCAGAGATAATTGCACCACCAAGGGTGCGCGCGAGCCGAATGGCGAGCGCACTTTTTCCAACTGCAGTTGGCCCGACAATGACAATGAGTTTTGGTTTCATTGTTGAGAACATACCGCATGTGGTGTATTTCAGCAATATGAAAGATCTAGAGACCGAAACGCCAATGGGCGTTTCGGTCTCTTTTAAAAAGGAAGGACCCGGCTAAACGTTTACCAGATAGAGCTTTAGCGAAGGCGGGCTCGCTCAAAGCCGTCGCTTCTCGTAATAGAAGAGGGACTCGGTCACGAATCACTAAGTATTTTACTCGCTGGCGCTTCGTAAAATCCTAAGTGTTCGCGACCCCACCTCGGCGACAAGCACTCGCTACGCTCGTCTTGTATACCGCCTACGGCTTTCTCGTCCCTTCCCAGTGACAAACAAAATCGCCCCATGCGTTGCATGAGGCTCATTTGTTTGTTGTGCCGGAGGAGGGACTCGAACCCTCACCCCTTGCGAGACACGATTTTGAGTCGTGCGCGTATACCATTCCGCCACTCCGGCAAAAACAGCACCAGTATACGGTTCTTTTTCCATTTTTGCACGCCTGCTCTATGCTGAAACGTACACGGCAATACACACGCATAGAGGGTATTTTTTTGGTACAATAAGCACATGGCGTTTCATAATGACTCAATTTTTTGGGTGGAGGTGGAGAAAATCGTACCGAACCCATTTCAGCCACGACGCTTTTTTGATGAACAAAAACTGAAGGAACTTTCCGACTCCATTCGTCAGTACGGTATTTTGCAACCGTTGGTGGTAACACGCCGTGAGAAGTTGCGCGATGATGGAGGATTGCGTGTTGAGTACGAGTTGGTGGCAGGTGAACGTCGTTTGCGTGCAAGTAAGCTTGCGGGTGTGTCGCTTGTGCCGGTGATTATTCGTGATGAGGATGAGAGCGAGCAAATGAAGTTGGAGCTCGCCATTATTGAAAACCTTCAGCGTGAAGATATCAACGCCATTGAACGCGCACGCGCTTTCCAGCAGCTTGCGGAACATTTTCATCTTACCCATGCAGATATTGCACGCAAAGTAGGGAAGAGTCGCGAGTACGTCTCCAACACTATTCGTTTGCTCCGTTTGACGGAGGAGATGCAACAGGCGCTTTCAGAGGGAAAAATAAACGAAGGGCACACACGTCCACTGCTCATGTTGGCAGATAGACCAGAAGAGCAGGCGGTATTGTTCAAAGAAATAATTTTGAAGAAGTTGAATGTGCGCGATGCCGAGCAAATCTCTCGTCGTATTGCGGTGGAGAAAATCCGCAGGCGTGATAAGGCATACGATCCAGAGATTTTGGAGCTTGAAAAACTCGCATCACAAAAACTTGGTACACGCGTGCAGATTGAACCACGCGAGGTGGGTGGGCGTGTTTCCATTGAATTTGGCTCAGAAGATGATTTGCGTAAGATTTTGGCAATGCTCAACGAAGAGCAACAGGCGGCACAACATACACAAGCAGAATCAGAAACAGACGGTGGTACTCCTTCAGAATACACACCCTCCCCAGAGGAGAAGAAAGCAGATGACGATTTGTATTCTATCACCAACTTCTCTGTTTAGTGTTTTTCCAGCGCGATCTTGATACGTTTTCGCGCCGCACTCGTCTTGACCCATTCCAACCATTTGTGTGAGGGTTTTGCGGTGCGATGTTTTTCAATGTGCACGACATCACCTTGTGAGAGTTTGGTGGAGAGTGCGACGAACTTTCCATTGACGCGCGCACCTGATGCGTGATTACCTAAATCCGAGTGCACCGCGTACGCGAAATCAAGTGGTGTTGCGCCGGTGGGCAGATCAATCACTTCACCTGTTGGTGTAAATACCAAAATACGATCATTGAAAAAGTCACTCTTGAGATCGCGGATGAATGACACAGAGCGTTCAGTGCCCGCTTGTGTCTTCGTCATATCTTCAAGCCAAGATGCTGTTGGTGTCGCAGGGCGTGTGTTTTTTCCGAACACCTGTGTTGCGAGCGTTGCGCTGGATGTGCCACGCACTTTTTCACGTTCTTTGTATGAGACGTGTGAGGCAATACCGTATTCAGCAATGTGATGCATCGCCTCTGTTCTGATTTGTACTTCCACGAGTGCACCGTCACCGGTGAAAATTGTGGTGTGTAAACTTTGATAACCGTTTTTCTTTGGCATGGCGATGTAATCTTTGATGCGTCCAGGGAGCGGTTTCCATGCGCTGTGTACGATACCGAGTGCGACATAACATTCTTCAATGGTGTCAACGATAATACGCAGTGCGGCTATGTCGTACACCTGCTCTATGTTCATGTCTTTCTGTTTTAATTTTTTGTACAGAGAATAAAGATGCTTGATGCGATAATCCATGGCAACGGTCTTGATGTTTGCCTGTGCAAGACGCTTCTTAAGTTCGTGTGAAATGGTGTGCAGTTGCTCAATGGTTTCTTTGCTTTTTTCTTCACGTAACTTTAGTGTGCGTGCATACTCATCAGGAAATGCCACCATGAATGCACGGTCTTCAAGTTCGCCCTTGATGTTACCGATACCGAGACGGTGGGCTATAGGTGCATAGATTTCAAGTGTCTCATGCGCGATGCGTTCTTGTTTTGCGCGCGGCAAAGGCTCTATAGTTTCAAGGTTGTGGAGGCGATCGGCAAGTTTGATGAGAATGACGCGCGGATCTTGTGCGGTTGCAAGAAACAGTTTACGCAATGTTTCCACATGCCGTTTCAATCCACGATACTTGAGCTTGCCGAGTTTGGTGACACCATCAACAAGAAATGCAACTTCGTCACCAAACTCGGTGCGAATATTGTGGAGTGTTACATCCGTATCTTCTACAGTATCGTGCAAAAGACCACCAATGATAGTTTCAGTATCGGCACCGATGCGCGCCAAATTGATGGCGGTGGCAACCGCATGGGTGAAGTATGGTACGCCCGACTCTCGCACGTGACCTTCGTGTGCTGACTGTGCATACGCATACGCACGGTTGATGCGCGTTTCATCACCCGCGGAGCATGCTCTTTGTGCATGAGACAGTATCTGTTGTACGTTCGGTGTTGCGGTCATTGGTGCATGATACTACGTCCACGTGTGTGTTGACAGTAGAGCGAATGTTTGCATAATTTCCATACAGAAGCAATCTCAACGGAAAGGGGGAGGAGGTATGAAGATTCCAAAGATAGATGCCGAGCGAATGCGAAACGCATTCGCTGGTACCGTACTTGAGCTGTTTGATTTCGAGAAGCTCAAGTCACACGGGCTGTACATTCGTGACATGGAAGATGTCGCGGAGCTCTCTGCAATGCTTGAGTACACCCGTGACCTGCAGGATAGGTGCATCATCCTGGACATGTTGCGTGTGCGTGTGGGTGCATTCTTGCACAAGCATCCGCCGTTGGAAGCATGTCTCCAGCTCTCACTGGATGTTGCGGAGGATACCGAGGCGGATAAATACCTCAGCCATTACATCGTGAAGCTGTTGCACGATGGGGTTGAGCAGAGTACAGACCCGATGGCAACGATGGGTGCGTACTATCCGCTCGTGTCCCCGTACCCCCAGGTGTTGCATACATTTATGCGACTGCTGGGAGAGAAGTTCTTTACGGAAGAGTAATCAGAGGGCTCAAAGCACCAACGGTGCTTTGAGCCCTGTACACACAGAGACCGAAATGCCCACAGGCGTTCCGGTCTCTTCTTTGTTATGTGCTATTTCTCTGCCTTCTTTTTCTTCGCAAATCCGCGACGCTTTTTCGGTTCTTTCAAGATTTCTAATGCGCGTTCCAATGTGATGGTGTACACATCATCAGTTTTTAGTGAGCGAAAATCTCCATCATGACCAATGTACGGACCAAATCGTCCAATATTTGCCATAATATCTTTTCCGGTGTCAGGATGCGCACCAAGTGTGCGAGGTAGTGAGAGATAGTGCAGTGCGTCTGCAAGCGTTACGGTTAGAATGTCTTTATCTTTCGGAATACTTGCACGTCGCGGTTTCTTGTTTTTTGCAGTTTTGGTGCCAATTTGCACATACGGACCATACGGACCTTCAAGAATAAAGATAGGTTCACCGCTTTCTGGATCGTTACCAATGGCTTCTGGTGCTGTTACCTCCTTACCTTCTGCGGTACGCGCACCATCACAATCAGGGAAGCGCGAGCAACTCATGAAGGTGCCTTGTCGCGAAAGCTTCATAACCATCGGGTTGCCACACTTCGGGCATAAAAACTCTGCGGGCGCAGGGCCAAGGTCGGTAAGTTTTTTCACCGCTTTGTCTTTTTTAGCAACATCTTTGGTGAATGGATCATAAAAATCTTTCAGTGTTTTTACATACGCACGTTCACCACGCGCGATTTCGTCTAATTCGTCCTCCATTTCTGATGTGAACGAATCGCTGATGTATTCGCTGAAGTTTTGTTCAAGGAATGTAGAGACGACGTCGCCCGTAGCTGTCGGTGTGAGCGTGCGGTTTTCTCGTGTGACATACCCACGGTCTTCGAGTGTCTTGATGATTGATGCGTAGGTAGACGGTCGGCCAATACCACGTTTTTCAAGTTCTTTGATGAGACCTGCTTCTGAATAGCGTGATGGTGGCTGTGTTTGTTTTGCCTCTGACAACAATTCTTTCAAGGTGAGCGGTTCACTTTCAGCCAGCTTCGGCATTTCTACATCTTCACCACGCGAGCGCGGGTCAGCAGCGAGCCAGCCGGGGAATATAACGCGTGAGCCCGTTGCAGAGAACGCGGGTACAACAGACGCATCAGTAGTTGCGGTTACTTTCGTTTGTAGCAATTTTGCTGGTGCCATTTGTGATGCGACAGCACGTTGCCAGATGAGTTCGTAGAGACGCTTTTCATCATCAGTTGCACCAGCACTGCGTGTGCCTGCGTTTGTGGGACGTACTGCTTCATGCGCCTCTTGCGCGTTTTTGCTCGCGCTTTTGTAGTTGGTAGGGGAGACGTACTCTTTACCATACTCGCTGGCGACGATGGCAATGATTTGTTTCTGTGCCACAGATGCAAGGTTAGTGCTGTCGGTGCGCATGTACGTGATGTGTCCTTTTTCGTAGAGTTTTTGCGCCGCGCGCATCGTGCGTGATGGTGAAAAACCGAGGCGCGTGGACGCGCTCTGTTGGAGTGTTGATGTGGTGAATGGTGGGCGCGCGCGACGCGACACCTCTGTTTCCTTTGTATGTGCGATTGACCATGATGCACCCTTGCCGGTCTCAACGATTTCATCGACACGTGCCTGTGTCGTTGGTTCTTCTTCACACGTCAATGTGATAGATGCTCCCTGTTTTGTACTCACGTTGGCTGTGAGTACCCAAAAATCTTCTGGTGTGAATGCACGGATTTCACGCTCGCGTTCCATGAGAATACGTAACGCGGGGGATTGCACGCGACCCGCTGACAGTCCGTAGCGCACTTTTTTCCAAATGAGGCCAGAGAGATCATACCCTACGAGACGGTCCAGGACGCGCCGCGCCTCCTGCGCGGCGCGCAAATTATCATCAATATCGCGCGGGTGTTTGATTGCTTCTGTAACGGCACCCTCAGTAATTTCGTGAAAGACCACACGCTTTGGTTTGCGTTTTCCTTTTGCCAAATTGAGCGCTTCGGCGAGGTGCCATGCGATCGCTTCTCCTTCACGGTCGGGGTCAGTGGCAAGCAACACCTCATCAGCATCTTTTGCCGCCTCTTTCAATTCCGCAATCACTTTCTTTTTTTCAGGAACGATTTGATAGTTCGGTACAAATCCACCAGGGATATCAATGGCATTCTTATTGCTTTTTGGAATATCGCGAATGTGTCCCACTGATGCTTTTACGACAAAATCGCCACCGAGATATTTCTCAATGGTTTTTGCTTTTGCAGGTGACTCTACAATAACGAGTTTCATGTGTGTATCAGTAGTACCACGATATGCAACGGATGTGCAACCGCTGTACGATGCGTGATACTACACGTACCTTTCAATTTTGCCAAGTCGGACAGCAACAAGACGCTTCAATTCAAGCATAGAAATAATAATATTGAGTTGTGTAATTGACAGCCCTGTTACGCGCGCAATTTCGTCGGCGGTCGCGGGTTCCGCGACCGCTTCTAGCACCGCGCGCTCCTCGGGAGATACTGTGTCAGGGATGGGCGCCACTGCGCTCTCGCGTATGGGGATAGCGAGTGCCTGCAAAATGTCTGCACCACAGGTAACGGCTTGCGCGCCGTTGCGCAATAATTGATTAGAGCCCGCGTGTTGTGCACTGTAGATTGCGCCGGGCACAACGAGCACATCTCGATTGTATTCCATGGCGAGGCGCGCGGTAATGCAGGTGCCAGATTTTTCGCGCGCCTCAATGATGAGTGTTGCATGACACATGCCCGCCATAATTCTATTGCGACGCGCAAACACCCATGCACCGCCGGCATCATCATTACTGAGTTCAGAGATGAGTGCGCCACCAGCACCGCAGATGGCGTGTGCAAGTCCGAGATGTGCACGCGGATACAATCGCTCATCTGTTATCGGCGAGCCGGGAACCGCGACGGTCTTCAATCCCGTGGCGAGTGCCGCTTCATGTGCGATGCTATCAATGCCGAGCGCTAATCCCGATACAATCACCACAGGATAGCCGGCGAGTTCTTGAATGAGTTTTCGGCATACCGATGCGCCGTAGGGGGAGTAGGCGCGCGAGCCGACCACGCAGAGCCAGACGCTTTGCTCGTCGGGGAGCGTGCCGCGCATATATAATTGTGTGGGTGCATCGGGGATTTCGCGCAAAAGCGCGGGAAAATCCTTACGGCGCAGTGTCAGTATCGGGTTGTCCTTCATGCGGTCACTATGCCACGGGGGATATGAAGAATAGATAAAAACCATTTTTACGCTATAGTAGAGGCATATGTTGGATATCAATTTCATTCGAGAAAACAAAGAAAGCGTCGCCGTGGGTGCAAAAAAGAAGCGCATGGAGGTGGACATTGACGCACTCATCGCACTTGATGACACACGCCGCACACTCACGCAGGTGGTGGACGATATGCGCGCACAACAAAACACTGCAAGCGAAAAAATCCCACAGGCATCAGCAGAAGAGCGCACCGCACTGTTGGCAGATATGAAGACGTTGAAAGAAGCACTGCAGGCAAAAGAAGAAGAACTCAAGGGCGTGATGGAAGAATGGAAAACACTGATGTTGCAGGTGCCGAATGTGCCCGATATTTCGGTGCCAGATGGCGACAGCGATGCAGACAATAAAGAAATAAAAGTATGGGGTGAGCCGAAGCAATTTGATTTTGAACCGAAAACCCACATTGAGATTATGGAAAATCTCGGCATGCTTGATTTGGAGCGCGGTACAAAGGTGCACGGCTTTCGAGGTTACTTTCTCAAAGGTGATGGTGCACAGCTCACATTTGCCATTTGGAATCATGCGCTCAACTTTTTCATGCAGAAAGGATTTGAATTGATGATTACACCTGCAATTGTAAAAAAACAATTGCTGTATGGCACGGGGCATTTGCCAAATGATGTTGAAGATATTTTCCGTACACAAGATGACGATTATCTTGCGGGGACCGCCGAGGTGCCGGTGATGGGATATCACAGCGATGAAGTGTTGGATCTAAAAGGATTACCAAAAAAGTATCTCGCATTTTCTCCTTGCTATCGTCGCGAAGTAGGCAGTTACAGCAAAGATGTGAAGGGACTTATTCGTGTGCACGAGTTTTATAAGTTTGAACAAGTTATTCTCTGCGAAGCAAATCACGAAGAGTCAGTGAAGTGGCACGAATGGCTCAATCGTAATGCCGAAGAGTTTATTGAAAGTTTAGGTATTCCGTATCATACCGTGTTGAATTGTGGTGGTGATTTAGGATTGGGACAGGTGAAGAAGTACGATATTGAGTTGTGGGTGCCTCTGGAGCAAAAGTATCGCGAGATCGGGTCGGCATCGTATTTCCACGATTTTCAATGTCGTCGTTTCAATATCAAATATACTGATGCAGAAGGACAGCGCCGATTTGCGCACTCACTCAATGACACCGCAATTCCCACACCACGTATTCTCGTCTCATTGATAGAAAATTATCAGAATGCTGATGGGTCGGTTACTATTCCTGAAGTATTGCGTCCGTACATGGGTGGTCGCGAGAAAATAGAGAAACGCTCATAGTGCTATGTTTAGAAAGTTTACATCCGAACGCGTGCGCCGTGTTCGCCGTAAACGGTTTGCGCGAACAACACTCTTGCATATTGTGCTTGCATTGTCGGTCGTGACAGTGTTGTGGCAATTGTCGTATGCACCATGGTGGCGCGTTGATGCGTTGTCTGTGCGTGGTACCAAAGCAGTGTCACATGATGAAGTATTTGCAACAGCATCTGGCGTATTGGAGGGTTCGTATCTTGGTCTCTTTTCAAAACGCAATATCTTTTTAGTACCGCGGGGCAGTATCGTGCGCGCACTACGATCAACATTTCCGCGCATCAGTAGTGTGTCGGTTGCACGCTCAGGCCTGCACATATTGGCTATATCAGTACACGAGCATACTGCAGAGGCATTATTGTGTCGTACCACAGGAGATGAGTGTTATTTCATGAACAAAGATGGATTTGTGTTCAGTGAGGCACCACAATTTTCCAGTGTCGCATTTAGTACGTACAGCGCGAAACTTGTAGATAACCCAATAGGGAAAACTTTTTTGGCATCGGATAATGGTTTTGCTCGGCTTGATGCATTTGTTTCTTCGCTTGCATCACTGTCACTGGCACCTCAACGAACAGAAATAACAAATGAGTACATCACCGTAACCGCGCGCGTCGGTGCATCAGCCATTGCACTACTCTTTAGTCGTGCCGTTCCATTTGAACAATCGTATAGCAATCTTGAAGCGGTACTGCGCGATCCAGGTTTTGATGTACACGAGGTGTCGCGCATTGATGTACGTTTCGGCAATAAAATCTTTTTTGTACCGCGTGGTGAAGAAGTGTTTTCAGAGGATGCAATGACAGAGGAGTAGGAAATGAAAAAGCCCCGCCCTGTACCACAGGGCGGGGACTTGTACTCGTGCGATGCTCATTCATCGAATTCGTGCCGTGTGTACGAGAAGAGGCGGCGATACAATATCTTGTTGTAATCACGACCCCACGTTGTTTTATTGAAGCGTGACGCGTTTTCTCTACGAAGTTTCCGTTTCCGCCGCTCTTGACGGCGACTCTCGTGCTGGGTTTTGCGCACACGCTTATGCTGTTTTTCGCGCTTCTCCATTGCACCCCTCCCGTGTTTGGTACGTCTCTCTGTAGTATAGTACACGGACAACTGAATGCGCCAGCTATGTCATTTTGGAACACACAACACAAACCAAGTATGTGCCTTGCGCCGATGGCGGACGTTACCGACCCGGCATTTCGCCGCTTGATTGCAAAGTACGGCGCGCTTGATGTGCTGTGGACGGAGTTCGTTTCTGCTGACGGTTTATTCCGCGGTGGCTACGATGCGCTTTCAAAAGATTTGCAGTACAGCGAAGATGAACGACCAATTGTTGCGCAATTTTTTACCGCGCACCCCGAGTACATGGAAAAAGCAGGGGCGTTGGCACGCGAGATGGGTTTTGATGGTGTTGATATCAACATGGGGTGCCCTGACCGCTCGGTAATGAAACAAGGTGCCGGTGCATCACTGATTGGCAACGGTTCATTGGTGCAAGAATTACTCGCAGCAACACAACAAGGAGCGGGCGATGTGCCTGTGTCAGTCAAGACGCGCATCGGCAACACAAAAAATGAATTGGACACGTGGTTGCCGATGCTGTTGGAGGCGCGCGTGTCTGCCATCACCGTGCACGCACGTACGCGCAAAGAAATGTCTAAAGTGCCCGCGCAGTGGGAGACCGTTGCACAAGCAGTTGCTATTCGCGATGCATTTGAAAAAAACAGCGACCACCACACGTTGATTATTGGCAATGGCGATGTTGTTGATTTTGCAGATGCGCGTGCGAAAGCAGAAGCGTCAGGCGCAGATGGTGTGATGCTGGGGCGCGCGGTGTTTGGCAATCCATGGCTTGGTAATGCGCGCCCCGAAGTGCTTTCGGAGCGTCTCGCCGTACTCGCGGAGCATATACGATTATTTGATGAATTACTGCCACACAAATCATTTGCATTGATGAAAAAGCACTTCAAATCATACTTCCACGGGGAGGGGAATGACAAACAATTACTCGCTGCGCTCATGGAAACGAGGAATGCAGGCGACGCGCTCGCCGTGTTACAATCACACGTATGAAGCACGACCACGTAGCGTTGTACCGTAAATATCGCCCACAAGCATTTGCTGATGTGCGTGGTCAGGAGCAGGTGGTGCGTGTACTAGAGCGCGCGCTAGAGCAGGGGCATGTCGGACATGCATATCTTTTTACTGGCAGTCGCGGTACGGGCAAAACATCAGTGGCGCGCATTTTTGCGCGCGCTATTGGCACACAAGACACTGATTTGCACGAATTAGATGCCGCATCTAATCGTGGTATTGATGACGTGCGTGCATTGCGTGAAGCGGTGAACACATTGCCGTTTTCGTCACCCTACAAGGTTTACATCATTGACGAGGTGCACATGCTCACAAAAGAGGCATTCAACGCATTACTCAAAACGCTTGAAGAGCCACCCGCACACGTTGTCTTTATTTTAGCGACCACAGAAACCGATAAGTTGCCCGAGACCATCGTGTCGCGCTGCGAGGTGCACCACTTCAAACAGCCATCGCGTCAGATTTTGAAAGACCACGTCACCACGGTAGCGGACGAAGAAGGATTTACACTTGAACACGCTGCTGCTGATTTGATTGCATTGCTTGCAGACGGTTCATTCCGTGATGCACATGGTATTTTGCAAAAGATTTTGTTTGCGTCATCTGATAAAAAGGTGAGTGTTGATGAAGTATCACTTGTTACCGGTGCGCCAAGTAATGCACTCGTCAACGAAGTGCTCTCGGCGTTGCAGGAGCGCGATGCATCAAAGGGAATTGCGGCGCTGGTCAGCGCCGCAGACGCAGGTGTGGATATGCGTGTCTTCGCCACACTCTTACTTGAAAAACTACGTGCCGTGTTGCTCTTGCGTTACGCCAGCGACATGAAAGAGCGTTTTGCTGAAGAGTTTTCTCCCGAAGATTTGGCATTGTTGACGACACTATCGGCAAAAGACAGCGCCATTACATCGGCAGTATTGTCGCGTTTTTTGGAAGCGTACGCGTCAGTAGGACGCGCGCATGTGGCCCACATGCCACTTGAGTTGGCACTTCTTGATTGCGTTGGTGAAAAATAAAAGTGCCTAATCGGTCTGGCGTTCGAATCCTACCCGAACAAAGACCAGCGACGCCTTGGTGCTTCGCACCCAGTCGAAGCTGCTCTAGTTGCCGGACTAGGATTCGAACCTAGATACCCTCCTCCAAAGGGAGGTGTCCTACCATTAGACGATCCGGCAGATGCGGCGCCATTGTAACATTTTTAGGCGTGATTGGTATACTATGAGTGAGGGAACAGGGAACGGTTCATGGGGAACGGAAATCACATAGCACGTAACACATATCATTATGGCAACAAAAATTATCGCAGGTTTGGCACTCCTCTTTGCACTCGGCGCAGGTGCCTTTTACTACTCTGAGAAAAACACAGTCAACACACCAGCAGACACCGATGAGCAAGTATTCTGTACCATGGACGCACTCATGTGTCCTGATGGTTCTGGTGTTGGACGCGTTGGTCCTGCGTGTGCATTCCAAGCATGTCCGCAACAAGCATCATTTGTCGGCGAATTGCAGAGCACAACAGGCGGTTTTCAATTGGTGTTTGAGCCAACAGACGCCACGATGCCAATGCAGGAGTACACAATGCCACTAATTGTGGAGGATGCAGATGCGTTCAAAAACTTTGTCGGCAAACGAGTAGTTGTACGTGGTACTTTCACACACGGAAGCACCTACAACGTTGAAAGTATGGAACTTGCTACAGAAGCAAACACTACGCACGGTATTGTTGCACTCGGTGAGACGAAAGTAATCAATGGTGTCAGCATCACACTCAATGCAGTGACACAGGATAGCCGTTGCCCTATTGATGCGGTCTGTATTCAAGCAGGTTGGGTTGAAGCAGATGTGACACTCTCACGCGGTCCTGATACAAAAACAGTGACACTTGATTCTCGCGAAACCTACCCGTTCACTATTTTTGATATTGCCATGATTTCTATTGCGCCTGCACGTATGGCAAGCGAACCATTTGATGACAATGCGTACCGCATTACGTTTGAAGTGACCCTTCGTCGCTAACGCTCCTCAGGGTCTTCGACACCCTAGCAAAAGATTAGTGCGAGCCGTACTCTGGTACACTGTGGGTATGAAGCCAACCAGTGAAGCAACACTGAAGCGTGTATATGGATACATCTTTGCAAATGTGTATCCGATGTATATTGCCAAGGCAGAAAAGAAAGGTCGCACCAAAGAAGAAGTCGATGCGATTATTCGCTGGCTTACGGGATACACACAAAGCAAACTGAATGCACAGATACAGAAAGGGATGGATTTCAAAACATTTTTTAAAGAAGCGCCTGCACCTAACCCATCGCGCACACTCATCACGGGTATGGTTTGTGGTGTGCGCGTAGAAGAGATTAAGGACAAGGTTATGCGTGAAGTGCGGTATCTTGATAAACTCGTAGATGAGCTCGCAAAAGGAAGGCCGATGGAGAAGATTTTGCGAAAGCCATAATGAAACACACATGCTTAAAAAATATATAGCGTATGTAAGAAAGAATCCGGAACGCTACTGGTTCAAGCGAAAGATTTGGGGGTGGGGCTGGGTGCCGGTGACGTGGCAAGGATGGTGTGCCACAGCATTGTATCTTGTGTTCGTTTTTTTGCTTGTCTATAGCAGAGAAGAGGCAATTCCAGGCAATCCTGATTCTGGAAGCAATTTCTTAGTGTTTGGACTACCGTTTATTGTGCTCACCGCTCTTTTTCTTCTCATCGCTTATAAAAAGGGGGAGAAGCCGAAGTGGCAATGGGGAGTACCAAAAGAGAAATAATTACTACTAACTAATTTTTTAATGTTATGGAAAAGCTTACGTTCACAACAGTTATCAACGCACCGAGAGAAAAAGTGTGGAATACTATGCTTGAAAAAGAGACCTACCAACAATGGGTTGCACCATTTCATGAGGGTTCTACCTATGAAGGGACCTGGGAGGAGGGAAGCGAAATAAAATTTACCGGACCAAGCGAAGATGGAAGTGTTTCGGGTATGTATGCAGTCATCGCAGCCAATCGACCGCATGAGTTTATATCAATAAAGCATCAAGGAGCATTCAAAGATGAAGAAAAAACACCATGGCCTGTTGTAGAAGGACAAGAGGGATACGAAAACTATTCATTCAAGGATGTTGATGGTGGTACAGAGGTACTCGTTGAGTTGCTGGTGCCTGCAGAATGGAAAGATATGTTTACTGACACGTGGCCAAAAGCATTGGCCAAGCTCAAAGAAATCACTGAAAAATAGTGAGCGTACAAGAGGTGTTATTCAGTAATTTTTTGAAAAGCGATATACTTAATTTGTGAATGAAACCGACATCCTTAATTTGATAAAAAGCGACCCAGGAATGATGCGAATTCTTGAAGTAGCTGAAAGTATGAATCTTCCTGATTGGTTAATAGGTGCAGGATTCGTTCGTAATAAAGTATGGGATTATTTGCATGGATATAAGAAGAACACTCCTCCTACTGATATTGATTTAGTTTATTTTGATAAAGAAATTAGATTTAACGAAAAAGAAATTGAAAAAAGACTAAGTACTCAAATACCAAATGTTGATTGGGAGGTAGTTAACCAAGCTACTGTCCATGGTTGGAATGAAGAAGAGCCATACACTTCAACCACTGATGCTATATCCAAATGGCCAGAAACAGCAACAGGAGTTGGTGTGGCTCTAAAAAACGGTGAGCTTGAACTGGTCGCGCCGTTAGGTATAGATGATTTGGTGCATATCATTGCTAGACCAACCCCAGCCTTTCAAGTATCTGATAGGAAGAGGGCGAGAGTACAAGAAAGGATTATCCAAAAGAGATGGAAGGAGAAATGGCCGAAACTTCAAATTCTTGAGGACTAGTAATTATGCGCATATTGTTTGGGAAAGGGCATAGGTTCTGCTTTTAGTAATCCACAGAATTGAGGGGAGGGGGGTCGGCAGGGCGAGTGAGTGTGCTATGCTTTTTGTATGACTATCATACCTATTGTTTCCATTGCGCTTGAGGCAGTGATTGCCATTGTGGCACTGTACAGTGCGATGCGCGGGCGCTCGTACATGGCGGGTCTCGCCGTTACATTTGGTATTTATGTGTATTACGATCTTGCACGGCACTACGCATGGGCGACAGCAGAACAGACGCTTCAGCTGATGTTCCTCGTTGCGACGGTTGCCGCGTTCTGGTCGGTTATGAGTATCGTTCGTAACAAATAACTATGTTTGCATCTATTGGACTTGGTATTGTCGTACTTGCGTGGATATCGCAACTCGTTGCATTGATTTCGAAACAGAATCATCGCATTCAACCATTGTTTGTGTTGCTGTATGCGCTTGGTGTTGTACTCCTTGTCATTGATGGATTTTCAGCAGGGCTCACGACACTTGCGTATTTGAATCTCGCCTCGTTGGTCTGTGCGCTTCTCGTGTTTGCATTTGCAATACGCAGAAACTAATACGTATGCACACAAAACAATCAGTGCTCGCCGTGCTCTTGTTAGTTGTGGGTTTTTTTGCAGTGCGCTCGTTTCTCTCGCGGCAACCACACGTAGGCATATCCACTGAGTATAAGAGTGTTGCGTACATGATTGAGGGACAGCGCATACAACTGGAGCATGGTGTGGCAGAAACTCCGCTTGCACCAGATTCCGCGTTGAAAAGTATCACCCAGTATTTTGGTAATGAACTCATTACCGATCTTGATGGTGATGGCGACGATGATGTTGCTTTTGTTCTCTCACACACAACAGGCGGAACGGGTACGTTTTACTACGCTGTGGCTGCACTTGCCACTGAAAATGGCTATGTTGGATCGGATGGTTATCTCCTTGGGGATCGTGTTGCACCACAATCAGTGGAGCTTAGTCCAAATCCTAGACATGTATATGTTGTGGTCTTCAACTATGCTGATCGCGCACTCGGCGAGCCGATGGCTGCGCAACCATCAGTGGGCAAGAGTGTGTATTTGAAAATGGTGCCCGAAACAGCACAGTGGGCAATTGTAGAGCCAGATTTTGAAGGCGAGTCTAATTTTTAGTACAGAAAATCTCCGCGTCTCGCCCTGCACACAGGGCGAGACGCGGGTTTTTTATATTCAAGAATATCGCCGTGTTGGCGGGAGCGTGCAGTGTGGACAACGCACATGAAGAGCATATATGCCCAGCATACATAACGAAAACGGACTTTATAATTTTTTTATCACGCATCCGTATACTGTGCTTCAGATAGTTCGTCATGGTGACGACTGTTCTTTCACAAAAAGGAGAAGAAGGTGCGCACACTCACGCAGTACCTCTGCAAGATCATCATCGGTCTTGCGGTGCTCGCCGGCACGGCCGCGAGTGCCAACGTCACGGTCAAACTGCAGGGCAACTACACGGTTACATCTGGCACCACGAGAATCACGGTGCCGCTGACGCTCCTGCAGGCAGGCCACGTCTATACGATGACGGCGGCTCCTGTATCCGGCAATGTTACCGCGTACGGCGACCCGTATCTCTGGGGCCTCGTGTACAAGGAGGGCTCCACCACTGCGCGTGTCGTCAGTCAGTCGCGTCACAGCCCCGATCTGGGCGAGCGCGTCTATCTCCGCAAGGAGATGCTGAACTCCGGTGAGAACAAGGCGGAGTTCTGGGCGCGTTGCGAGACATCGTCCTGCTACATGCGTCTGACGATCTACGAACGTGCCAAGGGTACATTCGACAAACGCACGTTCTATCGTGAGGGCGTCGAGCCCGGTGTCATCGACGGCCAGTTCTCACTCTACAAGGATTTTTATCATCCAACGGAGAAGAACGGCACATACGGTCTGCAGGTGGATTACCAGACGAATCGGTACATCTATCTCTATCGTGATGACAACTTCAGCACGAGTGGTATGAACGCGCTGTCGTTCTGGGTGCGGAGCAGTGGTTCCATCGATGATGGCGACTTGTATGTCGCACTCACGACGAGCAATCACGGCATGATCACGAGCTGGATACCGCTGTCGTACTACGTGGACATGCCACAGAGCCACACGTGGTATCGCGTGCTCATTCCGTTCTCGGATCTGAACCCCTCGGGTCAATCCGTGCGCGGTCTCGCTGTTCTGAGCACTCATTCCGGCTTCGTGTACTTCGACGACATGGAGTTTGTGTCGACATCGCTTCCGGAGCCGTTCAAACTACGTCTGCCGGTATCTGGCTACACGCCTTACTCGGTGCCTATCAGTGCTGTGATGGACAACAGCCTCAACACTCCTGGTGTTATCACCGCGTACAACGGTCAACAGGGTCTGTTCAGTAACGGTTGTAAGGAGTATCTCGTTTCAGGCTCCTACATCAACTGTTCTGGTTCGGTGAATAATTACGAGCCTCCGGACGACGTTCTGGGCTACCGTAGGGCCGGTGGTGGGCTGTTTACTCTCGGCATCAACTACAATGACGGTGTGTCTGCAAGTGGAAAGGAATATCTTTTCTACGACGAACACACTGGGTACGATTTTGTACCTGCCGGAGCGTCGAATCTCAACGTTCCTGTGTACGCCGCAACCAGCGGAACGGTGAGCTATGGGCAGGCACCGTGGAATGAAGTCATCATCACGCACGGTGATGGGTGCTCAACACATTACCTGCACATGATGTATGACAGCTACCTCATTTCAAGCGGGGTAACTGTTACCAAGGGTGCTCGCATCGGCACAGTCGGGAACACCGGCGGTGTGAGCCCTCATTTGCACTTCACAGTGAAGTGCAACGGTAATCGGGTTGACCCGTACGCCGCGAATCTGTGGGAGTGATGCTCCCAACTTCTTCTTGCTTTGACACCCCAGAGAACTCTCTGGGGTGTTTTTTTATCTTTCTTCTGAAAGTGTAAATGTTTCACTTATCAATGAGAACTGCCTAAAGACAATCTCTTGGTCGGTTGTACTACGAAATAGAGTGAATAGTTTTTTGTTGTGTGGAATATGGATAAAAAAGAGTCGTTCAGGGAATTGTGCATGTGCAAAAATTGCCTTGAAGGCGGGGTAGCCGTTCCATTTTATTTTTTGAAATATATCAGGTGTTTCTCTGTCATATGTTTGTGGTGTGTAGTCATATACAATCTGTCCGGTGTTTGAAAGTGCTAGATCTCGAATATCTACCCCAACTGAATAACAACGAAGGGCGTTACATACCGCAAATACATTCCTATCATTTAGGATTTTTTCAATTCCATACATTCCATTTTCATCGAAATATTGAAAACTAAATGAGCAGTCGGGTGCGATAAAAAGAACCTGTCCTGTAGGTAATACGCCCGCTTTTTTTCTCAAATCCCCACAGGGATTATGAAGTACAATGTCGCCCTCTTCTACCTGTGGCTTCCATGTGGTTGATTGTGTGTATCTATACCAAGCGACACCCCCAAGTGCTACGACAATCAGAACTGCAATAGTGAGTTTTCGTTTTTTGAGCATGATGTGTAATTATACGTATAAACAAGCTAGGAACAATTAGAAATTTTATCAAACTTTTATCATGCAAAAACGCACTACCGGTTTTATCGTGTTCATTGCTCTTTTGGTTGTGGGGATGTGGTGGTACCAAGCACAAGAATCAGTGGATCAATCCACGCTTTCTCCAGACCTGTACCCATTGTATGAAGCGGTTGAGTGGGGTGTGCCACGTGTAGAAGAAGTTGCGTTCGGTACTACAACACTATCGGGTGTTGAGATCGTGTCTCATGCAGTGAAAAATACCATGAACCCTGCAAGCGTATTTATGCCATTTGAAGAATATTATACAGAGAAGCTTGCCGCACTTGGTTGGGAAGTTGATACACAATTGGCGGCCGGTGGTCCTATGGGTGGCCAGACAGGGTACAGAAAGGGCGAAGACATTATTTTTACGCGTTTTAACACTCTCTTTCACATTGTTTCTGATACTGCTCCATCTGAATGTCCGTGCGACGTGACGCTCTCACTTTTCTCCACAGGGCTGTAATTGATGAGGTTGGGGAATTATATTTGCTATACTTTCTATAGATGTTTTTAGTAGGTCTTATTATTTTTTTAAAATACTACATATGGCACAGAAAAATTTGGAGAAGTACACATTGGATTTTAATGAGAAAAAAGGTACGTGGGATTTGGAACATGACAAATCCAACAAGACGATTAAGAGTTTCAAGACAAAAGCACTTGCGACAAAGGGTGGTGTGTTCAAGCGCACACTCGGCAAGAATGGTGGTTCAGTGAAAATTCAAAAGAAGAACGGTCGTATTCAAGAAGTACGCACCTATCGCGCATAGTGCGTTTTCCGTACACTGCGATATATCTGTATGAAACACAAAAATAAGATCCGATTGATCGAGTTTTTTATCGTCGGTTTGCTGTTCGGTATTGTGGAAGACCTTATCGCTATCACTGTCGCGACTGACGGTGCGTTTGAGTGGCGGTATGTTGGTATCGCCGCATTGGTGGCATTACCATTCGCATTTATCAGCGAAATTATTGTTGACCATCCGCAGTTTTGGAAAGGTATACTGCCGATGCACTGGTTTGCCAGTGCAGAAAAAGAGAAAGCACCTACTGTTGCGGAATAAACGTAAACGCCTGTCCGTGATTGCTTCCGCGACCGGTACGGCCGATGCGGTGCACATAATCTTCAAACGTGTTTGGTAAATCGTAATTGATAACGTGTGTTACGTTATCAACGTGAATACCGCGCGCCGCAACGTCAGTTGCCACGAGGACGCGCGCGCGGCCCTCTTTGAATGCTCTAAGCGCATGTTGGCGCTGATTGTGGTTTTTGTTGCCGTGAATTGATTGCGCAGAAATACCTGCGTGATTGAGTTCTTTGCCGAGTTTTTCAACGCTGTGCTTCATGGCGCCGAAAATAATTACGCGATCACAGGCGTCTTGTTTGAGAAATTCCACCAGCGTCTCAAACTTATGTGCGGGTGCGTACATAATCACATCTTGCGCAATGCTGTCGGTTACATCTTTTTTCTTTACGGACACCATTATTGGGTCGTGCATGAAATCATTGACGAGTGCGCGTGTTTTGTCATCCATCGTTGCAGAGAAAAAGAGCGTGTGGCGCGGTTGGGGAAGCGTGCCGAGAATGGAACGCATATCGTTAATGAATCCCATATCAAGCATGCGGTCTGCTTCGTCCAATACCACCGAGGTGATGACGCTTGTACGGAGTATGCCACGTGCAATGAGATCTTTGACGCGCCCTGGTGTACCAATCACAAACTGATTGTGCCTGCGGAGGCGCTGTATTTGCGGTCCGATGGCGGTGCCACCAACACACACTGTTGAAGAAAAGTGAAATCCTTTCGCGAGCTTGTGCAATTCTGCATCAACTTGTAAGGCAAGCTCGCGTGTTGGTGTGAGGATGAGGGTTGTTACATTGCTATCTGCTTTTTTGTGCTCAATCAACGGAATAAGGAATGCCGCTGTTTTGCCGGTACCTGTTTCTGCAAGACCGATAACGTCTTTGCCGTTCAAAATTATTGGAATAATTTGGTCTTGAATCGGTGTTGGGGCAGTGATGCCGAGTGCGGCAATGGTTGCGACCATGCGCTCATCAATGGCGAAATCCGCAAAGCGATGTTTTGGTGTGTACACCTCCTCTACCACTGCTACAGGATTTTTGTTGATGAACTGTGTTGGGTCAAAGGTTGCACGTGCACGCTTGCGTCCGCCACCGCCACCGTGTCTACCACGAAAATGTCCGCGGTGGTTTCTACCACCGCTGTTGCCGTGTCCGCCGTTATTGCGTCCACGATTAGTACTCTGTCTGCCGTGCGAATGCGCACGGTGTGTATATGCCATATCTATAATAACTTTACTTGAAACACCGAAGTGGTGTTTCGGGGCTGTGCAGGTAATAAAATGGAGAGACGAATATGAATTGGTTTCTGCAGCTAGTGAGCCCCACACGAGTTTCAAAAGCTCTCATATGATACCACATTTCTATTTTCAGTCAATTTTACTTCTACGTTTGCTATAGTATTCATACATACATTATATGATTGACGCGCTGAAGATTTTTTTGGAACAGCATGCGGTGCTTGCGCCGGTATTGTTCGTGCTTATTCGCACCATTCCTATTGTTGTTGCACCTATTCCGGGATTATTACTTGATGTACTCGGCATTGCGCTCTTTGGGTGGCAGTTTGGATTTATACTCGGTTTGATTGGTGTGAACCTCGGTGCGCTCGGTGCGTTTTGGATCGGACGTCATTTTCGTGAACGTGCGGTGCGCCGTCTCGCATCTCTGCGTTTGGTGCATGAGTGGGAAGGTATGTATTCAGAGAAACAAAAATTTTGGGTACTGACGCTGTTGCGCGTGGTCACGACATCATATTTTGATTACGTGTCGTATGCGGCGGGGCTTTCAAAAATGCGCATGTCACTGTACGCACTTTCTACATTTATTGGCACATTGCCGTTTATGTTTCTTGTGTACTATTTGGGTGGCAAATCCTTTGAGAAAGGGCTTCTTATTGTGTCATTATTCTTTTTGACAGTGCTTATTATCGGCGGTTGGGTTTCAGGGCATGGAAAACGCTTTATTCAGGCGGTAAAAGAGGACGTGCAGTAGGGGGTCGTCAGAGCGGTGCTTCTGTGCTATAGTGTGAGGGATTTATACATTAACCATTTTCTATGGCAGAACTCAAAGCGCTTTGCATGAAATGTAGAGACGCCAACAACAAACCGACAATGCAGGTGATGAACAACCCTGTAGTGTCTGAGAAGAATGGACGTTTCTCGGCAAAGGGAACATGCGCACAGTGTGGTGGCAATATGTTCAAGTTTCTCTCAAAGGCAGACGCAGAAGCACTTAAATAAGTGCAAGAAACAGCCCCGCCATCGTTTCGATGGCGGGGCTGTTTTGTTTACCGTTGCCCTATAACGTGTACCATAGGATATATATCAGATAACAAAAAATAGTATGAAAAAGGGATATGTAGAAAATATTGAAGAGGCAACAATCGCTAACGCTGATTTCCGTCGTGTAGTGTACACGGGAGCATTTAGTCAGTTAGTACTCATGAACTTGCGTCCGGGTGAGGAGATTGGTTCTGAGGTGCACGACACACACGATCAGTTTTTCCGTATTGATAGTGGAGAAGGGACAGTCGTGATTGATGGTGTAGAGCACGCCATCACTGACGGGAGTGCTGTTGTCGTGCCTGCAGGTGCGCAACACAATGTGATAAACACGTCAGCGTCGCAAGATTTGAAACTCTATACCATCTATTCTCCTGCAGAGCATAAAGATGGTACCGTGCACGCAACAAAAGCGGATGCCGCTGAGGAACACTTTGACGGTGTTACAACTGAGTAGTTATCGTTTCGGTTTTGTTTCAATCAATCCAATTGCAGTTATTTCAATCGGATCAGCTCGTCGCGTACTCTGTAACGTACGCGACGGCGCGATTGATGCGTGCTTCGCACGCATCAATGCTTTTTCAATATGCCACAGTGGCTCTATGTCAGTCAGCCAGCTATCAGACAGACCAAGCAAAGAAAACGGGCGTGCAGAAAATGAATGCAATGTTTTTTGTCCAGAATCTAAAAAATATTCATTGAAATATGAGAGTGCGAGCTCACGCACCGTACGAAACACTGGGTCACGAAACCGTAACACCGCATGATTTGTTTTTGAAATCGCACCCCACAATCCATCACGTTTGAAGAGTGCAACGACGTGCGATTGATCCGGGTGCACAGATTCTAAATCAAGTAGGAGTGGGCGTTGTCCGTGATACCACAGCGCGGCGGCGGCAACCAAGGCACCCTCAAGACAATGAGCGGTACCACGCGCAAGTGTTACCTGCGGTGAGCACATCGTATCGCCCTCCTCCTCATGGTTGAAGGGAAGTGCATTGAGAAAATCCTGTATTTTTTCAGGTGTGGAAAGATGGTCAAAATCGCCGAATATACCTCGTAGTTTCTCAGGAAATGGTCGCATACTTCATTGTACCATCGCTGTGATACACTAGAACGTAGGCATTACTCATTTAGACACATTGCCTATGCGACACATCATTATCGGATTGATTCTTGTTGGCGCACTTGTAGCGTTAGGTATGTGGGGGAAAACAGTAGAAGCTCCACAGAACGGTACAGCATCGACAACAGAACCAACACTAGAAACAACAACAATAGAAACTACTATGGATATACAAGGACTACAGATTGAAATTGTAGAAGCCGGTGAAGAGAACGGTAAAGTGGCACAAGATGGAGATACGGTTTCGGTGCACTACACGGGCTGGCTCACGAACGGTACAAAATTTGATTCAAGCGTTGACAGGGGTGATATGTTTTCATTCAAGCTTGGTGCAGGTCAAGTGATTCAAGGTTGGGACAAAGGCGTCGTTGGTATGAAAGTAGGTGAGAAGCGCAAACTGACTATTGCTCCTGAATTGGCATATGGTGCAGCGGGTGCAGGTGGTGTTATTCCACCAAACGCAACCCTTATCTTTGAAGTGGCATTACTCGCTATTCAATAATCCTATGGTGAAGCGCGTTGTAACAGTTGTGGTGCTTGTTGCGGTGGCACTGGTACTTACAAAAATAAAAGATCGCATGCCCGGTGCGGTAACGAATTTTGGTGCAACGCCCATAACACACGTTGATGCGGACACTGGTATTTCGTTTACGTACCCAGGTACATATACACTGACGGAAGAGGGTGCGGATGCAGACGGCGCGTCTACACGCATCAAAACGTTTGTGTTGATGACACGAGAAGATCGTGCATCATTGAAAACACTTATAGACACAGAGTTACCTCCGGCCATCACCATTGTTGCATTCCAGAATCCTCAAGCGCTTTCTGCAGAAGCATGGTTAGGAACTACTGATGCGCAGATGTACACCATGCCGGTACTCGGCACACAACAGGCGCGTATCATTGACGGAGAACAAGGAGTTACGTTTGCGGGAGATGGACTGTATGCTAGCGATAACGCAGTTGTTACGCGTGGCAACACCGCAGTGCTCCTCACTGGTGCGTATAGCGATGCACAATCACCGCAACGAGATGTGTTTGATGACGTTGTTGGCTCACTTCTATTTGTGAGATAAAGAAAACCCGCCGTAGTGGCGGGATTTTTTATAAAAACATACTTCTTTTTTTGTGCACCCTTCCTTTAATTCACTGTGCTCGGACACGGGGGCATGGTTTTTGCCACCCATGCGTCCATTCGGACGAGTACTCGCTTGAGGTTCTTGGTGAACCGCAGGCGACTCTCCAGCACCTCCGTCATGCGTCGACGGATGAACTCCGACAGGACTTCAGGGTCGACACCGATGGCTTTCGCCTCGGTGCGAATCTGGCGTCGGAGCTGGACGATGGAGAACGTTGTGTGGAGCAGGTAGTGATCTACCAGCCACAACGCGGCATCGTGCCGAAACTCCTCGTCCACTGCGTTGATGGTGGCGGTGTCGCGCTCCACGAGTGCGGTGATCAGCGTGTGCAGTCCGCGTGGACTGACACGCATGGCACTCGCCAAGCGCGAGATGGCATCGGCGAATTCGTGTGAGTGTGTGGGAATGTTCCACCACTCGCACGCCTCCTTGCTGCGTGATGAGCGGTGATACAGCAGCATCCACGCAATCGCCCCATCATTCTTCGGCACCCCGTTCTCCTTTCTGGTTGTGAGGATTGCACAAGGAACTCCCGCTCTCTTGATATAACGTATGACCTCCAATGTCAAGCATCTCTCTGCTACTATTTTTCCCTCTATATCACACGGGCATTGTATGGTATTTTTATGCGTATGAAATTATCTAAAAAAACACTCCTCATACTAGGGGTAGCGATAGTGCTGATTGTATTTTTTGCTCTCCGTGCAGGTTCAAAAAATGGCACGTATGAAGCCGTGCCTGTGGTGCAGCGTGATTTGAAAGAGGAAGTATTGCTTGCAGGTACCGTTGAAGCGCGTTCCGTTGCTGATCTGGGATTTGAAGTATCGGGCACACTGACCAGCTTACCTATTGCTGAAAACGCAGTTGTACCACGAGGTGCAACACTTGCCACGCTTGGATTCGGCACACTTTCTGCAGATTTGCGTTCTGCGCAAGCCGATGTTGCTATCAAACGCGCAGAAACAGCCAACACTGAAATTGAAGTGCAGAATGCGTACAGCGAATTACTCTCAACAAATCTTGTGGCAAAACCACAGAGTGCAGACTATACACAGACACCACCAGTTATTTCTGGTCGTTATAACGATACAGAAGAGGGGACGTATAAAATTCGCATCAAACCAAAATCACAACCAGGAAAATTTGAACTCGCCGTATTTGATTTAGAAAATCCTGAAACCGTTACTATTGCTGAGACAGGCCCTACTGCACTCGGTGCTCGCGGTTTGTTCATATCATTTCCGGACGGCCCTGCAACATACCGCGACACCACGTGGTATGTGTCATTGCCAAATAAAGAAGGCACAACGTATGCGACGCTGTACAGTGCCTACGAACGTGCGGCGGCTCAATTGCGCGCAGAGCAAAGTGGCACATCTATTGCACACGCAGAATTGCTCAAAGCACAAGCACAGGTTGATCGTATTCAGGCAGAAATTGCCCAGCGTATTATCCGTGCACCATTTGCCGGCACTGTGTCGGCAGTACACGCAGACGTAGGTGAAGCAGTGTCTCCGAATAACCCTGTGGTATCTCTTATTTCAAACGATGGATTTGGTGTTGCTATTGATGTGCCGGAAATAGACAGCATCAAGGTGAACGTTGGCGATCCGGTGGACATTACATTGGATGCATTTGCAGGATACACATTTGCTGGCACGGTTACTTCAATGAATCGTGCAGAAACCATCGTTGACAACGTGTCGGTCTATGAGGGTCGCATTGCATTTACTGAGCCGGATGTGCGCATTGCATCAGGTATGACGGCACAGGTGGCAATTCAAACTGATGCCCGTGAGGGCGTGTTGGCAGTGCCAGTCCGTGCAGTAAAGTATCGTGAAGATGGCACGACGTTCGTTACCGTGCAGGATGCATCAGGGGAGCCAGAAGAGCGTACGGTGGTTGTGGGTATGCGTAGCTCAGATTCATTTTTTGAAGTGCTCACAGGTCTTGCCGAAGGTGATGTTGTACGTATAGCGCAGTAGCATGTGGAAGGAGACACTAGGAGTTGGATTGTTGCTCGGCGTACGTCAGGTACGTCATGCAAGTAAGTGGACAACAGGACTCATCATTTTTGTAATGACACTGACGTTCCTGAACCTCGTGGCGGTGTCGGGTATTCTCGTCGGTCTTATTGAAGGTTCGGTCAAAGCGTACAGTGATCAATACACAGGTGATGTGTTTATTTCAAATAAAGTTGGAGAGGATGCAATAGATCGTACGCAGGATACTATTGCCACACTCAATACATTGCCACACATCGCATCGTATACGGTGCGATATACCGAAGGTGTACGGTTGGAGGCAAATTATCGGGAGCGTCGTGATCCACACGCACCGCGTGATAGTGTGAGCACGACACTTGCTGGTATTGATCCTGTGCGCGAAAACAGAGTGACAGGCCTCTCTCGCTTTCTTATTGAGGGTGAGTACTTGTCACCGGACGATACGCAGTACGTGATGCTCGGTTCTATGAACCTTGAGCAGTATTCGCCATTAGGACAGGGTGATGAGTACGGATTTCCCACGTTGTCTAACGTGGGCATTGGTTCGCGTATTCGTATGACTGTTGGTGACGCGATGAAAGAGTATATTGTGAAGGGCATCGTGGATACGAAGGTAGATCAGGTATCTATGCGCGTATTTTTGCCAGAAAAAGAGTTCATTCGTTTTGCACGCCGTACCAATTTGAATGCGAATGAAATTGCGGTGCGTGCTACACATGTCAGTGATGCACCCGCAGTGAAGCAAGCACTGCAGGATAGCGGAGTAGGGGACACTGCACTGATCCGTCTTTCACGAGAAGGATTGCCCCAATTCCTTATTGATATGATTGCAACGTTTGCCATGCTCGGTAATGGCATTAGCTCGGTGGGGCTCATGGTATCGTCTATCACAATTTTTATTGTGATTTTCGTCAATGCCATCACACGGCGCAAGTACATCGGTATTTTGAAAGGTATTGGCATTCGTGCGGGTGCTATTGAATTGTCGTACGTATTTCAATCACTGTTGTATGTGCTTATTGGTTCGGCAATCGCACTTGTGATTATCTATGGCATGCTTGTGCCAATGTTTAATGCACACCCGATTGATTTCCCATTTTCTGACGGTATTTTGGTTGCGCCATTGTCATCAACCCTGGTGAAACTCATCATTCTCGTTATTTCAACAGTTATTGCTGGTTATATTCCTGCATGGATGATTATCAAGAAAAATACGTTGGACTCTATTTTGGGACGCTAAATATATATGATTACAGTTCAGAATCTTGTTAAAAATTATAAGAGCGGCCCGGTGGTAACGCACGTGTTGCGTGGTATTACGCTATCCATTCCTGAAGGGCAGTTCGTGGCAATCATGGGGCGCTCGGGTGCGGGTAAATCCACACTCATGTATCAAATGAGTTTACTCGATATACCCACGCAAGGTTCCATTTCGCTGGACGGCATACACACAGAACGTTTTTCGGAGAAAGAGCGCACGCACTTTCGTTTACATAAATTAGGATACGTATTTCAAGATTATGCGTTGCTACCGGATCTCACGGCGGTTGAGAATGTGATGGTGCCACTTTTGATGCGTGGTGTACCCAAGCCACAGGCGCTTGCACAGGCGACGCAAGCGCTTGATGTTGTGGGGCTTGCGCATGTGCACCAGCATCGTCCCGCACAACTGTCAGGAGGTGAACAGCAGCGTGTTTCTATTGCGCGTGCTGTTGCACCTGATCCGGATATTTTGTTTGCGGATGAACCAACCGCGAACCTGGATTCTGCATCAGGGGATAGTGTGATGCGTGTGTTTCAAGAATTGCACCGAGACGGACAGACCATTGTGATGGTAACGCACGAGCCGGAGTACGCGCAGTATGCAGAGCGTGTGATTCACCTTGAAGACGGGTTGGTGGTATCCGACGTCATGCAGGAAGCCAAGAAATCCTAGACGTGCACTACAGGTATCGTGATACGCACCGTGGTGCCATTGCCGAGTGTGCTTTCAATATCTATTGTCGCGCTGTGCTTATCAGCAATTTTTTTTGCGATGGCGAGCCCGAGACCTGTACCGCGCTCTGATTTTTGTGTGGCGTGTGGTGTACGGTAAAAACGATTGAACACATGCGGCATGTCTTCCGTAGCAATGCCGATGCCATTATCCGCAACATGAATGACGGCATGCGTTGCATTGGCATACAGTGCAATCTCTACACTTCGTTTACCACGGGGTTTACAGTACTTGATGGCATTTGAGAGCACGGCGATTATCAGCTCCTCAAGTTTGTCGGGCATGCCTGAAACCCAAATATCTGTTTGCACCGTGCTGGAGAGCATAATTTTCTTTTGGGCGGTGAGCGTGGTGATGTATTCCACAATGTCTTCAATGAGTGCAGAGAGCGATAGTGGTTTTTTGAATGCTTCAAATTCTATTTGTTCAAGGCGAGAGATGTATAGCGCATTATGAATAAGCGCAGACATGTTTTGAATAATGCGTTCGCAGTGCTGAATGTGTGAGAGTGCTGTTGTGGGCGTGTGTTTACCCAATACCGACAGTTCGCTCATAAGGCAGGAGAGCGGTGTTTGGAGTGCGTGTGCGATATCGGTAAAGATGGCCGCTATTTCTTCATGCACCTGCAGTGTCTCGGTATTGTTTTGTAAAAGACGGCGTGGCGCGCCGTCTTCAATGTTCGTACTCATAGGTCGTCGTTGATGGTATATCCTTGTCCCTGCACGGTGTGAATGATTTTTTTCTTATGCGGACGTTCAATTTTGCGGCGAAGGGTGAGTATGTGCGCTTCAATGGTATTGGAGAATGGGTCAATATTTTTGTCCCACACATGTTCTAAAATCATACCGCGTGAGAGTATCGACGCCTTGTTCTGCATGAGGTAGTGCAAGAGCATGAACTCTTTGCGGGTAAGTTTGATGTATGTGGCACCGCGCATGACGGTCTTACGTTTTGTATCAAGTACAATGTCATCAACGGTGAGTACGTCGCTGACTATCTGTGGTGGCCTACGCAAAAGCGCGCGAACGCGCGCAATTAATTCATCAATATGGAATGGTTTGGTGAGGTAGTCATCAACGCCCGCTTCAAGCAACTGTACTTTCGTTGCGGCATCCCCTTGAACAGACAACGAAAGTATGGGGGTGGTTTTACCGCAGGCGCGAAGCTCCTGACACACGACAATCCCGTTTTTCTTCGGCAGTACGTTGTCTAGGATGATGAGATCGTAGTCGTTGGTTTTGGCAAGATAGGCACCTTGTTCGCCGTCGGCGGCAGTATCCACAGCAAAATGCTCGTCGGCGAGCGTGGACTGAATTACCGAGCGAATTAATGGTTCATCTTCTATGGCCAAAATTCTCATAGGTATTGGGAAAATCTATACCATAGAAGTGTTTTTTGTGTCCAGCCCAGAAAAATTTTATTTTTATAAAAACTTTATCTCTCCCCAAAAATCTTTTATTCAAGCCATTTTTTGGTATGATGAGACATCTATGACACAGACATCAAAAAAACACATCATTATTGCGGGCGTTGGGTTTGGCGGATTACATGCGTATCAGACACTGACCAAAGAATTGCAGCCAGAGGACGGTGTAGAGGTTACGCTTATCAACCGAGGAGACGCATTTGTATTTGTGCCGATGATTCATGAGGTTGGTTCGGGGTTGTTACAGCCAGACGCTATTACTCAGCCAATCCGTTTGCTTCCAAAAACATACCTGCGCGATTTTATTGACGGTACTATTGTCGGTATTGATGCTGATGCGCAGACGGTTACTGTGGAGCGCGCAGAAGGGTTTGTCGATACACAACACTACGACTTTCTTGTGTTGGGTATTGGCTCACAAACTAATTACATGGGTGTTGCGGGCGCTGCTGAGCACGCGTTTCCATTGCGCACGTTAGATGATGCGCGCCGATTGAAAAATCATGTGTTGGAATGCTTTGATAAGGCGGATGCTGAAACTGATCCAGCCACACAGGAGGCACTCGTGCGTTTTGTAGTCGTCGGTGGTGGTGCAACGGGTGTAGAAATTGCTGGTGAACTTTCTGATTTATTATGTGATGAGATGGCACACGCATTTCCACGTTTGCGTGAGCGGGGTAAGGTGGTATTGGTAGATCGCGGGGAAGAACTTGTGAAGGAAGCGGGTCCGTGGATGTCGCACAGAACACGTCGGCTTTTGGAAGATCGCGGGTGTGTTGAGGTGCGCATGGGCATGCGTGTGGAAAGCGTATCGCCAGAAGGTGTTGTGTGCAACGGAGAGATGTTGCCAAGCAAAACTGTGATTTGGTGTGCGGGTGTATCTGCAGCGTCAGTACCCATCACTGCAGAAAAAAGCATTACATATGACGAACGATCAAAGCGTATTGTCACGCAGGAAAATCTTTCACTTGCAGAATACGATAACGTCTTTGTGATAGGTGATGTGGCGCAGGTGATGAATAAGGAAGAGGGTCGCCCGTACGGCATGCGTGCACAGTACGCAACCGAACAAGGGAAGACGGCGGCACGAAACATTCTTGCGCGTATTCGTGGTGGTGTGCAAGAGGTATTTTCATGGAAAGAACGTGGAACAATTATTTCACTCGGCAAGCACGGTGCGCTTGCCGATATCAGTGGCGCACGTCTGTCAGGCTTTGCGGCGCGCCTTGTGTACCGTGTTGCATATTTGAGCTCCATTGTTGGTGTGCGTGCAAAATTCAGAACAGCACTTGAGTGGTTTTTGAATGTCTTTGTGTCTCGCGATATCTCACGACTCTAAGTATGTCTGTGTTTCAGATTAGTAATACGTTTACGCCCGCAGGTGATCAGCCGAAGGCAATTGATGCATTGACGAAGGGCGTACAAGCGGGAAAGCACCATCAAACATTGTTGGGTGTAACAGGATCGGGAAAGACATTTACCATGGCGAATGTGATTGCCAACCATGGCAAACCAACACTGGTGATTGCACACAACAAAACACTCGCCGCGCAACTTGCGACAGAGTATCGCGAATTCTTCCCTAACCATGCAGTGCACTATTTTGTGTCGTACTACGACTACTATCAACCAGAGGCATATGTGGCGGTTACCGACACCTATATTGAAAAAGAAACACAAATCAACGAAGAAATTGACCGCTTGCGTCACGCGGCGACGCAGGCGTTGCTGACGCGTGACGATGTGATTGTGGTGGCATCGGTATCGTGTATTTACAACCTCGGACGGCCGGAGGAGTACGAAAAGGTGCACGTGAAGGTGGAAAAAGGACAGGCGTACACACGCGCTGATCTCATTCGTAATTTGGTGGCAATTTATTTTGAACGTTCCAATGCGGATTTAACGCCCGGTACGTTTCGCGCCATTGGCAATGCCGTGGAGATTATGCCCGTGAATGAGAAGGTACTGTATCGCGTAGAAATTGAAAATGACACCGTGGTATCTGTGCACACGATTGATGCTGTGTCGCGCGCATTGAAACGTGAGGAAGAGAACGTCTTTATTTTTCCTGCAAAACACTTCGTGTCTAGCAAAGAAGATATTGCGCGCGCCATTGGCACCATTACTGAAGAATTGACGGCGCACGTTGCGCAACTACAAGCAGAAGGCAAAACACTTGAAGCAGAACGTCTCAAGCGGCGCACGACGTACGACTTGGCAATGATTCGCGAGGTGGGGTACGTCAATGGTATTGAAAATTATTCGCGCCACTTTGACGGTCGTGCGCCGGGAGAGCCACCATTTTCATTGCTTGAATACTTTCCAAAAAAAGCCGATGGCACGCCGGACTTTCTCACCGTTATTGATGAGTCACACGTTACCTTGCCACAGATTGCAGGTATGCATGCTGGTGACCAAGCACGCAAGAAAAATCTTATTGAATATGGATTTCGTTTGCCCTCTGCATTTGATAATCGACCACTGACATTTGATGAGTTTATGGAGCGCGTGGGGCAAGTGGTATACACATCAGCCACACCCGGACAATTTGAATTACAACACTCCATGCCCGACGGTATTGTAGAACAAATTATTAGACCTACAGGGCTCATTGATCCAGAAATTATCGTGCGACCAATTACACCGACGGGCGGATACGTGGGGCAAGTGCATGATTTTATTGCAGAGACGGAGGCGGTGGTGGCGCGTGGGGCGCGTGTGATGATGACGACGCTGACAAAACAGATGGCAGAGGACGTGGCGGCGTTTTTACGCGAGCGCGGTTTGAAAGCAGAATATTTGCACAGCGATATTAAAACCATTGAGCGCATTGAATTATTGACGCAATTTCGTAAGGGAAGTGAGCACGGAGGATTTGATGTGTTGGTGGGTGTGAACCTATTGCGTGAAGGTTTGGATTTACCTGAAGTAGAACTCATCGGCATCTTAGATGCTGACAAAGAAGGATTTTTGCGCAGTGAGACATCGCTTATTCAGACCATTGGACGTGCTGCGCGTAATGTGGCGGGCCGTGTGATTTTGTATGCAGATGTGATGACGGGTTCTATGGAGCGTGCTATTGGTGAGACGAATCGTCGACGTGAGTTGCAGATGGCGTACAACAAAGCGCATGGCATCACACCGCAGACCATTCAGAAAAAAATTGCAGACATTACCGATCAGTTGATGCGCGAGCATGATGAAGCGGTCGCAGAGTTGGTGGCATTGGATACAACGATGGCGGGGAAGGATGTGAAGAAATTATTGGCGCGCAAAAATAAAGAAATGGCTGATGCGGTGAAAGTATTGGATTTTGAAACGGCGGCATTGATTCGTGACGAAATCGCACTTATTGAACAGAAATTTGGCAGTGCCAAAAAGAAAGCTCCTACGGCGAAGGCAAAAAAGAAAAAGAAGTAACGTATGCGTGAGGGTATTGCGCGATAAGGGATTGCTTTTTTGCGTATTTTGTGATATAGTAAAAAAAGGTGGTCTTTCAACTACGGAAGGGATAAAGCCCTTCAGAAAGGAGTTAGCGGATGTCGCGGAAGAAGTGGTTGCCGGAGGACGAGTTCCGAGAGGAACTCACGTCGGCGAATGCTCGGAAAGCGGTTTTGTACCGCTTTCCGAGCCACAGTGCGGTTCTTTCCCGCGCGGAAGTGCTGAAGCACTTCCGCGCAGAGAACCGAGCGCGGTTCTCAAAAGCGGTGGACAAGCTCGCCCGCCGTGGGCAGCTTGTCCGCGTCTACACCGCAAGTCGGCGCCGCGGCGAGCCGGTGGAGGTCACGCGTATGCGTGACACGTTCCGCCTGGCGCCCAGCCAGGCCTGCCTCGTGGCAGGCGAGCGCGCGGCACGCGCGGCCGTTCGGCAGCACAATGCTGCCAAGAAGGCCGCGGCAGACCCCGCCGCGCAGATGGACCTGTTCCTCGTCTGAGGAGCAGGTCCACGACTCCAACGTAGTTTTTCACACCCCCGACCACGACGCTGGTCGGGGGTGTTTTCTTTTCATGCTATAGTAGTGCGCATGGCTAAACGCTGGCAAAAAACATTTGACCCGACATCGCAAGAACCGTTTACACTTTCACGTTCAAAGATAGATTTGTTTACGGATTGTCCGCGCTGTTTTTATTTAGATGCACGCCTCGGTATCAAGCGTGTCACAGGCCCCTCATTTACACTCAACAACGCAGTGGATGAATTACTCAAACGTGAGTTTGATGGACACCGCGCACAAAAAACAAAGCACCCGTTTGTAGAAGCATACGGCTTAGATGCCGTGCCGTTTGATGATCCACGTATGGACGAATGGCGCGATGCGCTCCGCCGCGGTATCAAAACACACCACGTAGAAACAAATCTCATTTTGCGTGGAGGTGTGGATGATATATGGCAAAAACCGAACGGTGAATTGATTGTGGTGGATTACAAAGCCACATCCAAAAAAGAAGGTCCAAAAACGCAAGATGATTTGTATACATCGTATAAAAAACAGGCAGAAATCTATCAATGGCTGTTTCGACGAAATGGATTTGAAGTTTCACCGACTGCATATTTTGTGTACGTCAACGGTAAAAGTGATGCGGAAGCATTTGATGCAAAATTGGAGTTTGATGTTGAACTGATTCCGTACGAAGGTGATGACTCATGGGTAGAGCCAGCGGTATATGCAATCAAAGAAACATTGATGTCTGACGTAATTCCGCCCGTTGGCGTTGGGTTTAGTGGTGGGCCGTGTGATTTTTGTACTTATCGCGAAGCGGCGGGCAATGCATTCAAAACGCATGTCAAAAGTGTCCAAGCAAAAAGCAAAAAAGAAGCAGGTGGGAAAGCCACACTCTTTTAGTGGCGCACAATCAGCATTTGCGCAACGCGTCTATGCGGTGGTGGCACGTATTCCAAAGGGAAGTGTTTTGACGTATGGGGAGGTGGCAAGGCGCGCGGGTGTCCCGCGCGCCGCTCGTGCCGTCGGCACTATTATGAGTCGCAATCGCGACTCGCATGTGCCGTGTCATCGCGTTATACGAAGCGATGGAAAAATCGGTGGCTACGCATTTGGCGGCAGTATGAAAAAACGCGCACTCCTTAGAGCAGAAGGTGCTCTCGGTTTCTAAAGTTTCTTTTGGGAATGAATATGCCTACCCGAAAGGAGGCGAGCCCGAAGGCCATAAGTAGGTATGGTGTAGCACCACAACCAAAACGTGCAAATATCCTTCTTACAGCACGATATAAAGACAAAAAACAGGGCGCCGTGGTATAATGGCGTATATGGCATACAATTTTTCAGTGCTCAAAACAAAAACAAAAGAGATTGCAGAGTGGCTTGTGAAAGAGCTGGGTAATATCCATACCGGTCGCGCGTCGGTGGCGCTGTTGGACGGTATTCGTGCATCGGCATACGGAAGCATGATGCCATTGAATCAGTTGGCAAACGTCGGCGTTGAAGATGCGCGCACCATTCGTATTGCACCGTGGGATAACGGTGTTGCGGGCGCCATTGAAAAAGCAATTCAAGAAGCAAATCTTGGCGTGTCGGTAAACAATGATGGCAAAGGATTGCGTGTATCGTTTCCAGAATTGACAGGGGAGACGCGCGAACGATACGCAAAGCTCGTGGGCAAAAAACTAGAAGAAGGTCGCATCTCTATTCGTGCAGCTCGTGAAGAAGTGTGGAGCGATATCCAGAAACAAGAAAAAGATGGCGCACTTTCTGAAGATGAGAAGTTTCGTGCAAAAGACGAAATGGAAAAAATTATCAAAGAGGGCAACGAAGCACTAGACGCACTCGCAGAGAAGAAAGAAAAAGAGATTCTCGGCTAATTCGCTATGACCGTCGTACTTTTTATTGTTGTACTCGCCGTACTCGTGTTTGCACATGAGCTCGGGCATTTTTTGGCGGCACGTTCTGTAGGTGTACGCGTATCGGAGTTTGGCATTGGCTTTCCTCCACGTCTGTATACATGGAAACCAGAGGGTAGTGAGACCACCTACTCTCTCAACTGGATTCCGTTTGGCGGATTCGTCAAATTGTTCAAAGAAGATGAGGATACAGGTGCGTTATCTCCTGAGGAGTTTGCACGTACGCTTGATGCAAAACCGTGGTATCAAAAAGTATGGGTGCTTGTTGCGGGTGTGTTGTTCAACGTGTTGTTGGCGTGGGGGTTGATTACCGCTGGCTTGACCATCGGTGTGCCAATGTCTATTGATGAAACAACTGAAGGTGTTGTGGGCACGCCTACAACAATGATTCTGTATGTAGATGAAGCGAGCCCAGCAGGGCGGGCGGGTTTTCGTGTGCATGATGCCATTGTCCGCGTGACGGACAGTACAGGTGCAGAAGCAGGAGCGGATATTACCGCCATTCAGGATTTTATCGCTATGCATGAAGGGCAAGCATTGCAGGTGGTGGTACAGCGCGCAGGGGAAGATGTAACGCTGACGGCACAGCCAGAAATGCGAACTCTAGAGGGAGAAGAACGTGCAGTCATTGGTGTGGTGTTGGATGAGGTAGGAATTGTGCGTTATCCGATCTGGAAAGCACTGGGTGTTGGTGCGCAAACAACGTGGGTAACGTTACAAAGTGTTGTTGTTGGTCTTGGTGTTTTTTTCAAAGACATGGCGCTCGGTGATGCTGATTTTTCAACAGTTGCAGGTCCGGTGGGTATTGCAGGTCTGACGGGCGATGCGGTGGCACTTGGATTTTCTGCATTGCTTTCATTTGCAGCGATGTTGTCGTTGAATTTGGCAGTTATCAATCTGGTGCCATTTCCAGCACTGGACGGTGGACGCATTCTTTTTGCGCTCATTGAGGCAGTGAAAGGTTCACCAGTGCGTCCGTCAGTTGCCAACACACTCAACATTATTGGGTTCGCGCTCCTTATGTTATTGATGATCGCCATTACTGTGCACGATGTCGTGAAATTATTTTAGAAAAAAAGATGCCGAGCTGAAGCGAATGCTGCAGCTCGGCATTTTTGTTGGCAGACGGCGATTACGCCGTCTGCACCTCTTCTTCCTCAAACAGAGGAAGATTGTGTCCAGCGAGGGGCGTGTCGTTGGACAGCTCCTCTTCCATGTCCTCTAGGAGTGTATGACACTCCAGCAGTCGCGCGTACAGCGCGACACGACGCTCACCGCGTGGGAGTTGATCAATCTGCTTGAGCATGCCCGTGCACCACGCACGGAACACACCCGTCCAGTACAGTTTCGTTTCGTATGCCATGCACACCTCCTTTTGTAGTTGAAGAACGAGTAATCCGTAGGCGAGTATAGCATGTCTTGTTGAAAGTACACGCTGACAGTACAATGATGCTATATGCGACAATCAACACTGTGTACCAAAACCCGCAAGGAAGCGCCTGCCGACGAGGTTGCACAAAACGCACAGCTCCTTATTCGTGGTGGCTTTGTCCACAAAGAAATGGCGGGTGTGTATTCGTATCTGCCACTTGGGTTGCGCGTGCTCAATAAAATAGAGAGCATTATTCGCGAGGAGATGAATAACGCAGGTGGACAGGAGATGCTCATGTCGTCTCTGCATCCAAAAGAGAATTGGGAAGCAACAGGTCGTTGGGATACCATGACCGATTTGTACAAAGTATCGGATGCATCGGGGCGTGAAGTGGCCCTTGGGCCAACACATGAAGAAATTGTTGTGCCACTCATGCGTGAATACATCGCATCGTACAAAGATTTACCAAAGAGTGTATATCAATTCCAAAACAAGTTTCGTATGGAGTTGCGTGCAAAGTCAGGCATCATGCGCGGACGCGAGTTCGTGATGAAAGATTTGTACTCATTCCACGCGAATCAAGAGGACTTGGATGCGTACTACGAGCGCATGACGCAGGTGTACAAAAATGTGTTTGATCGTATGGGTATTGGTGAGGACACCTATTTGACGTTTGCATCAGGTGGTTCATTTGCAAAGTATTCGCATGAGTTCCAAACACTCACTGATGCCGGTGAAGACACCATCCATCTCTGCACTGCATGTAAGGTTGCAGTGAATGAAGAGATTTTGGCAGATCAGCCAACATGTCCGTCATGTAATGGACCACTGACACCACAGAAAGCAGTTGAGGTAGGAAATATTTTCAAACTCGGCACAAAATACTCTGATCCATTTTCACTCACGTACAAAAACGAAGCAGGGGAGAATATTCCGGTGCTGATGGGTTGTTACGGTATTGGACTTGGTCGCGTGATGGGCACGATTGTTGAAAAATGTGCAGATGCAAACGGCATTGTATGGCCTGCATCGGTTGCACCATTTGCGGTGCATGTTATCTCACTTGCAGGTGCTGATGATACAACCCGCGCGCGCGCAGAGGCATTGGTGGCAAAGTTAGAATCGCATGGACACGAAGTACTTTTTGATGATCGTGATGCGCGCGCGGGAGAAAAATTTGCTGACGCCGATCTCATTGGTATTCCAACCCGCGTGGTGATTTCTGAAAAGCAGACCGCAGGAATGGTAGAAGTCAAGCGTCGTGATAGCGATACCGCAGAACTCATGACGGAGGAAGGGCTGTTCCAAGCACTTGACGCATAAATTTCGCGTGGCTCTTTCACACTCTGATTTTGAAGCGCGCCTCTGCGCGTATATACTGGTGCATATCTATGTGGGAGAATCTGAAGCAAAAACTCCAGAGTGTCGTGAGTGACGATATTGGTATTGACCTCGGTACTGCCAACACACTCGTGTATGTGCGCGGGCGTGGCATTATCATCAACGAACCCACCGTTGTTGCCGTCAATCAAAAAACAGGGCAGGTGGTTGCTGTTGGTGTGGAAGCAAAGCGCATGCTCGGACGCACACCTGAACACATCGTAGCGGTGCGTCCGCTTGTCGATGGTGTGATTTCTGATTTTGAAGTTGCCGAAGAATTTCTTGCGCACATTATTCGTCGCGTGCAACAGGGAAAGAAAAAATTATTTGGTCCGCGCATTGTCATTGGCGTGCCGTTCGGCACGACAAACGTAGAGCGTCGCGCGGTGCGCGACGCCGCTATCAACGCTGGCGCACGTGAAGTACACGTGGTGGAACAACCTATGGCAGCTGCCATCGGCATCCGTCTGCCTATTGAAGACGCATCAGGAAGCATGGTGGTAGATATCGGCGGTGGTACGACCGATATCACAGTGATGTCACTAAACGGCGTGGTTAACGGCAAAAACATCAAAATTGCTGGTGATCGTCTCAATAACGATATTACGTCCTACATTCGTGACGAGTTCAAAATCTTGATTGGTGAACGCACAGCAGAGGATTTGAAGATTCAAGCAGGTTCTATTATGCAAGCAGAGAGTGCTATTGAGGTAACGGTTCGCGGACGCGATTTGATAACGGGTTTGCCACGCGAGGTAATTGTGACGGATGCGGATGTCCGCGAAGCCATTGCGCCGTCTATTGATGCACTCGTTGAAGCAATCAAAGAGGTATTGGAGACGACACCGCCGGAAGTATTATCGGATGTGATGCGTCGCGGTATTTATTTGGTCGGTGGTGGTGCATTGATTCGTGGCTTTGATGCATTCTTGCAAGAGTGGTTGCACGTGCCTGTCTACGTTGCCGATGATTCGTTGACGTCGGTTGCGCGCGGTATGGGCATGGTGCTTGAAGATGTTGAACGTTTTAATGAAGTAATTATTGATGAAGAACATGCGCTCCCTCCACAGCTCTAGACGCACACGCGTATCATCCACCGCACTGTTGGGTGCTGGTGTTGGCGTGGTGGCCTTGCTTTTGGCTGTGTGGCAGCCGCCGTTTTTGACGAAAACATTACTGGCTCTCTCACGTCCATTTACCGTAGTGCGTGAAAATGCGACCGCAAGCGTTGGTGATGCCGTTGGTCATCTCCAATCAAAAGCGGATGTGTTGGCAGAAAACGAACGCTTGACGCGCGCGCTTCAGAAAGCAGAAATAAAAGCATTATTGTTTGATGAACTGCGAGAAAAAATGTATGCGCAAAGTAACCGCACTACACATGCTGCACACATACTTTCTGCACCGCCGTTTTCTCCTTATGACACATTGATACTTGATACAGGTGCACACGCAGGTGTTACTGTCGGCGACCACGTTTCGTACGATGATACCGTTGCACTTGGCGTGATAGACACCGTTACAAAAAATACTGCGCGCGTACAGTTATATTCATCTGCTGGCACCGAGCAGCCCGTGCGTGTTGGAGAACATGATTTTTTGGTTACGGCGCGCGGTATTGGTGGCGGTGCATTTGAATTACTCGTCTTGAAAGAGGTGGGGGTGGAGCGCGGGGATAGCATTTTTACATCAGATGGACATCTCTTGGCGCGCGTTGAAACCGTTGTACCGAATGAGACAGACGCATTTGCAACCGTGTATGCCATCACACCATTCAATCTCTTTGAAATTCGCGAAGCAACTATTATCAGCACGTACTAATACGCGCAACGCATGATACGACTTTTCATTGGTATAGCACTCTTTATCAGTATTTTTGCATTGCCGTGGTGGTGTTCGTTGGTGCTGGCTACATACGGTGCATTTCGCTACCCGCATTTTATTGAAGCAATCATTGCAGGATGTATTATTGATATACAGTACGGTACGCATGCGCTATTCGGCATTCCGGTAGCGGCAACGGGTATCGGCATTGTTCTTGTGCTCGGTATGTACATCGTGCGCAAGCATATTCGCTATGGGGCTTTTTAGACGAAAACGTATTGCAGTGCATGACATCGCACCCGATGAGATTTTTCTTGATGCACACAACCTGCCGCAGTTTGATCGCGATCAGTTTGAGGGAAAAATTGAAAAACCGATTTCTCGTCGCGCACTCTTTCTCTTTTCTCTGACGTTGGTAGGCTTTGTACTTATTGCACTCGGTCGCGTATTTCATCTACAGGTGATACAGGGCACGGCATACGCTGAACGTGCACGTAATAATGTGTTGGATCAGCATATTATTTTCTCGCAACGCGGACTGATTCTTGATAGGACGGGGGAGAAACTGGCGTGGAATGAATCGCGCACCGGTACGTCCACCGGCACGACGACAGAAGCGGTTACCGATACGTACCCATTTCGTCGTTACGATGCGCACCCCGCGCTCTCGCACCTGCTGGGCTATGTGCGCTACCCGCAAAAAGATAAAAACGGGAATTATTTTCAAACAGAGATTGATGGTGTAGAAGGCTTGGAGCGTACGTACAACAGTGTTTTAGCGGGCTCTCAAGGACATATTATTGTGGAGCGTAACGCACTCAACGAGATACTTTCAGAATCCACGATTGATGCACCTATTGATGGGCAACCTATTCAACTCACCATCGACGCACGTTTGCAAAAAGCGCTCTATGATTTTGCCGAGGAATTGGCCAACGATGTCGGGTTTGCCGGTGGTGCGGGCGTCATTATTGATGTCACGAACGGAGAATTACTCGTTGCCATGAGCATGCCGGGTTACGATCCCAACATCATGACTGATGGTTCAGATAATGACACTATCAGCAGTTACATGACGCGTAACGATGTGCCGTTTCTCAACCGTGCAGTGGGTGGTTTGTACACGCCGGGTTCCATCATCAAACCATTTTTGGCGCTCGCTGCACTGCATGAAGGTATTGTGACGCCGAGCACAGAATTTTATAGTGATGGCGCACTGCGCGTACCTAATCCATATAACCCCGATCAGCCGACAATTTTTCGCGATTGGAAAGCGCACGGGTGGGTTGATATGCGTCGCGCCATCGCGGTGTCATCAAACGTGTACTTCATGACTATCGGTGGTGGATTTGGCGGACAGAAAGGTCTTGGTATAGACAACATCAACAAATACGTTGACCTATTTCACATTGGACAGAAGACCGGCGTTGATATTCCGGGAGAAGTAGAAGGTATTGTGCCAAGTATCGCATGGAAGAAAAAAGTATTTCCCGATGATCCGTGGCGTCTTGGTGACACGTACAACAGTTCTATTGGCCAGTATGGTTTTCAAGCAACACCTCTGCAGATGGCTCGTGCGGCCGCCATGATTGCCAACGGTGGCATTACCGTTGTACCGCACGTACGCGCGGACGAAACAGTTGTTCCTGTTGAACGTGTTGATATTCCCGAAAGCATGTTTGAGGTGGTGCGTGAAGGTATGTATCAGTCGGCGCATGGCGGCACAGCACAAGCGCTCAACGTATCGTATGTTGAAATCGCGGGTAAGACGGGTACAGCTGAATTGGGTGTTTCCAAAGAAAAGGTCAACTCATGGATTATGGGTTTTTGGCCGTATAAGCAGCCAAAATACGCCTTCGCCATGGTGATGGAGAAGGGGCCAGTAACTAATCTTATCGGTTCGGCTTCAATTCTGCGCCGTTTCTTTGATTGGATGCACCTACACACACCCGAGTATCTTCAGACCGATATTTCCGCGTAGCTTTCCACTTGTCTTGGCGGGTATTTCCGTGTATAGTGCTCTGCGATATGAACGACCATAAACAATATTTGACAGAAGAGAAGTACAACGAGCTCAAAGACGAGCTTGATTTTTTGATTACAACGCATCGCAACGAAGTTGCACAGCAATTGGAATCTGCGCGCGCATTTGGCGACCTTTCGGAGAACGCAGAATATCAAGAAGCACGACAAGAGCAAGGTCGCAGTGAATCACGCATCCGCTATCTCGCAGCATTATTGAAAGATGTTGAAATTGTGAAGAAGCATCACGGCGATGTCGTTGAGATTGGTACAACGGTCGTTGTACAGAAGGCGGGAGAAAAAGAAAAACGAGAATACACTGTCGTGGGTTCAGAGGAGGCAGACACCATGGCGGGTCGCATCTCTTCGGAATCACCGTTTGGACGTGCACTGTTGGGCAAGAAGAAAGGGGACGATATCTCATTCGTTACTCCTGCGGGCAAAACCATGGAATACACTGTGGTCAAAATAGACTAGCCCAGACGGCACGCTTCGTGTAGCATAGAGGTACAGCATACGCTGTACCTTTTTCGCATGTCGCTGGATGATATCAGAAATGAACGTCTCAAAAAGCTCGCGCTCCTACAGGAGCGCGGGATGGCTCCGTACGCATTAACGTCGGCACGCACGATAACCATCGGTGCGCTATTAGATAATTTTGATGCACGCGTTGATGGCGATGCACAGACGATTGCAGGTCGCGTACTTTCTATTCGTGAACATGGCGGTACTATTTTCTGTGATCTCTACGACGGCAGTGGCAAAATTCAAGGGTATCTCAAAGAGGATGTGCTTGGTGATGCATTCGCACTCTTTGGACAGACCGTAGACATTGGTGACTTTATTGATCTCTCCGGTACACCTACAAAAACAAAACGCGGAGAAAACAGCGTGCTCGCATCATCATGGCGCATGCTTTCAAAATCATTGCGCACGTTGCCAGAGAAGTGGGTAGGACTTACGGACCCAGAAGAACGATTGCGCAAGCGTTATTTGGATATTCTTTCACACCCAGAGCTCAAAACACTTTTTGAGCAGAAAGCGCGGTTCTGGGATGTCACACGCACATTTTTGAAAGAGCGCGGATTTACTGAAGTGGAAACACCAACACTTGAAACAACAACGGGTGGTGCAGAAGCGCGCCCATTCAAGACCCACCACAACGACTTTGACTTGGATGTGTTCTTACGCATTTCGGTTGGTGAGCTATGGCAGAAGCGTCTCATGGCAGCAGGATTTCCACGCACTTTTGAAATTGGACGCGTGTATCGCAACGAAGGTTCAAGCCCTGAACACGTGCAAGAGTTCACCAACATGGAGTTTTATGCTTCGTACATGGATTTTGAAGAAGGGAAGGCACTCATTCAAGATTTGTACAGAACGATTGCACGCAATGTTTTTGGCACTACGGCATTCACCACACGCGGACACACATTTGATCTCGCTGATGACTGGCAAGAGTTGGATTACGTAGATACCGTGGAGCGCATGACGGGCGTGAATGTCTTGGACGCATCAGAGGCGGACTTGATGGCAAAGCTCAAAGAACTCGGTGTACAGTTTGAAGGTACAACGCGTGAACGATTGACGGATAGTTTGTGGAAGTACTGTCGTAAGAGCATCGCAGGACCAGCATTCCTCATCAATCATCCAAAGTTAGTTGCACCGCTTTCGCAAGAATTAGAAAGTGACCCACGAAAGACGCAAACATTGCAGGTTATCATTGCAGGTAGTGAAATCGGTCGTGCGCATGGTGAGTTACACAACCCACTTGATCAAGCAGAACGTTTTGCTGTGCAAGAACAGCTCATAGAGCGCGGGGATGAAGAAGCGATGATGCCTGATCATGAATTCGTGGAGATGTTGGAATATGGTATGCCCCCAACATTCGGTTTTGGCTTCGGCGAGCGCCTCTTTACCTTCTTGGTAGACAAACCAATTCGCGAAGCACAATTATTCCCATTGATGCGCCCTAAAAATGAACAATAATAGTGTGTTAAAAAAAGTACTCGTTGTGGCTGCTGGTGTCGCGATTGTTGTATTCATTGCTGCATATGCATACGTGCGTTTGCTTGCGCCGTCAGCACAGACCGAAGACGCTGGGTGGCGGGCGACCGTGGAGGATGCAACACAGAGCGTTGAGACAACAACGAATGCACCTCTTGATACAGCAGATCTCACCGAGCACCAACGCATTATTCGTGCGGCACAAGCGTGCGAAAGCTCTACTGATGTGATGCCGAGCGACTCAACACTACTGGAAACATCAGTGGTTGTTGATGGCTACACGTTTATTACACACCACTGTGATAGTTTTACACGCGTGTATGTAATGTCGCCGGAAGGTGCAATAACATACCATGTCGTTGGTCCACGATATTACGGAAAGGTGTTGGACACGTCTCCGCACGGCACGTTTATGGTCATGCAGGGTTGTAATGCAGGAGGTGGATGTGGTTCAAGAATTATTGACATGCGTGATGGCAGAGAAGCAAAATTTGAGTACCGCAGCTCCGTAGTATGGACACCAACGGAAGATCGCGCTATTACGGTGTCAGGGTTTGCACTTGGTCATGATGGTGTGGGTTTGCGTATCATCAACACTGCCGACATGAGTACACAACGCATTGATCTCGTAGCGTTCAACGCCGACTATGCCACAACCAAAGAAATCACCCTGCAGGCAGTGCAAGGGAATATCGTGCCGTTTACCGTTATGTACTATCAGGGTACTGAGGCACGCACCGATATGCTCACCTACAACCTTGCCACCGGTCAGATAGCCAAAAACAACTAATTTGTAGGGTTCATTCACCCCCGCCTGTAGACATACAGGCGGGGGTGTTTTCTATTGGGCAAAAGGGGATAACGGTGCTTGTCTGTGTGATGTGGTGGGATAGAATGGTATTCATGTGGGGCAAAGTGGGAAACACTACTTTGTCGTTTCCCTCCTGTTCAAATGTTTGCAGTCAGGAAGTTTTGTTTTTTATCCACCATGCTCATCGGCGAATACAAACACACATTGGATGACAAGAAGCGCCTCTCGCTTCCTGTGCGATTCCGTCAGGAATTGGGCAAGAAGGTAGTCGTAACGCGCGGATTGGAAGGATGTTTGTTCATGTACTCGCAGAAAGAGTGGAAATCCATTGCCGAACAACTTGGCAAACTCGGTATGGGTCAGCAAAGCACGCGTGGGTTCGCCCGCTTCATGCTTGCCGGCGCCGCAGAGGTGGATGTGGATTCAGCGGGACGCATTCTTATTCCTGACTTCTTGCGTACATTCTCTGCGCTGAAAAGCAAAGTGGTGTTCGCGGGAGTGCAGACGAGAGTAGAAATCTGGGATGAGCGTCAGTGGGATGCTTACACACGACGCATTGAGAAGGAGGCAGATGTACTTGCCGAACAGCTCGGCAACATCGGCGCCATTTAGGAAGCATGCATATTCCTGTTCTTTTACAAGACGTGATTGAAGGGTTGGCGGTTGCAGAAGGCGACACGGTCGTTGACGCAACAGTCGGCGGTGCGGGATACACGCGCGCATTGTGCGAGCGTGTGGGTGCATCGGGTGTGGTGGTTGGTTTTGATCAAGATGCCGATGCAATCGCACGAGCACATACCGCATGTGCCGACGTTGCTACAACAGTACACCTCGTGCACGCGAATTTCCGCACCATGACTGACGAACTTGCGAAGCTCGGTATCACTGCCATTGATGGCATTGCGTTTGATCTCGGATACTCAAGCATCCAACTTGAAGCATCCGGCAGAGGATTTAGTTTCCTCAAAGACGAACCGCTCTCCATGGCATTGCAGACCGATGCGACAAAAGTGCCGTTCACGGCGCGCGACATCGTCAACACCTGGGCTGAAGAAGACATCGCCAATGTTATCTTTGGCTACGGTGAAGAGCGCTACGCGCGCCGCATTGCCAAAGCGTTGGTTGCGGCGCGCCAAACAGAAGCCATTGAGACGACCGCGCAGCTGGTTGCCATTATTAAAGAGGCAGTGCCGGGCCGCTACCGCACAGGTGCCATTCATCCAGCGACGCGCACATTCCAAGCACTCCGTATTGCGGTCAACGATGAACTTGGCGCGCTCAAAGATGGACTTGCGAGTGCCTACGCGCTCCTCAAGCCAGGGAAGCGCATGGCGGTGGTGTCATTTCACAGTTTGGAAGACCGCATTGTGAAAACATTTTCAAAAGAGAAAGAGGCCGAAGGCGCCATCGCATTAACAAAAAAACCCCTTGTGCCCAGTGACGAAGAAATTGCACATAACCCACGATCACGTTCAGCAAAATTACGCATTTTACAAAAATAACGTTTATCCAACATATGGTACGCGAATTACTACAACTCAATACGATTCACAAGAAAATAATCATTACGTTATTTGGCGTATTGATGCTGTTGGTGGTTGCGTACGGTGCACTCATCTCGCGCGTGGTGATGCAGACGATGGCGCACAATGATATAGACAACACGCTTGCACTGACCACATCTGATGTGGCGGTACTAGAAGCGCAGTACATGGATTTGATTGATGCACTCACGCTGTCACGCGCACGCTCACTGGGCTTTGTGGAGACAGGGGTCGCACTTTTTGTATCACGTCGTGCAGATACATTCTCGTTTCGTACTGAGGTAGAATAGAACACATGAAGGGGAACATGCACCACAGACGGATTTATTTCCTCTACGGCGCGTTTTTATTTACCGCGCTGGTATTCATTGGCAGACTCTATTTGGTGCAAGTGGTTCAGCACGAAGCGTGGAGTGCAAAAGCAGATAGGCAATTCTCTACGCCCAGTGAGCGACTCTTTGATCGCGGCACTATTTTTTTTCAAGATAAAAACGGAGATGAGATTTCAGCCGCGACCATTGCATCAGGTTTGACGCTTGCGATAAAGCCTCACCTCATAGCATCCCCACAGAAGGTATACGATGCGCTCTCAACTGTCATTGCGTTAGATCGTGCGACGTTTTTGCAAAAAGCCAGCGACGAGAGCGACACATACGAAGTCGTGGCGCGCCGACTCACAGAAGCGCAAGGAAAGGAGATTCAAGCATTAGGGCTCAAAGGAGTGGTGCTTGAAAAAGAACGTTGGCGCCTCTATCCAGGCAATGAACGTGCCGCCAACGTTATCGGTTTTGTGGGCTACAAGGGCGATTCACTCATTGGACGGTATGGTCTGGAACAATTTTATGAAAAAACATTGGAGCGAAGCAATGAGCGGTTGTATAAAAATATCTTTGTAGAGATTTTTTCAAGTGCGAAGGGTGTACTTGATGCACAGCGTAACGAGGCGCGCAGCGATCTCGTCACGACGATTGAACCAAACGTGCAAGGTTTTTTGGAGGGTGTATTGGCAAAAGTGGATGCGGAGCTATCACCGAACTCTCTTGGTGGTGTGGTCATGGATCCGCAGACGGGTGAGATTTTTGCGCTCGCTATTTTGCCGACATTCAATCCGAATGAGTACGGCGATGTTGAAGATTTTCATGTATTCGGCAATCCCGTTGTAGAAAGTATTTTTGAAATGGGTTCTATTATCAAACCGTTGACGATGGCGGCAGGTCTTGATGCCGGTGTGGTAACGCCACAAGCAACGTACAACGATCGTGGGTACGTTGAAGCGAACAACAAAACGATTTGGAACTACGACTCGCGCGGACGCGGGCCACACACCACAATGCAACAAGTGCTCGGTGAATCACTCAACACGGGTGTGGCGTATGTCGTATCACGCCTTGGCAACAAGCATTTTGCCGACTACATGCGCGCCTTTGGGCTCGGTGAAGAAACCGGCATTGATGTGCCGGGTGAGGTGAGTGGTAAATTGAGCAACCTTGATACACCGCGCGATATTGAGTACATTACGGCTTCGTACGGACAGGGTATTGCGCTCACGCCTATTGCCACCGTACGAGCATTGGCAGCACTGGGCAACGGCGGTCGCTTGGTAACGCCACATATCGGCAAAGAGACCATCAGTGATTTGGGCATTAGCAAAACACTCCCGCGACCAAATGATAAGCAGGTGATTTCTCCCGAGACGAGTGAGACAATTACGCGCATGCTCGTGGAAGTGGTAGATGAGTATTTATTGCACGGAGAGATTAAGAAGGACGACTATGCAATTGCCGCCAAGACGGGAACAGCACAGGTGACCAATCCCGCAACGGGGAAGTACTACGAGGATAGGTATTTCCACTCATTCTTTGGGTACTTTCCCGCATACAATCCGCGCTTTATTGTCTTTTTCTACGCCGACTATCCAAAAGGTACCAGTTTCGCATCACAGACGTTTACGTATCCGTTTCGTGACACGGTAGATTTTCTTATCAATTATTATCAGATTCCGCCTGACCGATCAGCAACAGAATAATATGCGCGCATTTTTCAAAAAAACGATAGTGGCACTCCTGACGCTTGAGGCGCGTATTGCGCTATGGGTGCATGGCCCGCGCGCGGTCGGCATCACCGGCAGTGTAGGCAAAACATCCACGAAAGAAGCAGTTGTGGCTGTCGCACGGCGTTTGGGGACCGCGCGCGCAAGTCAAAAGAGCTACAATTCAGAGTTTGGATTGCCACTGACGATATTGGGTTTGGATACCGCGTGGAATAGCGCAAGCGGATGGTTGCTCAATGTGCTACGTGGCGCATGGCGTGCCGTATTTGGTGGCGACTATCCCGCATGGTTGGTGTTGGAGCTCGGTGTTGATCATCCGGGTGACATGGGCAACGCAGTATCGCTCGTGCATCTGGATACCGCCATCATCACGCACATTGGCACTGCACCGGTACACGTGGAGTTTTTCCCATCACCTGCTGATGTATTGGCAGAGAAAGCGCGCATCATTGAAGCACTGTCAGATGATGGCGTGCTTATTCTTGCGCACGATGACGCGGCGGTGCGCGCGCTCAAAGATTCCACTCGCGCGCGCACCTACACCTTCGGTGTAACGGAAGGTGCCGACGTACATGGTGAGTACTACGCTGTTACCTACGACGATGCAGGAAAACCAACAGGTGTTATTTTCAAAGTATTGCATGAAGGTAATGTGGTGCCGATTGTGTTGTCGGGTGTGGTGGGACGACAAACGATGTATCCGACACTTGCCGCTGTTGCCTTTGGATTGGCACACGGTCTCAATTTGGTAGAAATCGGCGATGCACTTTCATCGCGTGAGGTGCCACCCGGACGTATGCGTTTGCTGGAAGGTGTGCAAGACACCACCATCATTGATGACACGTACAACGCATCACCAATTGCCGTTCGCGAGGCACTGGTGGCACTCAAAGATATAAAAACAAAAGGACGTCGTATTGCTGTATTGGGCGACATGGCAGAGTTGGGAGCCCTGTCTGATAGTGAGCACGAAGCGGTCGGTGCGCAGTGCAAGGGTGTGGATGTGTTGGTTACCGTTGGTAATCGTATGCGTCGTGCGCGTGATGGAGCGAAAACAGCGGGCGTGAAGCGCACAGAAAGCTTTGAGAACTCTGGCGATGCAGGTTTGTTTGTAAAAGGTATTTTGAAAAAAGGGGATGTGGTGCTGTGCAAAGGTTCGCAGTCTATGCGTATGGAACGTGCAGTGCGTGAAGTATTGGCGCATCCCGAACAATCCCACACGCTGTTGGTACGACAGGGCAGGGAGTGGGAACGCCGCTAAAATCGGCTTCCGTTGCCTTGAAAAAACGTCATTTTTGTCGTACCATCTCGGTACGGCCTTATCGTCTAGCCTGGTCCAGGACGGCGCCCTCTCACGGCGCAAACTCGGGTTCAAATCCCGATAAGGTCACAGCAATGTATGCACCAAAAAGTGCTATTGTTGGTTCGAGTCCGAGACGGCCAGCCAACTCGTGATAAGTTATCGCGCACGAGACGCGTCGATAACTTCGCATTAGCTAAGAAAGATTATTTTAAGCAAAAAGTTCCTGTTCGGGCTTTTTTGCTTTCACATCTTCCTTTGTGTGGAATTAAAAAGATACATGATCGACTAAAGAAACTGAGCTTGACCGTATACCCCACAGGGGTATACTTAAAATATGAAGCAAGACATAAAAAAGCAGTTGCAAAATCGTCTGCGGCGCATCGAGGGTCAGGTGCGTGGTTTACAGCAAATGGTGGAAAGTGAGAAATATTGTGTAGACATAATTACTCAATCCAATGCTATAAAAAAAGCA
>CAZFMQ010000002.1:0-126736 GCA_964520295.1 uncultured Candidatus Saccharibacteria bacterium
AAGTGAGAAATATTGTGTAGACATAATTACTCAATCCAATGCTATAAAAAAAGCATTGGGAAGCGTTGAGAATGTGATGCTGGAACATCATTTATCTACGCATGTTGTGCATCAAATGCGAGGCAAGGAGGAAGATAAGGCAATCAATGAAATCCTAAAGGTGTATAAGTTAGCTCAAAATAAGTAACTATATGCACAATACTTCCCACCACAAACATTCTCCTGCTGATCGCTCTTGCTGTGATACAGACAACAGTCACCAAGAGAAACATTCGCACGACAACCATCAAGGTCATCACTCCCACATGGTTGATGACTTCAGAAAGAGGTTTTGGATTTCTCTCGTTCTCTCTATTCCTGTACTTGTTCTCTCGCCGATGATCCAGATGTTTTTTGGTATAGAGGGTATCGGTTTTTCAAGGGACGTATATGTTCGATTTATTCTCGCCTCAATCATTTTCTTTTATGGCGGCTATCCATTCCTCAAAGGTTTATATGATGAAGTAAAAGCAAGACAGCTAGGGATGATGACGCTCGTTGCCCTGGCTATTTCTGCTGCTTATGGATATAGCATTGCTGTGTTTGCGGGGCTATCTGGAGAGGAACTTCTTTGGGAGCTGGTAACGCTCGTGGACATTATGCTTCTTGGGCATTGGATTGAGATGAGGTCGGTTATGGGTGCGTCACGAGCTTTGGAAGAACTTGCAAAGCTAATGCCTTCAACAGCACATCGGCTTGGAAAAAACGGAGAGATAGAAGAGGTGCAGGTTGCTGATCTGTCTCTCGGAGATAGAGTTCTTGTAAAACCTGGTGAGAAGATCCCTGTTGACGGCATTGTTATTGAAGGAAGAACTTCAGTAAATGAAGCAATGCTTACAGGAGAAACGAAACTCATAGAAAAATATGCTGGACAATCTGTTATCGGAGGTTCAGTCAATAGCGATGGTTCAATCGTTGTAGAGATACAGAAAGTAGGAAAAGACACATATCTTTCCCAAATCATAGAGCTTGTATCTTCTGCACAGGCGGAGAAGTCAAAGACCCAGAAACTCGCTGACCGTGCGGCGATGTGGCTAACATTTGTAGCAATCGGAGCGGGAATAATTACATTTTTCGGATGGTTTCTCTTTTCTACCCAAAACCTCGCTTATGCCCTTCAACGTACCATTGCGGTTATTGTCATAGCTTGTCCTCACGCCCTCGGCCTTGCTATACCGCTTGTGGTTTCGGTTTCGACCGCACTCTCTGCTCGCAAAGGTTTGCTTATACGCAACAGAACCGCTTTTGAAGAAGCGCGAAATATAACCGCTGTTGTCTTTGATAAGACGGGCACTCTTACTAAAGGAGAGTTCGGCATAACCGAAGTTGTGCCACTGGGAAATGAACAAGAGGATCGAATTCTTGCTTATGCCGCTGCAATAGAGGCACACTCAGAACATCCGATAGCAAAAGCCATAGCAGAACGTGTAGATAAAAAACTTGCTGTAAATAATTTCTCCGCAATACCCGGCAAAGGTGCAATGGGCACTGTAGAGGGGAAACAAATCAAAGTGGTAAGTCCAGGATATTTAAATGAAAAGAGGATAGCGGTAAACAACAAAAGCGTTGAACGTTTGATAGATGAGGGAAGGACTGTCGTATTTGTTTTAGTTGATGAATTACCTATAGGTGCTATTGCTCTTGATGATATGGTTCGCGATGAAGCAAAGGAAGTGGTCCAAAAACTTCAAGAAATGGGAATTGAACCTATTATGCTTACCGGGGACGCTAAGCGTGTCGCAGAGCGTGTTTCAAAGGAGCTAGGAATCAAGACCTATTATGCAGAGGTGTTGCCACATCAGAAGACAGAGAAGATAAAAGAGTTACAAGCCCGAGGGTATAAGGTGGCGATGGTTGGAGACGGGGTTAATGATGCACCAGCACTTGCTCAAGCTAATGTCGGCATCGCTATCGGTGCTGGAACTGATGTAGCTATTGAAAGTGCCGATGTGGTCTTGGTAAAAAGTGATCCAAGAGATGTGGTTGCAATACTTTCTCTCGCCAAGGCTACGTATCGAAAGATGATCCAAAATCTCTGGTGGGCAAGCGGCTATAACATTCTTGCTTTACCACTAGCAGCGGGAGTGCTCGCTGGTGTCGGAATTATTTTATCTCCTGCCGTAGGAGCCGTGCTGATGTCGGTAAGTACGGTGGTCGTGGCGATTAACGCAACCCTCCTGAAAAATTATAGAATGTAGGTATGTCATTTTTTACAAACAAAGCAAAATATCTCCTCCTCGGCATACTTTTAGTGGCATTTTTATGGGTAGGTGGGTTTGGCATTTTGTCAGCGGTTCAAATGTCTCACGGTGAACACCAAGCTGGTTGCACTGTAACGCTTGGTGAGCATGTCATTTGTGCAATGAACCCATTTGAATATCTTTCTGTATGGCAAAGCATATTCACTGTTCCTCTAACACTTATTTCTTCCTTCCTGCTTTTACTTATAGCTCTTGGACTAGCTCTCTTTGCCCGCATAAAAAAGGTCATACTGGATCCGCCTGAAATAACCGGCTCTCAAGAAGTCCCTCGCAGATTTACGTTTTATATTCCTGATCTATATACAGAGCTATTCTCTCAAGGTATTTTGCATCCCAAAGCCCCTTAATTTTTCCTACTTCTTTTATTAGCAACTATTAAACAAAATTATGGAAACAAAAAATAACAACTTACTTATTATCGGCATCATTACCCTTATTCTGGGACTTGTTCTTGGATATTTCTTAGGAACAGGAAAAATGAATTGCCCCATGATGTCAGACACAACTGACACAAGTAGTCATATGATGGGTGGCTCACACGAAATGGGAGATACAATGACTAACATGACAGCAGGTCTAGAAGGTAAATCGGGAGAAGAGTTTGAGAAGGCATTTATTGACGAAATGATTGTTCATCACGAAGGGGCTGTAGATATGGCACGTATGCTTCTTCAGAAGACACAGCGTCCTGAACTCGTAAAACTCGGAAATGACATTATTAACGCCCAGACAAGTGAAATTGAAATGATGAAAGAATGGCGACAAACTTGGTTTACCAATTAAGCCTATGAAGAAAACATATGTATTAGGCGGGATAGTAATCCTTGCGCTTGCGGGCATTACTTTGCTTGCAAAGAATAACCCCATTTCCTCAACAGGAAATGCACTTACAGAGAAAATCTATGTGGCAGTCGAAGAAGAAGGCACTGTGAATGTCATTAACCCTGCCACAAACAAATCGATCAAAGTCATTGACCTCACTGAACATGAAACTGAAACGAAATATCTTCCGCACAATGTCCAAGCGTCCCCAGATGGAAAAAGCGTTTGGGTAACAGCTAATGCTGGAATGGAGGAGCATGACAGACATAGCTCGCTTTTCATTCCTACCGCATACGCCGATGAAGGACATGGTGAAATGAAGATGGACACTGGAGATCAGGTTATCGTCATTGACCCTCAAGAGGACGCCATAATCAAACGAATACCGCTTGGAAGTGGTCAGCATCTTGCACACGTTGTGTTTACCCCAGACGGATCTACGGCACTTATCGCGGCACAGGAAACAAATAAGCTCTACAAAGTTGATACGAGCAATTTCCTGCAAACAGAGATTAATCTACCCGAAGGAAGCGGTCCCCATGGTATGCGGCTCTCTCCTGACGGAAAGACTGCCTACGTTGCGTTCATGGATGGAAAGGGGCTTGGCGTCGTTAATCTAGAAAACGGAACGATAGAGGTAAAACCTCTGAACGGTTCAGCTGTTCAGACCGCAGTTACTCCCGATGGTAAATATGTAGCTGCGTCTGTGTATGAGACTCGCAGCGTTGCTTTGTACGATACTGCTTTCGAATCAGTATCGTATGTAGCCTTGCCAGAGGGTTCAGAGGGACCAGTGCAACTCTATCCGACTTCAGATTCTCGTTACGTCTATATCGCAGATCAAGGTGTTCTACAGAACCGACCTCCAAACAACAAGCTGTATAAACTGGATCTTCAAACGAAAGAAATAACTGAAAGTATTGCTGTCGGAAAAGCTCCTCATGGCGTGGTCATAAATGAAGATAACAGTAGGGCATATGTTACAAACCTTGAAGGAGGCACTGTCTCTGTAATTGATATGGAAACAAGTAAGGAAATAACTCAAATATCGGTAGGCAGTAAGCCAAATGGTATAAGTATATGGAAAGGTCAAAACATTTCCGAAGAGAAGACTGCCCTTATGGGTGAGGAAATGATTGTCTACAAGACAGAGACGTGTGGTTGTTGCCATGTCTATGTAGAGTACCTTGAACGTGAAGATGTAAACGTAAAAGCGGTAGATGTTGCTGATCTTACTGCTATCAAAGACCGATACGGCGTTCCAACTAATCTACAGAGCTGCCACACTTCTATAGTTGGAGGCTATGTAATTGAGGGGCACATACCACTTGAAGTAGTCGAGAAATTACTCGCTGAAAAACCAGCTATCAAAGGTATCGCCTTGCCTGGAATGCCTTCAGGTTCTCCAGGAATGCCAGGACCAAAGACAGAGAAATGGATCATCTATGCAATCGGTAATGATGGTGAAGTGACGGAGTTTATGAGTTACTAACATTAAGCTCGCGATATAAGCAACATAGGAACATGAAATAAAAACCACTCAGTCGAGTGGTTTTTATTTTGTTAATAGAATCTTCTTTTCAGATAACAAAATATTACCTTTCAAACATCCAAGTAATTCTCTTTTTTCTACATCAGCTCCTTCTTGTAGGAGGTATTTTGCGTAATTTCGTATATCTAAATCTGCCACTTCCACTTTGGTTTTGATGCCTAACATTGATTGCTGGAACTTCTTAAATCGCTCGACTTCTGACTTTATCTTTTCTTTAACCCCAATTTCGTCTATATCGATTTCGCTTATTAAATCCTCAAACTGTTTCAGGAGGTCTATTTCATTGATATATCCACATTTACAGTTCGGATCCCGTCGTTTGGTGCAACCATAATAGACATGACGGTGTACATTGCCGTTCTTTTGCTTTTTAAACTTCTCATCGGCCGTAATACCTGAGCCACATAAACCACAGGTCATGAGTTTGGTAAAAGCGAATTCTTTGCCTTCGGATCTCACAAACTGGCTTTTTACTTGCTCCTGCACCTGATCAAACAATTCTTTGGTAATTAATGGTTCGTGCTTGCCTTGATACCAATTACCCGAGTTCTTTGGATACTCAAATACGCCGTAGTAAAAGTGGTTTTGCAAAATGCAATAGATATTGCTGACCGTTAAGTTCTTGTTGCCTGTTGCAGTTTTGAAGTTAAGTTCAAACTTTAGCCAGTTGTACACTTTTCTCCCAGACCACTTTTCGTATGCGACTTTTTCAAACATCTTTTTTATTATCGGCGCTCTATCTGGATCTATCAGTGTTTCGCATTTTCGATCCATTCTCTTTTCTTTGAAGTATCCGGTAGGTGCAGGAGCTGGCCACAAGCCCATTTCTACTCTTGTCTTCAATCCACGTTTTACATTGATACTTTTATTGTCGTTTTCTAGCTTTGCTTGAGAACACAGAATCATTAAGAGAAACTTCTCACTCGGTGTATTGGTAAATGATTGCCCATAAGTTCGTAGTAGACACCTTCAAGTATGACCAAATTGGTGTTGACCGTGCTCGTTTCTGGTATACCACTGCCGCGGCGATTTTTAGTGCCGTTGGTATCGGGTACGCACTGCATCTCATCATCGGACTTGTCATGACGGGCAAAGAAGGTGTGGGTGCTGTCGTATTCCTCATCTCGGTGATGGGGCAATTCGCGGGCATGACCACAACGCTCTTTGCCAATATCGCGCGTCAGTATGAGCAGACGCTCTACGTGCGCGATATGTTCAAGGTCTTTGACATCGCGCCGCAGATTGTAGAAGTAGAGTACCCTGTTGCGCTGTCGCTTTCAGAGCCACCAACGATTGAGTTTCGTGATGTATCTTTCCGTTACGGCGGTCGCGACACACAGGTGCTCAAGCATGTCAGCTTCACTATCAAGCCAGGTGAGAAAGTAGCACTGGTTGGTGAAAACGGTGCGGGCAAGACAACGCTTTTGAAGTTGCTTGCCCGCACATACGATCCGACAGAGGGCGTTATTCTCATCAACGGTGTGCCGCTTACGGAGCTTTCGCTGAAGGAGTGGGGCTCGTACCTCGCCATCTTGTTGCAAGAGTTTCGTATTCACGATTTCACCATCGCCGAAGCAATTGGCATGGGACGTACTGACCGCGAGTTCTCACGAGCACATGCAGAGCACGCGGCGGCGTTGAGTGATGCGGACTCTTTCATCCAAGAATATGCAGAAAAGTATGATGCACAAATCGGTGCCGAGTTTGAAAAGGGCGTTGAGCTCTCACACGGACAACGGCAACGACTTGCACTCGCGCGCACCATCTACCGCAATGGCTTCATTGTGGTGCTGGATGAACCGACGGCCGACGTTGATGCAATTGCTGAAGAGAAATTCTTCAGTCAGATTGAACAGGCGGTGTCGGGTAAGACACTCATGCTGGTGTCGCATCGTTTCAACACGGTGCAGGGCGTAGACCGCATTCTGGTTTTCCGTCGCGGTGAGCTCATTGAAGATGGTTCGCACAAGGACCTTCTCCAAAAAGGCGGACACTACGCAAAGATGTGGCACAGTCAGGCGAAGTCCTTCATTGAGTCCGCATCCGCATCTGCTTCCGTCACGTCATAGTTTGTTATCCTCCCCGAAGGTCGTACGACCTTCGGGGAGTTTTGTTATGAAAAATTGAAAAAATCTACTTGCTCTCATAGGGATTTTGGGGTAGGTTGGGGACAGATGCACCTATTCTAGAAAGGGGGTTGTCGATGGGGATTATCGTGACGTCTGCAGCACACCTCAAGACGCTGGTTTTTGGTGCTGATACGTGTCTTGGGCTCATCATTTTGCGTGATGGGTTTTGTGGCAAATACATCGCCAGCCAGGAAGAAGGTGTGATGTCTCTGCGCCGCGCGTGGCGTTTGTCGTTGCTTGATCGTGATGAGCGCAAGGCGGTGTACGCGCAGATTCAGTCATGCTTTCTGCCGCCTGCGATGGATGACGTGCCCGCACCTGTGCATATTCGTGCACATGCATTCAATGCGTGTACGAACGCCGGCATTACCAGCGATGATGCAGGAAGTGTCATCGGCGTGCGGCAGGAGTTTCGGCGCGATGAATTCATTCGTCTCATGCAAATCGGCATGACGACCAACCACGTGCCGAAGGACGAAATCGTCCGTATGTTGTGGGAGGACGACTTCTCCATGCGTCTGGATCAGGTGTTGAAGACCGGCACCTACGACCAAGGCGACCTTTCCGCGTCGTAACATCCTTTCTTTGGGAATTCGCCCCGCCATGTGTACATGGCGGGGCTATTTGTTTTTTGGGGTTTTTTGTTGTACTATTGCGTTGTTGCCCGAGAGGGCTTTTTTCTTTCAACTCTATGCAGGTACGAAACATCGCCATTATTGCGCACGTGGACCACGGCAAAACAACACTGACAGACGGATTGCTTCGCCAGTGTGGTGTTGGTGCAGAAGGCGTATCTATGGACTCAAACACGCTTGAACAAGAGCGCGGTATCACCATTTATGCCAAAAATGCATCGGTGCAGTACAAAGACACCAAAATCAACATCGTCGACACACCAGGACACACTGACTTCGGCTCTGAAGTAGAGCGCGTGCTTCGTTCGGTGGATTCCGTGTTGCTCGTGGTGGACGCACAGGAAGGTCCAATGCCACAAACACGCTTCGTGCTCAAAAAATCTCTTGAACTCGGACTCAAACCGATTGTGGTGATAAACAAAATTGATAAACCAGCAGCAAATCCAGCGCACGCAGAAGAATTGGTGTTGGAACTCTTTTTGGAACTCGGCGCTGACGACGATCAGGCAAACTTTCCTGTGGTGTACGCTATCGGCCGTTCAGGTATCGCAAAGAAAAAACTCACCGACGAATCAGCAGACCTCACACCGCTCTTAGATGTTATTCTTGAGCACGTGCCACCTGCAGGCGAGGGCAAAGAGAATGATACGCTCCGCTTACAACCATTCAACCTCGGCTACGACAATTTTCTCGGACGTCTTGCGATTGCGCGCGTGTACGAAGGCACCGTGTCTGCAGGGCAGAATGTCGTTATCAAAAAACCATCAGGCGAGACACGCAACGGCAAAATCACAAAACTGTTCACCTTCAACGGACTTGAAAAAGTAGATACAAACGAGGCGGGTGCAGGTGACATCGTCATGATTGCAGGACTTGCCGACATTGATATTGGTGAGACCGTTACCACAGATGCATCAGTTGAACCATTGCCCGCAATCGCTGTGGATGAACCGACGATTACGTTGAACTTTTTGGTGAACAATTCACCTTTCACTGGACGAGAAGGGAAGCTGGTAACGTCGCGCCAAATCCGTGAGCGTTTGGAGCGCGAGCTGGAAGTGAATGTCGGTTTGCGTGTTGATTTTACTACCTCAGAGAGTTTTGCTGTGTCAGGTCGCGGAGAATTGCACATCGCGGTACTGCTTGAAAATATGAGCCGTGAAGGGTACGAATTGCAGGTGTCTCAACCGCGCGTTATTACACACGAAGAGAACGGTGTTATCACCGAGCCATTTGAAGAGGTGGTAGTGGATACGCCGAATGAATTTCAAGGTGCGATTATTGAAAAGCTCGGCAAGCGCGGCTTTGTGATGCACAACATGAGCATGCACGGTGATTCGGTACGTCTTATTTTTGAAGGTCCAACGCGCGGTCTGCTCGGCTATCGCAACCAATTTATTATTGATACGAAAGGTGAAGGCATTTTGTCATCACGCGTTATCGGGTTCAAACACTTTGCAGGCGAGATTGTGAAGCGTCCAACAGGTTCTATGGTGTCTATGGTCAGTGGCAAGACGTTGGGGTATGCACTGTGGAATTTGCAAGATCGCGGTGTGCTGTATGTTGGTCCTGCAACGGAAGTGTACGAAGGTATGGTGATTGGTAATACATCAAAGGGCGAGGAAATGCCCGTGAACCCAACGAAGGGGAAGCAACTCACGAATATGCGTGCATCGGGTTCTGACGAAGCAATCAACCTCGTGCCACCATTTATTTTGACTATTGAACGCGGACTTGAGGTGATGGCAGATGATGAGTACTTGGAAATTACGCCAAAATCAGTGCGTTTGCGAAAGCAGTATTTGACGGAGCTTGAGCGCGCAAAAATGCGTAGGGGATAGAGGTTTTTGTGCTTTGAGCGCTGGTTTCTGTGGGTTTTCTGTAAGTTTTTATCGCTCTCTTGACAAGGAGGTATTTTGTGATAGAATGTACTTCGAGCTGTACCTTACAAACCCAAGGGGCGAAGCCTCTCAGTAAACTGAGCGGCTTCGCCCCTAAGCCAACAAAGGAGGATGAGATGAGCAAGTGTCGGATGACTCCGCGAGATTTCTTTGTCACGCGGCTCAATGCTCTGCAGCACACGCTGCAGAGCCTCCGTCGGCGCCTGCCGTCGGCGGACTTCAGCGAGGCGGAGAAGATCTCCGACTCGTTGGAGCAGCTGCTCCGCGACTACAAGGCCTCGGACGCCGCCACCGCGGTCGGGGCTCTCACGAACCTCGACCGCAGCATGGTGACGGCGACGCTGTTTGCGTCGCCGAACACCAAGGCCGAACCCAAGCGGGAGAGGAAGACGAAGCGCCCCATCACGGGGCACTTCGTCACCGACGCCACCGAGGTGGCGTCGGCTTCCGCGACCGGCGGACCGATCGCGGGTCTCACCCGCGACATGGTCAACGCGGCGCGCGCTCAGGCGCGCGCCGTCAACGCGCCGATCCCGCCCCGCGGGGCGGCTATCAAGCTCCCCAAGAAGGCGGGGGGCAAGAAGGGCTGATCCTGTGAAGGGTCAGCCCGCAGGCGAGTTCCAATCGGAGCTTGCCTTTTTTTATTTGTGCTTAGTTACTAAGCACGCTGTCGGAACACGCGCGCAAGTGCTATACTGCGCTCATAGCAACCCCCCCAGAGCACATGCAGGGGGCTTTGGTGCTACATATATGACACACGCAAACAAAGACAAAGCAGATAAACACAAGGGCGGAGATAAAATTGTGGTGAAGGGCGCACGTACGCACAACCTCAAAAACATCACCGTTGAAATGCCACGCAATAAGATGGTGGTATTTACTGGTTTGTCGGGTTCAGGAAAATCATCATTGGCATTTGATACTATTTTTGCCGAAGGTCAGCGCCGGTACGTGGAATCACTCTCGGCATACGCGCGCCAATTCATCAGTCAAATGCCGAAACCAGATGTGGATGAGATTTCGGGTTTGTCGCCGGCAATTTCCATTGATCAAAAATCACGTTCAAATAATCCGCGCTCAACGGTGGCAACGATTACTGAGATTTATGACTACCTACGTATTTTGTATGCACGTATTGGCGTGCCGTACTGCTTGATGTGTGGTGAACCCATCAAGCGTCTCACCAATGAAGAAATTCAGGGATTTATTTTAGAACGCATTGGCACGCACACGAAAGGCATGAAAGCGCGCGCGCAAAAAGATTTGAAAGAAGCAGTGACTGATGCAACAGGGGACGCGCCCGCGCTGGCGCTGTACGCGCCTATTGTGCGCGGGCGCAAAGGAGAGTACTACCAGCAACTCTATGACATGCTCAATCGTGGTTACAGCGAAGTGCTCGTTGATGGTCAGCACAAAAAATTGCGCGAGCAAATTGTGTTGGAAAAAAACAAAAAACACGACATTGATATTCTCGTAGACCGCATCGCACTGGTGGATTTTGTAGATGGACGCGATGGAGCGGTGGAACGACTACGTGAGGGGCTTGAACGCGCACTCAATGAAGCCAATGGCTTAGTGCGGGTGGTGATCACCGGTGCGGACACCTTTGCCAAAAAGGGTACCAATGACATCGGTACACTCATGTCATCACAATTTTCATGTCCAAATGACGGCTACTCATACCCCGAGATTGAACCGCGCTTATTCTCATTCAATTCACCGTACGGTGCGTGTCCCGAATGTAACGGACTTGGTACACAAGAGTTTTTTATCAATGAACCATGCACTGCCTGTGAAGGTGCACGTCTGCGCCCTGAAGCTTTGCATGTGCGCATTGGTGGAAAAAATATCGTGGAGGCAGCGGCACTCTCGGTTGAGGATGCACACACCTTTTTCACCACACTGAAACTGACCGATACCGAAAAAGAAATCTCACAGGTCGTCATCCGTGAAATTACTGACCGTCTGCGCTTCATGTTGGACGTGGGCATTAGTTATCTAACGCTTGACCGTCGTGCGCACACGCTTTCGGGTGGTGAAGCACAACGTATTCGTCTTGCATCTCAATTGGGAAGCGGACTCGTTGGCGCATTGTACGTGCTGGATGAGCCAACAATTGGATTGCACTCGCGCGATAACGATCGTCTTATTCAAACACTGCAAAATCTCCGTGATCTCGGCAACACCATTGTCGTGGTGGAGCACGATGAAGACACTATTTTTTCATCGGATTACATCGTAGACATTGGTCCGGGTGCGGGTGTGCACGGCGGTAATGTTGTGCTCGCAGGTGATTTGGAAGCATTATTGTCGGCAAAAGAAGCACCAAAAACAAAATCACTCACGTTGCCGTATTTGCGTGGCGAAAAAGAAATTCCCATTCCAGAAAAACGACGCACCGCGGATAAGGGGACGCTGAAAATCCGTGGTGGCAAAGTATTCAATATCAAAAACCTCAACGTGGATATTCCGTTGGGCAAATTCATCACGGTGACAGGTGTGTCGGGTTCGGGCAAATCGTCGTTTATGTATGAGATTGTGCACAAAAACTTGCTCGCACGTCTTGAGCGTAAACACCGCAGTGCACAGACATTCAACTGTAACTCATTCACTGGTTCGGAGTACGTCTCGCGCGTCATTATGATTGATCAATCACCGATTGGTCGCACGTCGCGTTCAAACCCTGCAACATACACGGGCGCCTTTACACATATTCGCGATATGTTCGCATCCACTGCCGAAGCGCGTGCGCGCGGGTGGAGAAGCAACCGTTTTTCATTCAACGTCAAAGGCGGTCGCTGTGAAGCGTGTGAAGGTAAGGGAGAAATTGCTGTGGAGATGCACTTTTTGCCGACGGTGTATGTGACGTGCGATGTGTGCCACGGCAAACGCTTTATGAAAGAAACATTGGAGGTGGAGTATCGCGGCAAAAATATCCACGATGTACTCTCCATGACGGTTGAAGAGGCGCTCAATTTTTTCAACGATATTCCTGCCATTCACGACCGGCTCAAAACGCTTGCGGATGTGGGCTTGGGCTACTTGTGTTTGGGACAGTCGGCAACGACGCTTTCCGGTGGTGAATCTCAGCGCGTCAAAATATCATCAGAGCTGTATCGTCAGCATGTCCAAAAAACCATCTACTTACTGGATGAGCCGACGATTGGATTGCACTATGAAGACGTGGCAAAACTGATTGATATTTTGCAGTTGTTGGTCAATCACGGCAATACGGTGATGCTCATTGAGCACAACTTAGATATCGTCAAAAACTCCGACTATCTTATTGATATTGGTCCGGAAGGTGGTGTGGGTGGCGGACAGTTGGTGGCGCACGGTACACCTGAAGAGGTGGCGGATTCCGGTACGCATACAGGCAAATACCTCAAACGATTACTCAAGAAGCGTAAGAAGTAGTATGACTATCCCGCGCGCACGTATACAAACACTTCCTGACGCGCCCGGCGTGTATTTTTTCAAGCGTGGCAGTACCGTGCTCTATATTGGCAAAGCAACTTCATTGCGTGATCGCGTGCGCAGTTATTTTGGCAGTGATTTGCTGGAGACACGCGGGCCGCGGTTGGTGCAGATGATGGAACAGGCAACGACGATCGCGTATGAACAGACGGATTCAGTGCTGGAGGCGCTCATTTTGGAGGCGGCGCTTATTCGCAAGCATGAACCACACTACAACGCGATAGAAAAAGATAATAAAAGTTTTCAGTACGTCGTGATTACGGATGAGGAGTATCCGCGTGTGTATACCGTGCGCGGGCGAGAATTATTGATCGGCGGTGATGTGCCATTTCAGCACACCTTTGGTCCGTTTGTCAGCGGTAGTCAGTTACGTGCCGCACTCTCCATCATTCGCAAGATTTTTCCATTTCGTGGAAAACGTGATGCGCCACTTGCTCGCGAAAAACGACGCTCGCGTGTGTATCAAGAATTAGGTCTTGCACCAGATGTATCTACAGTGTCGGCAGAGCAGTATGCGCGCACCATACGCCACGTGGTGTTGTTGTTTGAAGGAAAGAAAAAACAGTTAGTACGCGCGCTGGAGCGCGAGATGCGCGCGCACGCCCGTGCGCGCGCCTTTGAACGCGCCGAAGAGGTAAAACGTCAGATTTTTGCATTGCAACACATCAATGATGTGGCATTACTCACGTCTGAACAAAAACACACAGAGGGTTTGGCACGTATTGAAGCGTATGATGTCGCACACACGAGTGAAAAAAATAGAATCGGTGTGATGACGGTCGTGTCGGGTACTGAACCACAGCGAAGTGCGTATCGCGTGTTTAATATCAAAAGCGCACGGGCGGGGGACACGCACGCACTCGCTGAAGTACTGGAGCGTCGTTTTGGCCACATGGAATGGCCGTTACCGCAGTTGTTGGTGGTAGATGGTAGCACCGCGCAGATTCGCGCGGCAGAGGGTGTTTTGAAAGCATTTGGTTATCAGATTCCCGTGGTTGCCGTTACAAAAGATGCACGACACCGCCCTCAGAGAATACAAGGTAAAAAAGAAAATATAACAGGGAATGAGACCGCGATACTGCTGGCAAATGCTGAAGCGCACCGATTTTCTCTTGCAAAACACCGCACAAAACGCTCACGATTTTAGAGGGGTTGACAAAAAGCAATAGTAGAATATAATTTTAGGCACGGTGGACAAAAACGTGCCACCTAAGGCAGTACACCACGGCCGAAGCAACCCGCGTCCTAAGGGACGCGGGCGGGGTCAAGGAGTGAATCTACTTCTTGGCCCTTTTTTATTTGCTATACTTTCTGTATGCAAAAACAGCGCATCGGTGTGCTTCGTGGTGGAAAAGGGAAAGAGTATCACGCATCACTTGCGTCGGGTAAATCAGTACTCAAGGCATTACCACGAGAGCAATTTGAACCTATAGATATTTTTGTTGACCGTGAAGGTGTGTGGCACGTTGGCGGTTATCCGTTATCTCCCGACAAGGCACTCAAATATATTGATGTCGCTTGGAACACACTCTTGGGGCAGAATGCTGCGGGTGATATTCAACGTACGCTGGAGTCACTCGGTATCCCGTACACAGGCACCAAAGCTATGCCATCGGCTATTGCGTCGCATCGCGTACACGCGCGCAAACGACTAGCAGATAGCGGTATTGCGGTTCCTGCACATACAACAGTCAATATACAGGAGCATGACATGGCGCACGTCTGTGAAGTATTTAGAACATTTCCGCAACCTGCTCGTGTGAGTCCGGTGTGGAGCTCAATCCAAAATGCGTGTGTGCAAAGTTTCGGTCAATTGCAAGAAGCAGTTTCGTATTATGGCAATGAAGACCCCGTCGTGTTTTTAGATACCATTGTGCACGGCACACCTGTGTCCGTTGCGGTGGTTGAAAATGTACGCGGACAGCGATCATATGCAGCGTCTATTGTGGATGCATCAGGTGCTGTAGCGCGTTTATCCAATGAGGAGCGAGAGCGAGTGCTCGACACTGCAACACGAGCACACACGGCAATTGCTGCGCGCCACTACTCACTCGTTGAGTTGGTGGTGTCTCCGCGTGGTGTGTACGTTATTGATGTAAAAACAGCGCCAGTACTGCACGATGGCGCATTGGTGCGACACTCTCTTGAAAATGTGGGCATGCCATTCTCATCATTTTTGGGGCACGTTATCTCTTTGGTGCACGACTAAGTACGAAGTGCACAGCCCATGCAATACCGGTGCCAACAAGCGCGCCGCCGATAATATCGGACGGATAGTGTACGCCTGCAATGATACGACTGATACCAATGAGTGTGCCGAGTGTATAGACCACGGCGGCGGCGCGTTTTTCACGAAGGAGGAACAAGAAGGTAGCGAGTGCAAATGCAAAGCTCGTGTGCCCTGAAGGGAACGAAGGAATGATTTCAGTAATGAGAAACGGCGTGCTGTGTTCCCACAGTGGTCGTGTGCGCCCGATGATGTCACGAATGATTTCGGTGATACCGTAGGAGCTTGAAAGGGTCAGGACAAGCGCAGAAAGGTCTCGGGAGAGGGAGGCGCGACGTTTTTTGAAAACGTCGCGCCGTACTACATCTACGATGACAAACGCAATGAGCACAAAAATCAGCACCACCGCGCACACGTAGACCACCACATCAAACCACATTACACGCCCCATGAGGCCATTGAGTGCATGAAAGAGTGACGTATCAAGCTGTTGTAGTGTTTGTAGCATCTACCAGAGTATGAAGAAAAATAAAAGCGCGAGCACAATGCGGTACACACCAAATGGTGTGAACGTGTGTGTTTTGATGTATTTGAGCAAAAAGGTGATGGCGCCCAGTGCTACAACAAACGATACACAAAAACCAACCGCCAACACGCCGAACATATCTGCAGTAAACGTATGGTAGCTCTGAAATAGATCCAATGCAGAAGCGGCAATCATTGTCGGCACAGCAAGGAGGAATGAGAACTCCACAATTGCTGTACGTTTCAATCCGAGTAACAAACCGCCGATGATGGTGGATGCGGCACGCGATACACCTGGGACAACAGCAATTGTTTGGAAGAGGCCAATGCCAAGTGCTTGTTTGTATGAAATGTGTTCGGCAGTATCAAGTGCACCGGCACGCTCTGTGTGTAGTTTTTCAAACAGAATCAACGCGATACCACCGAGTAAGAGTGCCCACAGCACCACCGAACTGCCGAGCAAGTATGTTTTGATAATAGGGTAGAGAAGTGCGCCAATAACGGCTGTCGGCAAAAATGCTACAAAGAGTTTTTTGAGGAGCGCGATATTGCGTAGGCGTTTCCAGTAGAGCGCAATAACGGCGCCGATAGCACCGAGCTGTATAATCACTTCAAAACTTTTTACAAACTCTGTTTGTGGAATACCCAGCACTGCACTGGTGAGGATAAGGTGTCCTGTGGAGGAAATAGGTAAAAACTCCGTTACACCCTCTACGATACCAAGTATAATGCTGTGCCAGAGTTCCATGGTTATGCGTGTACACGTACTATCTTAGCAATGTTTTCTGATTTTTGAATGTGTACGATGTCGCCATCAACAAGTTGGAAAAAATCATCCTGATTGTCGGCATAGCATACCGCGGGTCCGCGCGCGATGGTGATAGCCAGCACGGTGTCTTCATGTGCCACAATATGATCAACACGTTCAACGCTGTTGTTGAATGCAAGACCGATACCTGTGGTGAAAGTGTTATCGGTGATGGAGCGATAGTAGCCCGTTGAACCAAGTGGGGTAGCGCAGACCACACCGTCACCAATAATTTCGTGGTGTATTGGCTCATCATTCAGTGCGATGTGATACCGAATGGCGTAGCGCGGATCTGCATTGTGCACAATAACGTCGTTGAGTGCCTCCAATGAGCCGTGTGGGGTGCTAATGCGCAATTTGCTGTGCTCTTCAATGGTGTGCTGATCGTTGAAGAATGCTTCTAACACCGCTTCGTTGTTGTGTGCGTGTGCAAGTTTTGCAATACGACTGTTGCGCAAGAGGAGTTTTGGCACGCCGGGGTAGCGGTGTTCTGCACGCATGAGTGTACCATCACCACCGAAGGCAATGACATACTCGGGGTTTTTGTCGTCAATGACATACTGTGCCGCATACGGCGCAAGGAGCGCATCAAGTTTTGCATCATCGGTACTCACACAAGCGATTTTTTTCATACAGTGATTATGTACTTCGGGCTGCTGAGAATTGAACTCAGTCTACACGCACCCGAAGCGTGCGTACTACCGGTATACGACAGCCCGTTGCGTGTCATTGTACCAAATACTACGATGTACAAAAAGAAAACCCGCCTCCATTGCCCTAGAAAAATTGTGGCGGGGCGCACTAGGAATCTTGTTCAAAGAAAGTTCGAGTAAGTTTTGTTTGGTGGACCCTATCGGATTCGAACCGATGACCTCCTCATTGCAAATGAGGCGCTCTACCAACTAAGCTAAGGGCCCAATTTTCTTCTTCAAAAACGTTCTGCCTTCAGCACTCTTCAAATATACCTCTCGTGCTCGCGCCTCTGCAAGTGTTGTGTATTCTTCAGTGTAGACAACACGAGCATTTTTCATAGAGCGGGTTGTTTTTGTTTGTCCGCTCTGATGTTCTCCCACTCTGCGCGAAAGATCATTTGTAAGGCCTTTATACAACTTTCCATTTTCATCTTGCAATACATATACCGTATGCATAGAAGTGAGGCGCTCCCCGCCTGAATGATTGGCATCATGCAGTCGGGCAGGCACCAACTAAGTTTACCCGAATGGACTTTGTCCAGGCGGGCTAAGGGCCCAAGTGTCTGCTATCAGACGGGAAAACTATAGCATAAAAACACTCATTGCAATAGTGGGCATGGGCACGGATTTCCGTGCTTTTCTGTATACTGTGGTCATGCATACATACATCATACTTCTGCGTGGTATCAATGTAGGCGGTAAAAATAAAGTGCCAATGGTGGCATTGAAAACGTGTCTTGAAGCGCTCGGATTTTCTGGTGTGACCACATACATAGCCAGTGGCAATGCCATCGTGCAATCGCGCAAGAGTGCAAGTGTAGTAAAAAACCTCATTGAGAAAAATCTTCCGAAATACTTTAAGCTTGATAGCGCGCTTATCAAAGTGTTGGTGCTGACGCGTGCACAATTACAAAATATCATCGCACACAAACCAAAAGGATTTGGAGAACGACCAGCGATATATCACTATGATGTTATTTTTTTGATTGATATGTCGGTAGTGGAAGCATTCAAAGTATTTAGTCCTAAAGAGGGTGTAGATAGCATTTGGAAGGGGAAGGGGGTTATCTATTCGCAACGCCTGAGCGCAAAGCGTGCGCAAAGTCGGCTGGGAAAGATTGTGGGCACGAAAGCGTACGCATCTCTCACTATTCGCAATTGGAATACCACCACAAAATTATTGGAACGTATTTCAAGCATGGAACGATAGATATGAAAGACACCTCGTTCCACGACTACGTGGTCTATGATTTGTTGGGGAGTTTTCCGAACATCTCAAGCAAGGCGATGTTCGGCGGTCACGGCGTGTACAGTGACGGTAAGATTTTTGCCATCGTGGTGGATGGGGAATTGTACGTCAAAGGGTATCCAGCAACTGAGACCTTTTTTACTTCGCGTGGGAGCCACCAATTCACCTACAGCAAGGGTGATGGAAAAGCGTATGCCATGCGCTACTGGCATGTGCCCGAGGAGGTGTATGAAGATCGGGATACCTTTGAGGAGTGGGTGATGGTGGCAATTTCGGGCTCACAGGGCTAGTGGGGGTTTGTGGCGCCCCCCACGGTCGTAGGAGGCGCTTGTTTTTTGGTGGTTGGTCTGGTATAGTGTCGTCTATATGAAATTTGCAGTTGTAGAGAGCGGAGGCAAGCAATACCTTGTTTCTGACGACAAGTCAATAGTAACTGAGAAGCTTGCCGGCGAGGCGGGTGATTCTGTGGTATTTGATAAAGTTATTCTTACTGATGATGGTTCTAAAACAGAACTCGGTGCTCCATATCTTGCGGGCAAAAAAATTGAAGCAGAGGTTGCTGAACAAGGACGTGGCAAGAAAGTGCTTGTCGTGAAGTACTTGCAGAAGAGTCGTTACCACAAGAAGCGTGGTCACCGTCAGCCATTCACGAAGGCAACGATCAAGAAAGTATAAGCAGGAACGGGGAGATATAAAAGAAACCGAAACACTACTGATGTTTCGGTTTTTTTAACTGTATCTTTCAACTTACCGCCTATTTTCCAACGCGTTTTTGATGGTGTCGGCGTCGGAGTATTCCAGCTCGGTGCCGGTGGAGAGGCCGCGCCCAAGCTCTGATATACGAATGGCACGTTTTTCTGCCAGCGGTGCTAGTAACGTGCGAACATGCTGTGCCGTCATTTCACCTTCAGGGTGCGCGCCGGTGGCGATGATGATTTCAGTAATTTCTGTGTTGCGGTCCAAGTGCTGTTGTAATTCTTTTGTTCGTAGGGGACTTGCCTGTGTCTGGAGCAGTGGGAGCGTGCCACCGAGCACAAAATAACGACCCGTGTATGCACCACTACGCTCAATGGCTTCCATATCGCTATCTTTTTCTACTAAGACGAGTTGGTGTGCATCACGATTGGGTGATGAGCAAATGTCGCACACATCAGCATAGCCATCTGCGTCATAGTACCGAAAACAATTTTTGCACTGCACGACGGCACTGCGGAGCTCAGTGATGCGTTTGGCGATGTCATCTAAAAATGGTTTATCCTGCGACAACAAAAAATGTACAAAACGTTTTGCTTGACGTGGTCCGATACCAGGAAACTTTTGAAAATACTCTGCGAGTTTTGTAATAGCGTTCATGTGCCAATTCTACCACTAGAAAATATCGTCAGCGCCTCCTTCGGCACCCATTTTTTCAAATTGCTCAATACCATGACGTTCAATAGAGCGGAAGGTTGTTTTGTTGCTATCAAAGTACAATTCAACAGTACCCGTTGGACCGTTACGGTGCTTTGCGATAATGAGTTCCACCACACTTGAGCGTTCAGCACCTTCTTTGTAGCGATCTTCGTTGTGAATAAAGAGTACCAAGTCGGCATCTTGTTCAATAGAACCAGAATCACGCAAGTCAGAGAGTTGTGGGCGGCCACGGCGTTGCTCAATGGCACGAGAGAGCTGTGAGAGGGCAATGACGGGCACATCAATTTCACGTGCGAGCTGTTTAAGTGAGCGAGAGATTTCAGTAACCTGTTGCACCATGTTGTCGGGTCGGTTTTTGCCCGCAGGCACCATGAGCTGGAGGTAGTCCACAATAATCATGTCCAATGCCTTCTCGCTCTTGAGGCGACGCGCTACAGAGCGCATTTTGAGAATGTTGTTGCCCGGTTGATCATCAATATAGATTTTTGCTTGTGAAAGACGGTTGGTGGCTTCATTGATACGATCAAATTCTTCGTCGGTAGAGAGCTTGCCGGTACGTAAACGCCATGCATCCACCTGTGCTTCTGCCGCGAGCATGCGGTCCACCAACTGCTGTGCGGACATTTCTAGAGAGAAAATACCAACAGATGTGCCGTGACGAATTGCTGAATGGCGTGCGACATCAAGTGCAAGCGATGTTTTACCCATAGAAGGACGTGCAGCCAGAATGATAAGGTCTGATGGTTGGAAGCCCGCGAGTTTGTGATCTAATTCTTGAAAGCCGGTTGGCACACCACGCAGGGAACCAGATGTTTTTGAAAGTTTGTCCAAACGCTCAACTGCATCACCAAGCACTTCAGAAAGCACAATAAATTTTTGATTAGTTGGTGCTGATGTAATTTCGTACACTTTTTTTTCTGCTTGATCCAAGAGTTCATCTAGTTCTTGATCTTCAGCAAAGCCGAGTTCCGTGATGTGATGTGCCGCTTCAATGAGTTGGCGCATGGTGTATTTCTTTTGCACGATTTCCGCGTAGTGCTTTGCGTTCATGGACGATGGCACGGTATCCACCAATGAAGTGAGGTATGCCATACCACCGATGCTTTCAAGTTCTTTGCGTTCTTTGAGGCGAGAGGAAAGCGAGACGAGGTCAATGGCTTCGCCTTTCTTGAAGAGATCAAACATGCCCGCGAAAATTGTTCTGTGTTTGTGCGCGTAAAAACTATCATGTGTGATGATGTCTACCACTTCATGAATGGCTTCAGGACGTAAGAGCACAGAACCAAGGAGCGCTTTTTCTGCCTCAACATCTTGTGGAGGCGTACGAACAGGATGTGGGTTTTTTGGTGCCGCGTTCATAGATATGCGCATAGTACCATGTACAGCGTGCGAGGTGCATCTTGCTGAAAGTGGAGTGCCTGTGTGTGGGGTGGGGAAAAGTAGGCACGCCCGCCTGCTCGCGCAGGCGGGGTACAGGGAACAGGAAAGGGATATTGACAGGTGAGTAAAAAATCATGTATAACTGTCGCAGATGCAAGGGCACTGGAACCCTTGGAAAGGAGCAAAAATGAAGGAGTGGGAAGCAAGGTTCAGGAGAAATCAACTCCTGAAATCTGTTCTGAGTGTGCTGGTGACGGTACCAGCCACCATGTTTTTGATGCATGTGGTGTGGGGTGTCTCATGGAAATCGGGCAATCTTTTCCATGTGGTGTCCATTGTTGGCGCCTGTGTGGCGGTAGCACTATATTCTACCCTTGTAGCAATGCACCACTGCCAACGGTGTGGTAGTTGGTTCACTCGCGTGGAAACGAAGAAGTACCCTCCGTCTTTCGGAAACGGAGGGTACTCTCGCAAAACCACCACCACATGCCTGCGTTGCGGGCATGAGGTCAGAGAGTGGCAGCAGTAATGCTCACGTCTCTCAAACATCGCCGACAGAACGAATGTTCTGTCGGCTTTTCTTTTTAATAAAGGCCCGAAGCGCCAACGGCGTGCTTCGAGCCCAGAAAGCAGATTACTTTTTTGAAAGTTTTTGACCTTCGGGAGTATCTTTGACTTCAAATCCTGCCGCTTCAATCTCTTGGCGTAACGTGTCTGCCATATCCCAGTGTTTTGCGTCGCGCGCGAGTTCGCGGCGATGCATAAGTGCCTGCACGTCATCGGGAATAGTGAGTGTTTCGGTTTCTTCAAGTTTCAATCCAAGTACCGCATCCCACGCTATGATGGTGGCATATGTGTCTGCATCGCGTACTTCATCGTCTTTTAGTAATTCCCAAATGTAGGAGAGTGCTTGTGGTGTGTTGAGATCGTCATCAAGAGCAGCACGGAACTCTGCATCATACGCAACATCAACTACGCCACCTGTGTGCTCGGCGAGCTCAGTGATACGCGCGCGCAGTTTTTCATACGCGGTCTGCGCGCCCGTAAGCGCCTCCCATGTGAAATTCACCGCTGAACGATAGTGCGCCGTCAGAGCCCAGTAGCGAAATGCTAACGGTGCAATACCGCGTGCAACGAGGTCGGGAAGTGTGATGCCGTTGCCAAATGATTTGCTGATTTTTTCATCAGCAATAGTGAGGAAATTATTGTGTACCCAAAATCGTGAAAATGGTTTGCCGGTGGCGTTTTCTGATTGGGCGATTTCGTTATTGTGGTGCACGGAGATGTGATCAATACCACCGGTGTGAATATCCAATGTCTCGCCTAAGTACTTCATTGCCATTGCAGAGCACTCAAGGTGCCATCCAGGGAACCCTTTGCCCCACGGACTTTCCCAACCGAGCGCATCGTTGAACTTCCACAACGCAAAATCGCGCGCATTCTTTTTCTCTGGGTTTTCTTCAACGCGCGCGTGCGTATCGCCAGTTGCTAGTCCTCCTAAACGGCCATAGGCACTATCGCGCTGTGTATCAAAATACAATCCATCAGACGTGCGGTACACAAAACCTTTTTGCTCCAACGTAGTAATCAGCGCAATTTGCTCACTGATGTGTTCAGACGCGCGTGGCATCATCGTTGGATGCAAAATGTTGAGTGTCGCAATGTCTTCTTCAAATGCGCGTGTATAGCGATCAGCAAGCTCGCGCATACCATCGAGTGACACCGGCAGTCCTTCGCGTTGTAGGCCTCTGCTCATTTTATCTTCACCAGAGTCACCATCGGATGTGAGGTGTCCTACGTCCGTGATGTTCATGACCTGCTGGACGGTGAGTTTTTCGTACTGCAACACACGGCGTAGCGTGTCTACAAAAATATATGCACGGAGGTTGCCAATATGCACGCGATCGTAGACGGTCGGCCCACAGTTGTACATGCGCACGGTGGTGCCATCGACAGGGGAGAAGGGTTCTTGCTGACGGGTGAGTGTGTTGTAGAGAGATAGCATAGTCGTTATTCCTTGCTGTTCTATTCTACTCTATGCGATACTGATTTGGCTATGCATGATGCATTAAAACGATGTGGGTATCTTGTACTCGGCGCACTCTTGTTTTGCGTCGGTTTTTATACGGGACAGGGTTCTGTAGACCCGGTAACGGTGGCAACAGGCGCGACAAACATTGATACACCCGCCGATGTTGATGCTGATTTCTCTGATTTTTGGAAAGCGTGGAACATCATCAACGAGCGTTACTATGAAGTAGGTTCCGTTTCATCACAGGAAAAAGTATGGGGCGCGATTTCTGGATTGCTCGGATCGTTGGATGATCCATACTCTGTTTTCCTTCCTCCCCAAGACACCCAGTTTTTCAATGACATGATCGCGGGTAGTTTTGGTGGTGTGGGTATGGAGATTGGTAAACGTAATGGTGTGATTACCGTTATCACGCCACTAAAAAGTACGCCTGCAGAACGCGCAGGTATTCGCGCGGGTGATGTGGTGGTCAAAATTGATGGAGAGCTGACGACTGATTTTTCTGTGGACGAAGCGGTATTGCGCATTCGTGGTGACATCGGCACGAAAGTTGAATTGACGATTGCACGAGAAGGGGAGAGTGACTTTCTAGATGTGCCAATCGTGCGTGAAGAAATTGCAATTCCTACGCTAGACACGGAGATTCGCGACGGCGTGTTTATTCTGTCGCTGTACAATTTTGATGGGCAATCGGCATCGCGTGTGCGTGGCGCACTTCGTGAGTTTGCACAGTCAGGTACGAATAAAATGGTGTTGGATTTGCGTGGTAACCCAGGAGGTATTCTTGGTGCTGCCGTTGCTATTGCAGGATACTTTTTACCTGAAGGTGTGGTGGTGGTATCAGAGCGTTCAGAGCAGGGAAGTGAAGAGCACGAGTATCGCAGTTCAGGACGCACACTCGTCTCCCCTGATGCCGACGTCGTGGTGCTTGTGGACAAAGGTTCTGCATCTGCATCAGAAATTTTGGCGGGTGCGCTTCAAGAGCACAAGCGCGCACAGTTAGTGGGTGAGACCACGTATGGAAAAGGGTCAGTACAAGAGCTTATACCCGTCACTGGCGATACTTCTATCAAACTCACCATTGGTAAATGGTTTACACCGGATGGTCGCTCAATTTCAGATGGTGGTTTGGAGCCAGATGTGGCTGTCGCACAGGATTCTGATGCTCCGGAAGGGGTGGATACCCAGCTGGAAAAGGCGATTGAGATTCTCCTTGGAAGGTAGTACTATGTAGCCCATGGAGGTTATATTACTGAAAGACGTTGCAAAGGTGGGGAAGCGGTACGATATCGTCACGGTATCGGACGGTTTTGCATTGAACTGCCTTATTCCAAAAGGATCGGCACAAGCGGCAACGCCCGCAGCACGCGCAAAGATTCAAGCATTGAAGACACAGGCATCGGCACAAAAAGAAGCACTTGATGCAGAGCTTGCAAAGAGTGTTGCGCAACTAGATGGCAAGAGCATTACCATGAAAGAAAAGGCGAACGAGCAAGGTGGATTGTTTGGCTCGTTGCATCCAGAACGCATTGCATCTGCAGTGTACGATCAGCTTGGCGTTACCATCACTCCTGATCAGATACACAGTGATGAGCCAATCAAAACATTGGGTACAACATCTATCACCATTGGTAGTGGTGCACATACAGGTACACTCACATTGACGGTTGAAGAGATGAAATAATTTTTTAGAATACGTTTTATATCCGCCCCGTTTAGGACGTTCTGAGCAAGGCGCAAGCATGACTCGGGCGTGCATTCAAAAAAAGACCCCTTTGATGGGGTCTTTTTTTGAAAATAGGTGGAGGGGCGGCGCGAGGGGCTTAGTACCCTCGTTCCCCTCATTACTCAACTCGGTTTTGCAACCGATGATTAGCCCGTCGGCATTGGTGAGGAAATTAAAATCCCCTCGGCATGGCCATGCCGAGGGGATTTTATCAGGATTTTATCCTACAACGTTTACAATTTTCTGACGGGAAGTTTTTCCGTTGAATGCAACTGAACGCTTCTCGCCGAACTTGACGGTACCGTCGGCAACGGCGTAGACCGTGTGATCTTTGCCCATGCGTGTGTTCTTGCCCGCTTCAATGCGTGTACCACGCTGGCGTACAATAATTGCACCTGGCTTTGCCTTCTGTCCGTCTGCGATTTTTACACCCAAATACTTTGGTTTTGAATCGCGTAGGTTTTTCGCTGTTCCTCCAGCTTTTCGATGTGCCATATGTCGTTACTATTAGAAAAAGTCCTGAGCAGTATACAGGTTTTTTGGCTTCAGCACAAGCCCCGCGCTTCCGTGTTCCTGCGAGACGCCGCGGTGCTCATCGTGGCTCTTTTGGGGTGTCTGAGCTCGTTTTGGACGGGTCGGATTATACAGAATAGGGAAGAGACACAACCGCTACTCTTACAGCTTCCAGAAGCTCCTAAAATGACCTCAGAGAGCCAAAGATCCTCCCCTCCTAGGCAAATCAGGGAAGGGGGTGTTGTGGCCTCTCTAAACGGCACCAAGTACCACCACCCCTGGTGCCCCGGGGCATTGCAAATAAAAGAGGAGAACAAGATATGGTATGCCACTGAGCAAGATGCACAAGCATCAGGCCTCACGAAAGCAAAGAACTGTCAATAATCCCTTTAGAGGGTATATGGCCTTTGCGAATATAGTAATGTCGCACAATGTATCTTTGACGACACTCAGTATACACAAAAAGGTGCATCTTTAACTATACACAAACACCGGCCTCTATGCCGGTGTTGTTTCAATTCCTAATCCACGCAGTAATAATTCCCACAAGAATCGTATGATGTGTTCCCATATCCAATGCGCTGGTTCACTTAAAAATGAATTCCAAATTTCGCGTGCCGTATTCCATAAGAACTCTAGATTTTCACGTACGATTGGAGATGCCAGTATATCCGTCAACTTGATACCAAAGTAGCCAAGCGCGATGACTGCAATAACAATGATAAGAATAATCTGTAAGAAACCGCCTGTGGTTGTCTTAGAGTACATAGGAATATAGTAGCATATCTACTTCGGCAAATACTCAGTTGGGTCCAAATATGCCTCGTATGGTGCGTACGGTACTTTAGTGTTCTTACAGCCGATGCTCCATGAGAATGGTGATACTTGCACCGCGTTTTTATCAAATACAGTGAAGTGCAAGTGTGGTCCTGTGGCATAGCCACTGGCACCTGCGTATCCAATAATCTGTCCTGCGCTTACTTTTTCTCCATGTGATACTGACATGACCGAAAGGTGCGCGTAGAGCGTAGAAAGTCCGTTATCATGATCAATAAGAATCCAGCGACCATACGAGTAGCAACCTTTAACCGCATCCATGTTCACCGCGTCTCGCACAGTTCCTGATGCGGCTGCTAAAATCGGCGTTCCAACAGACGCACGGAAATCTATACCACGGTGTGGGTTCGGTTGACCGCTTTTATCGTATCCATAAGAACCACTTCTTGCAAAACTTGTCAAGCCGAAGCCCTGTGTCAGTACTGGGCTCTCCACGGGCCATCGAAGTGCCCCACTTCCCTTTTGTGGAAGCTTGGAAGGATCGCGAGCATATTGCAATTGTGCTTCATAATCCTGCAACTCGCTTTCAAACTTTTTTGCGGCGGCACGTTTTTCTTCTAGTAAACGTTGATATTCTGCTTCTTTGCTTTTAGTGCTTGAGAGTAATTGATCTTTCTCTTGCTTGTTTACTTCAATGACTTGTTTCTGACCATCTAATTTTGATTTATACGATGAGAGTATTTCATGCGTTTTTTGTTCTTCCTGTCGTTGTGATGATAACTCTTCTTTGAGTGCACGTAATGTTGCCAGCTCGCTTTGTACAGTATCTTGTAGCTGACCCAACTGATCTACCTCAGTCCACAAATCATTGAACGAATTGTGTCCCAATACTAATTCCACAAAGGTTTCATTATCAGATGCTTGCACGGTGCGTAGTGCCTCCATAAGCACGGTGTTATTGCGGGCGATGCGGTTTTCCTGTTCACCAATGGTGAGCGAGAGACGTTCAATAGAAATCTCTGCCTGTTCAATTTTTCTTTGTGTGAGTGAAATATCAGAAAGTAATTTTTGGCGTGTGATGTTCAATTCGTTGATTGCCACTTCAAGTGTGCCGCGTTCCGCACCTACTTTTTGTAGTTCCGCTTCATACTTTTTGATATCACGGTCAAGTTGTTCAATCTGTGATTGTTTCTCTTCAATTTTTTTATAGAGCTCGTTGACTGATTGCGCGCGCACTGAAACAGTGCTGACAAGCAGTAGTGTTATCAATCCAAATTGAAAAAGAAATGTACGCATGATTATGAGAGGTGTTGCAGTGCGTTTTTGATGCGCACAAATGTCTCTTGTTTACCCAACACGCTGGCTATGGTAAAGGGATCTACAGATCGCTCTTGCCCTGAAAGTGCCACGCGCAACGGCCACAACACGGCGCCACGTCCTTGGGCCTCTGCATACTCCCACAGTGCGTTTTTGATAGTTTCGGGTGTGAAGGTGTCTGCTAAGGTCTCTATAACCTCTAGAGAGTGTTGCAGATGTGTCCGTGCGTTATCTGCAGATGTGTCTTTCCATGTGAGCGTTACGCCATCGTATGACGGTTGTTCAAAAAAATATACAAACTCATTATTTGCAAACGCGTCAGCGATTTCACCAAATGCAGAGATGCGATCAATAATAAGCGGTTGTATTTTTTTGAGTACCGTTCTGTTGTAGTGCTCTGGTGTAAAGCGGTCAACCCACTCCCACTGCTCATTCGTATCCATGGCGGTGATGTAGTGTTTGTTGACCCAATTTAGTTTTTCCGTATTGAACACTGCCCCACCCTTCTGCACTTTTGCGAGATCAAATTGTGCAATCATCTCATCCATACTGAAAAACTCTTGATCAGTACCCGGGTTCCAGCCGAGGAGTAGCAAAAAATTGAGCAGCGCGTGCGGAAGGTAGCCACGAGAGCGATAGTAGGTCAGCGAGACTGTTTCTCCATGCTTGCGTTTTGATAATTTGCTTTTATCCGTGGCGAGTACGAGTGGTAGGTGCGCGTAGGTGGGACGCGGATAGCCAAGTGCTTCTTGAATAAGAATTTGGCGTGGTGTGTTAGAGAGGTGTTCTTCGGCGCGAATGACATGCGTGATACCCATGGCGGCATCATCTACCACAACGGCAAGGTGGTACAACGGCTCATCCACAGAGCGCGCAATAATAAAATCTTTCAGATCGGTGGTATCTACAGTTACCTCGCCACGTACAAGATCATTGATGGTCACGGTTTTGTTTGGGTTACGAAAGCGCACCACGGTATCACGTTGTCCTGGTTCTGTGGGCGTCTCCTGAGATATATATGCGTGTCCGTCGTCAATAAGTTTCTTGACAGCATCACGATATACTTCTGTACGTTCTGACTGTTTAGCAAACACATCATGCGTAAGTCCCAACCACGCCAAATCCTCTTCCAATCCGACAGCCCATTCTTCGCGATTACGTGCAGTGTCAGTATCTTCAATGCGAAGTGCAAAGGTTCCATTGTGTTTACGTGCAAAAAGAAAATTGTAGAATGCAGTGCGGACGCCACCGACATGTAGAAAGCCAGTTGGTGATGGTGCAAATCTGGTAACAACGTTGGTCATATTACTCTTCGTGCTCGAGGGCTAAATCAAGTATTTCGCGCGCAATGGTACGCGCTGCATCTGGTTTTGCAAACTGCTGTGCGGCGGTACTCATTTTCTGTCGCGTTTCATCTGACTCCATGAGACGGTTAATTTCTGCGGTAAGGAGGTTGGGTGTGAGGTTTGCTTGATCCACTACAATACCTGCACCAGTACGTGCATACGAGAATGCGTTGCGTGTCTGATCATGTGAGACATCTTGTGGGATTGGAATAAGGATAGATGGTTTACCCCAGAGTGCGATTTCAAAAATGGCACCAGAACCTGCGCGTGAAATAATCAAATCTGCCGCACCCGCTGCCATACGTAGACCGACAATGTTGAGAAATGGAAATGGATGGTAGCGTTCTTGATATGGATTATTTTCAAGAATGGTGTTGGCACTTTCTTTTGTTACCTCAAAGTTCGCTTTCCCTGTTTGGTGGAGAATTTGATAGTGTTCTACAAGTAGTGGAAGTGCTTCAATAAGTGTTTCGTTGATTGCTGAAGCACCCTGTGAACCGCCGAGAATGAGAATGGTTGGCGTATCGTGTGAAAGCTTGAGGAACTCGTGTGCACCAGCGGGGCTGACGGTGCGCATTTCATTACGCACAGGATTACCGGTGAGCGCAATTTTTATTTTACCTGACGGTTTTTTAGTAAGTCGTTCAAAGAGTTGTGCGGTTTCTGGATACGATACCGCGATGCGGCGCGCGAACCGCGCGGCCCACGTATTAGCTCGTCCCGGGACAGCATCTGATTCATGAATAACGACAGGGATGCCGAATACGCGCGCCGCCATCACCACAGGCACACTGACGTACCCGCCCTTTGAGAACACCACATCAGGGAAAATAAAAAATAGTTTGAAAATCGCCTTGAGCAAACCAAGACCTGTTTTGAACAAATCAAAGAAGTTTTTAATGGAGGTGTATCGTCGCTGCTTCCCTGCATTTATGTGCCGAAAAGATATGTTGTTTTCAAGAAGTGCTTCAGGATCATATTCTTCCGTTCCCATGTATATCAACTCCGGCTCAATCAAACGATCTTCTTTTGCAATAGCGCGAATTTGCTGCGCCACCGCAATCATTGGGAAAAAGTGCCCTCCCGATCCTCCGCCTGTAAGTACAATGCGCATAATAATTCCCTACCGCGTAGCCGCGGTTGTATGTGTACAGTATAGCCCGCCACGCGCAATATATCAAAAATAGTACGCTAGGCCTTTGTTGTGTTACGAGAGACCCCAAGTATGATGCCGACTTCCAGTAGTGTCATAAGTAGAGCGGTGCCACCTTGAGAGACAAATGCGAGTGGATCCCCTGTCAGTGGCATGACACCGAGCATAGAGCCAATATTCATAAACGATTGTGCAACGATTGATGTGACCAATCCCACCACGAGAATGCGTGGAAATGTGTTAGGTGATCGTATGGCGATTCTATAGCCACGAGACAGGAATGCGACAAATAATGTGATAAGTATGATTGCTCCAATAAATCCCCACTCTTCTGCAAATACCGCGAAGATGGAATCACCGACTGGTTCTGGGAGAAAGGTAAACTTTTGCACGCTTTGTCCAAATCCCCTACCAGTGATGTGACCAGATCCAACTGCTATGAGTGATTGTTGGATTTGATACCCAGCACCTTGTGGATCACGTCCTGGTTGTAAAAAGGTTGTCAGACGTGAGTGCACATACGGTACCGTTGTTGATATAAGAGCGACAAATGCGAAGCCAACTGCTGCAAGTGCTAGAATGTGCTTCCATGATGCGCCTGATGCAATAAGCATTGCGAAACCAACCGTACCAATAATAATGAGTGTACCGAAGTCAGGTTGAAGAATAAGCGGAATGGCACAGAGCGCAAGCAAAATGAGTAGTGGGGGCAAGCTGTACTGTAGTGTGCGTATTTTGCGTTGTAATGCGGTACACCACGCGGCATAGTAGAGAATAAATGCAAACTTCAAAAACTCCGAAGGCTGGAGAGATGGCAGCGGGCCGAGGTTCAACCAACGGTTGGCGCCGTTGTGTTCAAAGCCGATACCGGGAATAAACACAAGACATGTTGTGATGAATGATCCAATAAAAATATAGAATGCATACTTATTCCAAAAACGTGTTGGTACTTTTGTTGCGCCAATGAGCAATCCTAATCCCAACACAATGGCGAGCACCTGACTCGTGAGCTGCCCGGTAATGTTGGCATCTTCACGCGCGAGCAAACCCATTGATGCTGATAAAAAAACGAAAAAGCCAAGGGAGACGAGCAAAATTGTTATAACCAAAAATGGTGTATCAACTGATTTTTTCATGTTGTGGTATGACACCTACCCCATCAGAGCAAGCAACACGGCAATGGTGGCGCCAATGATGGAGAGCACCCAGTAGCGCATAGTGACCTTATACGCCGGCCACCCGATTGCTTCAAAGTGGTGATGAATAGGTGCAACGAGAAATATTTTCTTTCCGCGAATTTTCTTAGATGCGACTTGCAGTGCATTGGTGACGACTGTTACAAACTGCATACAGGCGAGCACAGGCAATAGCAGTACCGTATCCGTGAGGAATGCAATAATGGTAAGCGCAACGGCCAATGGCAAAAAACCAACTTCGGTGAGATAAAAACGAGCAGGAGGAATGTTGAACCATAAAAATGCGAGCAAGCCACCTACAATGACAAAGGAGAACGCCGAGATATCAATATGGTTATGAAAGACCGCAATGACACCGAGTGCTGAGAATACAGTTGCCAACACCCCACCCGCCAAGCCATCGATACCATCAATGACACCAGAGGCAAGCACTGATAGCAGTACAAATAAAAAGAAAGGAATAAACCAAATACCTAAATCAAAGTGCCCATAAAATGGTACGTACACTTCTGACATGCCCAATTTTGTGTAAAACCACCATGCAACAAAAGCACCGAACAGCAGAATGGGAAGCGCACGAAAACGAAACGGCAACCCGTCAGGAAAACGTGGTGATGCGGAGACCACCACTAGATCTTCAATAAAACCGACCACTGCACCAACGAGAAAACCTGCAAACGGTAGCCATGTTTGTGCACGAGAAAGAAAGTCAATTTTTCCTGATGGGCCACCTGTGCCGAAATAAGATAGCAACCAAAATGAAACAAGTGTCGCTATAACAGAACACACAACGACCAATCCCCCCATGCGCGGGGTTTTCGTTTCGCGTTCTTTGTGCAGTTCATTAAAAATAGGTGTACCGTGCGCGTCCCCCAATCCTTTGGTATTCCCTGCGCGTTTTTTCCAAATACTTTTTTTATAGAGATAGTGCGTGATAATCGGCGTGATGACGATACCGATGAAAAAGGAGAATGTGGTGGGTGCGATAATTTTAATGGCGGTGAGGGCTTCCATAGTGCTAGTGTAGCGCGAAATTAGAATTGTGCAGTACGGACTGCGTTGACAAGTCGTTGCATGTCAGTAAAGCGCCCTTCCTTGCTCGATCCAAGGACAACCAGTATGACAGGGTTGCCGATATCGCGATCAAATGACATTACCAGATTGCCCCCCGCGGCGTCGGTAAATCCTGTTTTTCCGCCGACCGCATTTGATACAGCGTCTATGATTTCATTGGTGTTTTCTATGCGGTGGGTATGCGTCAAAGAATGCATGGTGGCGGTACCTGCGCGAGTGGCGTCAAGGATGTTGGGTATGGTGTGGAGAGCGTATAAGAATAAGGTAGCAACATCACGCGCGGAGCCGTAATTAGTTGCACGAACGGTATCTGGTGTATCCAGCCCCGTAACGTTCCTGATAGAAAATGAGGAGAGGCCGAGCTCCTGCGCTTGGCGATCCATGATAGTGGTGAAGCGTTCAGTGTTGGCGCTGTCATGGGTGATTTGGAGTGCTGCCGAACCGTCATTAGATGATGTAATCAAAATAAATTTCAAAAGCTCATCAAGCACCCATGCTTCGTTTACAAGCAGACCGCTATCCCCTTCCTCGGCTAATGCATTTTCTGTAATAGTGATGATTGTGTCGGGGGAAAATACTTTTTGAGCAGTAAGAACAGTTAGGATTTTCGTAATAGAGGCAAGTGGTAGTTGTTCGTCGGCATTTTTTTGAAAGAGCACATGATTATTGCGCACGTCGTACACAAACGCGGCGCGCGCTTCAAGGGTAGGCACGGACAGCGTTGGTAGTGATTGTGCTTGTTGATCGTCTGTATCGTTGCGTGTTGTATCAATAAAAAAAGGAACTATAAGTAATGCGCTAACTCCCGCAACAAGCACGGCGATAAGCAAATACGGTATTTGGTTTTTTCCGGGTTTACCATGCATATCCTATGCGTTTGTTTCTGACGATTCTTCATTGTGCTGTTGTTCAAAGCGCATAATGTCTTCTTGTACCTGTGTGTAGTCTGGCAGCTGCGCGACATCAGTAACACCGAGGTACGATAGTAATTGCATAGAGGGGGTGTACACAAAACTTCTCTGATCGTGTTTGTTTTCTGCACGTTCAATGAGCCCACGAATAGAAAGTGCGCGGATAGAAAATGACGAATTAACACCACGAATGTAGTCAATGCGTGCACGTGTAATAGGACCGTAGTACAAAATAATAGAAAGTGTTTCTAGGGCTGCTTTACTGAGGCCTTTTTGTAAATCCTCTTTGATAAGCGCTTGAATTTTTTCAGACATTGCAGGTGCTGTAACGAGTTGGTAGGTGCCGTCGGCATGCATCAAACGGATACCTCGCTCGTCGCGCTCTAATACTTCGGCAAGTTCTGACAGTGCGGTTTGTAGAGCGTCGTGTGAGAGTCCGAGCATATGGGCCAGCTCCTCTACAGAGACAGGCTCGCCTTTGAAAAAAAGTATAGATTCAATCTGTGCTGCGTAGGAAGTCATAAGTGTTATGCGCTATAGCGAGGTGTGTGTACCGAAGCACTTTCCATTTCAATATCATTGAATGCGGCGTGTTGTCGTACTGCCAACATACCCTGTTTGACGAGTTCTAGCATAGCAAGAAATGAGACGATTGTGTTCACTTTTGTTTCTCGTGGTGTGGATTCTTTCTCGTGGTGTTTTTTTGCAAATTCAGAGAAGCGCATAGAAATTGCTGATTGTATGCGTGTGGTAAGGTGCGACATCATATCTTCAAGAGACATAATTTTTTCTACCACTGCTTTTTTGAACGTTTCTTTTTTTGGAAGACGCGCAATAATACCGCGCACAGCATCTAGGATGCGTGGCGTGGTAATGGACGCGTGTGGCGCAAACACCGGCTCAAATGCGAGCGTTGTTTCTTCTCGTGGAAAAAGTATGGTGGCACCAAAGCGTTCCTGTACGTGTTGGGATAGTGCGCGTGCTTGCTGATAGAGACGTAAACGGTCTTGCAAATCAGATATACTCCCCTCCTCTTCTGTGGTGAGCGTAAATTCAGGAAGAAGTGATTTTGATTTTATGAGTACCAGTGTTGATGCCACGAGTACAAAGTGTGCGACATCGTGTGTAGGAAATTGCGTCAGGCGACGCACGTACTCCATGTATTCATCAGCAACCTGTGCAAGCGCAATATCACTGATGTGTAGTTTGTGCTTTTCAATGAGCGTGAGAAGCGCTTCAAGAGGCCCTTCAAATACTGGAGTTTTGACTACAAATTGCTCCTCCATAGCACACTATTTTTTCTTCTCTTCTTTAATAACGGCAATGCCGAGTTCCTTGAGTTGTGCGGATGTTGCGGGGTTTGGTGCGTGCATGACCGCAGTATTACCCTTTCCGGTCATTGGGAATGCAATAACTTCGCGTAGATATGTCTCACCGGTAAGATTCATAACGTTGCGCTCAACACCAAGAGCAATACCACCATGTGGCGGTGCGCCGTATGAAAACGCTTCAAGCATGTGTCCGACGCTATTGTGAATTTCTTCAGCGCTGTACCCCATGATTTTGTATGTTGCCTCTAAGATTTCGGGTCGGTGTGCGCGAATGGAACCACCGCCTGATTCATAGCCGTTGCAAACCAAATCGTATTGTTGTGTCACAATATCTTCAATGTGTTCGCCCTTCATATGCCAGTCCAGATGCTCTGGTTTTGGCATGGAGAATGGGTTGTGTGAGAACGTCCAGTCGCCAGTATCGGTTTTCTCAAAGAACGGAAAGTCCACGACCCACGCGTAGGCTAAAATACCCTGCTCTTTCTCCTCATCTGTGCGTAAGTCAAATTTGTCATCGCCATATTTCTCTTTTGCATCTTTGTACGAGATGCGCGGGAATGGAATCTCCTTGATAGTGCGTCCGAGTTTTTGTGCGGCGTAGATGACCATCTGCTCAATGGTGTTCATCACGTCTTCTTGTGTAACAAATGCCATTTCTAAATCGAGCTGGGTAAATTCAAAACCGCGATCGGCGCGGAGGTCCTCGTCGCGTAAACAGCGAGCTACCTGAAAGTACTTTTCAAACCCTGAGACCATGAGAAGTTGTTTATACTGCTGGGGTGACTGCGGGAGGGCGTAAAAGTTGCCTGGTACATGGCGTGATGGCACAAGAAAGTCGCGGGCACCTTCAGGTGTTGCCTGTGAAAGGAGCGGTGTTTCAATTTCAACAAATCCCTGTGAAAAAAGATACTCGCGACACAGTTGCACCCATTCGGATCGGATGCGGATGTTTTTTTGCATGCGTGATGAGCGCATGTCTACATATCGGTGCTTTAAACGTGTTTCTTCGTTGATACCGAACGTGTCTTGGGTTGGATCAAACGGTGGCGTCGTTGCTTCCGAGAGCACAGTGATTGATGTTGCAGCGAATTCAACAGCACCGTTTGGCTCGTTGCTGTTTACAAGGTTGTCTGGGCGCGCTTTTATTTCTCCTTCAAGTGTAATAACCCACTCAGAGCGAAGTTTTGAAGCAACGTCATGTGCTTCAGATGCCTTTGGCGTTACCACAACCTGTATCTTGCCTGTTTCGTCACGAACATCAATAAAAATGAGTTTTCCATGATCACGGCGAATATCGACCCAACCCGCAATGGTTACGGTCTGTCCTACCTTGTCTGCTATATCCCCAATACTGATTCTGTTGTGCATGCAGACAGTATAAATGCTTTTGTGTATACGCCAAAGGGACAACACAGAATAATTGACATATTGTTTTTTATGGGGTAATATGCTGGCAGAGATGTGTTCGTTTACACACAACAACCCCAAGTGGGAGAAAGGAGGCAAGATGGATTGGTCGCTTGAGGAAGTGAATAAGAAGTTGGCTGAGCAACGGCGGCTTCTTCTTCGGGGGTCGGTCAACGGAAAAAGTCAGGAGATGCTGTGCACGATGCTCCTGATGCTGGACATCGAGAAACCGGCTCCGATTCGATTGGAAATCGATTCGGGGGGCGGTGACGCGGACATGGGTCGTTACATTAGCGACACCATTCGCTCCTTGCAGTCGGTGGTGGTGGGGGTCGTGGCTGGCTATGCCGGCTCCGCCGCCTTCACCGTCCTGCAATCGTGCGACATTCGTGTTGCATGGCCAAATGGCCGAGTCATGTTTCACTCGGTCTCCACCTCCATCGAGGTGGGCAAGGCGGACCTTTCATTCCGCCTCCAGAGTGGGAAACGACTCAACGAGAAGAATCTCGTTGAGCTCGCTGAACGCTCGGGTCAACCACTGAAGAAGCTTCGTCAGTGGTCCCGGCAGGCGAGAGTCTGGTCGGCTGATGAAGCCCTGCAGTTGGGCTTCATCGACCAGATTGAGTACCCGAAGCCGAAGCTTCGAGACGGGGTGGTGTAACCAAACGGCCGTGGACTCTCGTTGAGAGCCCGCGGCCGCTTTTTTATTTGAACAAAAGAAACTAACGAGCTGTTGCAGGCAAGCTTTCGCACGCTACACCGTCTGAATCTCCGTCAAGATTATTAGTATCACCAGCAACACCACCTGCATTGTCAAAGAATGTCTGTGCCTCTGACTGTGTTGCAAAATCTTCACAGTTGTATTCATCGGTTGCTTTACCTGAACCGTCGGTTACCACATTTCCTTGCATATCACGCATAACTTTTGATTCAGACAATGATTCTCCCGAGAGCAATTTGCCAAGGTCAAAATCATTGTTTGTTGCTTCAAGGCCTAGCGCTCCAAGCAAAAGCACGATAATAACGCCCAGAATACCCTTCCCTACCTTTCGACTTTTTGATCCACTGTAATCAGTGGCTTTCGTGAGGACTTTTTTGAGTCCGTCTTGCATTTGTTCGTTCATAGTTTTTGTGTTAATTACATCGTGAAGTACAAGTACCCAGCGATGACAAGTAGTACGATAATGACTGCCAGTCGTACTTTTTTATTTTTGAACATATACGTAAAAATACTATGGATAACGTAGCCATTGGCCACTTGTATTGTAGTATAGCACCTGCTGATGATGGCTCACTCTTTTTGTGTTGAAAACAAGGTAACTAGAGAATACCCATTTTGTGTCGCACTTCATGCATCTTTTCTTGTGCACGAGCCCGTGCTTTGCGCCCCCCATCGCGCAACACCTCGTGTACATACGCATCATCTTGTGCAATCTCTGCACGACGTTGTCGTAGTGGTGCAATAAACGCATCAATATCTTCTATGAGCGCCTCTTTCAGTATTTTGTATTTACCTGCATGCCCTGCATACAGTGTCGCCAGCTCTTCTTTTGATTTGAACAATGTATGGAGTGCGTAGACATTTTTTGGAATATCTCCCGATGAGTCAGTCACAATACTCATGACCGCTTTTTGGATTTCTTCACGTGTGGCAAAGAGCGGAATAGTATTGTTATAACTCTTACTCATTTTTTGTCCATCAGTACCCGGCACTGTTGCAACGGTTTCTGTAATGAGTGGCTCGGGAAGTGTGAAGGTTTCGCCAAACGCATTATTGAACTTAAGTGCAATGTCACGCGCGTATTCTAAGTGCTGTTTTTGATCTTGTCCGACAGGTACGACATCGGCACTCAATAAGAGAATATCTGCCGTCATGAGCACCGGATAATCAAACAGTGCAACAGTCGCCTCTTCATTTTTTGCTGTTTTGTCTTTATACGCATGCGCCCGTGACAAAAATGGCACAGTTACCAGTGTGTTGAACATCCACGTGAGCTCCGTCACTTCAGGCACATGTGATTGCAAATATAGCGTCGTGCGCGTTGGATCAAGCCCCACTGCCAAGTAATCGCGCACGATATTAAGCGTATCCTCCTCTAACTGTTGTTTATTCTGCACTGTGGTGAGTGCGTGATAGTTTGCGACGAATACAAAGTTTTCGTAACGGTCTTGCAAATCCACAAACTGCTTAAGCGCGCCAAAATAATTGCCGATATGCAATGTGCCTGTTGGTTTGATACCTGATACGAGAATCTTCGTGCGCATATGTTACTGTCGTTGTGCAATATACGTAGAGAGATCGGCAATAGCGACACGCTCTTGTTGCATGGTATCTCGATCGCGTACCGTAACGGTGTTGTGCTCTAGCGTATCGTAATCCACGGTAATGCAGAGTGGTGTGCCGATTTCATCTTGTCGGCGGTAGCGTTTACCAATAGAACCGCTTTCATCATACATCGTGCGCACATTATCTTTTTTGAGTGTACGCGTAATCTCTCGTGCTGTATCTGCCAATCCATCTTTTTTCATCAAAGGAAGTACGGCAACTTGTATTGGTGCAACAGAGGGTTTGAATCGCAACACAACACGCGTCTCCCCCTCCACGTCCTCCTCATCATACGCATCGGTAAGTACTGCAAGCACCGTTCTATCAACACCAAGTGATGGTTCAATGACGTGTGGCACAAAGCGCTCTTTCTTTTCTTCATCAAAGTATGACAAATCAACGCCAGAGTGTTGTGCGTGTGCAGATAGATCGTAATCAGTGCGATAGGCTAGTCCATATAATTCACTGCGACCAAATGGATAGTCGAATTCAAAATCAATAGTGCGCTTTGAGTAAAATGCTCTATCCTCCTCTGCAATTTCTTGCTCATACACGTGATCTGCATGCAGTCCAATATCACGCATCCATTCGTGCATAACGCCACGCCACTCTTCGAATGCCCGTTCCCAGTCCTCGGGGCGTACGAAGTATTCAACCTCCATTTGCTCAAATTCACGCGAGCGGAATATAAAATCACGCGGTGCAATTTCATTACGAAATGCCTTACCAATTTGTGCCAAGCCAAATGGTAATTTTGGGTGGAAGGTATCCAGCACATTTTTGAAGTTTACAAACATACCACCTGCTGTTTCTGGACGCAGATATGAAATAGAGGTGCCATCTTCTGCTGCACCGATGTTCGTTTGGAACATCATATTGAATTGGCGAGCAGCAGATAATGCCCCACCACATGCAGGACATGTTGTGTGATCCTCTAATTGGTCTGCACGAAATCGGCGTTTACATTTTGTACATTCAGTCAACGGATCAGAAAATCCTGATACGTGCCCTGACGCCTCCCACACCTTCGGGTTCATAAGAATTGCCGCATGTACGCCATACATGTCGTCACGGTCGGTTACAAATCGTTTCCACCAGAGTGTTTTGATATTGTGTTTGAGTTCAGCACCAAGCGGACCGTAATCCCACGTGCCCGCTAGTCCACCATAGATTTCAGAACCTTGAAAAATAAAACCTCGCCGTTTGCACAACGAGATTATCTTTTCCATGTTGTCGCTCCCCTCTTTTGCCATACAGGCATCATAGCATTTTTTCGCGCGGAGAGGGAGCCACGATCCTATAAACCCTCTTTTTTGAGTTCTTCAATGAGCTCTTCTGCGCGCTTAGAAAGTCGTTCTGGCATCGCAAACACGATGCGCACTAATATACCACCTCGCTTAGTACCTGTAAGCGGTATGCCCTTATCCTTGATGCGAATAATATCATTTGGTTTTGTACCACGTGGGATTTCGAGCTGTACCATACCATCAAGTGTTTCAATCGGAAGCTTCGCTCCAGTGAGTGCATCTGAAATTTTTATAGGAAGCGTCATGACCAAATCGCCACCCTCTTTGCGGAACACAGGGTGTGGCGTAACATGTACTTTGACGTATAAATCACCCGACGTACCATTCTGAATTGCTTCTCCTTCCCCGGTAAGGCGAATCATTTCTCCGTTTTCAATACCTGGGGGAATAACAATGCGCACTTCTTGCTCTTGTTTGCTAATACCATTACCTCGACAGGTGGTGCATTTTTCTTTTGGTACTTCCCCGCGCCCAAAACAAGCGGTGCACGTCACCACTGTTGCAAATGTGCCGAAGAGTGATGATTTTGTCTCTCGCACCTTTCCTTTCCCATCGCACGTCGTACACTGCGTCATACTACTGCCAGGTTTTGCACCGCTTCCTTTACAGGTTGCACAGGGCGCGTTTTTACTGATGAGTACCTTTCGTTCTATGCCGAATACGGACTCTTTGAAGGTCAGTTCTACGTCAATGGAAATATCACGTCCACGTCGCGTTCGTCCGCGTCCTCCTCCACCGAATATATCGCCAAAAATATCACCGAGATCAAATTGGAATCCGCCGGCATTGGTGAATTGTGAAAAATCAAATCCTTCAAAGCCCGAAAAACCTCCTTGTCCACCAGCACCGAAGGTTCTGCCATACGTATCGTACTCGGAGCGTTTCTGATCATCCGAAAGAACGGAGTATGCTTCGTTTATCTCTTTGAACTTTGCTTCATCACCTCCCTTTTTATCAGGGTGATATTTATGTGCGAGTGTGCGGAACGCCTTTTTGATATCGTCTTTTGATGCGCCCCGCTCAATACCAAGAATATCGTAATAGTTTTTTGACATTGTTATGACTGTGGTTGCTCACCTGTGGCGTCTTCCGGTGGCTTTTGTGCATCTTGTTGCATGTGCTGACCAATTTTCTGCATTTCACTAGAGAGCGTTTGAATTGCGGTGTTGATTGCGCCAACATCCTCTCCATCTTTTGTATTCTTGAGCTCAGTAATTTTTGTACGAATTGTTTCAGTCATGTCTGCAGGCACCTTATCACCGGCGTCAGCCAGTGCTTTTTCTGCAATGGTGATAGTTTGTTCGGCGAGGTTGCGCGCATCGGCAAGCTCTTTCTTTTTCTTGTCTTCCTCTGCATGTTTTTCCGCATCCTGCTTCATGCGATTGATATCATCATCAGAGAGTGTAGAGCTCCCTTCAATCTTGATTGATTGTTCGGTGCCTGATGTTTTGTCCTTTGCCTTCACTGTCAAAATACCGTTTGCATCCAAATCAAACGATACTTCTACTTGTGGCGTGCCACGTGGTGCTGGTGGAATACCATCGAGAATAAAGCGACCAAGCGAGCGGTTATCAATTGCCATTGGACGCTCACCCTGCACAACGTGAATCTCTACTGATGTTTGATTGTCAGCCGCAGTGGAGAAGGTTTGTGATTTTGACGCAGGAATAGTTGTGTTTTTATCAATGAGTTTTGTCGCAACACCACCGAGTGTTTCAAGTCCGAGCGAGAGTGGGGTGACATCAAGTAAGAGCACATCACGTACATCTCCTTGCAAGATACCTGCCTGAATGGCGGCACCAAAAGCAACCACTTCATCAGGGTTGATAGAACGGTTTGGTTCTTTGCCGAAAAACTCTTTTACCGCATTTTGAATTGCCGGCATGCGTGTTTGCCCACCTACCAATACAATTTCATCAATATCTTCTTTTTTGAATGGAGAATCTTCAATGACCTGCTTGGTGATGGTCATCGCGCGTTCAATAAACTCGCGGGTGATTTCTTCCAACTTTGCGCGCGTAATTTTCACCAGTAAGTGGCGTGGTCCAGATGAGTCTGACGCAATAAACGGAATGTTGATTTCAGTTTCAGTAGTTGTTGAGAGTTCGTGCTTTGCTTTTTCTGCTGCCTCGTCTAAACGCTGCAGTGCAAGCGGGTCTTGCGAGATATCCAACCCCGACTCTTTTTTGAACTCTTCAAGGATGTGTTTGACGATACGCTGGTCAATATCGCGACCACCGAGGTGGCTGTCTCCACCGGTTGATTTTACCTCCACAACATCATCTGCAACTTCAAGTACTGAGACGTCAAACGTACCACCACCGAAGTCAAAGACAACGATTTGTTCGTTCTTCTTTTTATTGAAACCGTACGCGAGTGCCGCGGCCGTCGGTTCATTGATGATGCGTTTTACATCCAAACCTGCAATTTTGCCGGCATCTTTTGTGGCTTTGCGTTGTGAGTCGTTGAAGTATGCGGGCACTGTGATAACTGCCTCCGTGATTGTTTCCCCGAGCTTTGCCTCTGCATCTGCCTTTAATTTTGAAAGAATCATTGCTGAAATCTCTTCCGGACGATATACCGTGTTGTTCATGGACACTGCCGCACCACCATCAGCACCACTCACAATCTCGTACGGTACAGAACCTTTCTCCTTCTGCATGCTTTGTTCGTCGGCACGGTGTCCCATGAGGCGCTTGATACCGTACACGGTGTTTTTTGGATTGGTTACGGCTTGTCGGCGTGCAAGAAGTCCTACAAGGCGATCACCGGTCTTGCTGATACCTACCACTGAAGGCGTTGTGCGGTTTCCTTCCGCGTTTTCAATGATGGTTGGTTCCCCACCAACGACATATGCCATCGCTGAGTTTGTTGTTCCAAGATCAATACCAAGAATTTTTGCCATATAGTAGTGTAAATTAACCGTGATAATGTCCAACAATAACTTTCGGTGCGCGAATCAGCTTATCATGTAATGCATACCCACGCTGAATGACGTCCAAAATAATACCCTCACGTTCTGGACTGTCAACAGATCGTGTTTCTGCTGAGTCGTGCAGTGCAGGATCAAAGCACTCATGAAGTGGTGACAGTTGCTGTACACCGTTTTCTTTCAACACCGAAAGTAGTTGTGCGTGGATGTATTCAACACCGCGCCGCCAATTTTCAGGTGCCTGGTGCCAGGTCTCCGTGTTGCGAAATGCCATATCAAAAGAATCCAGGACGGGGATGATCTGTGCGACGAGATCTTCAGTTGCGTATTTTACCTGTTGCGCGCGCTTTTCTTCTGTTTCTCGTTTAAAATTGATAAGATCCGCCTTTGCCCGTTGCCACCCATCAAGATATTCACTGGCCTGCGCACGTGCAGTCGCAAGTGCATCGCGCAAGGCGGTGGCATTTTTTGTTTTTAGTGTTGCAGTAGTATCCGATTCTTCTACAAGCTCCACATCATCTGCATCTTGTTGTTGTGTTTTTTTTCTTTTCATATGCATAGAGAAAACGGTACGTCGGATACACGTAAGGACAATCGGAAGTGTACGCCGACACGAGTAAACTAACGCTTGCTCCACTGAGGCGCACGTCGCGCTTTTCTGAGACCGAACTTCTTACGCTCAACAATACGTGCATCTCGCCTAAGAAAACCTGCGGCTTTTAGCGCTGCACGATGTGCGAGATCAAACTTGAGCAATGCACGTGCAATACCAAGCCGGATTGCTTCTGCTTGTGCACGAATACCACCACCACGAACATGTGCAGTTACGTGTGCTTCGTTGATACCTGCAGTGGTGAGTGCGTCAATAGCGGTGTGCTGTAAATCTTGTGTATTGAAAAAATCAGTGTGTGCTCGATCATTGACGGTAACCTGATTGCCACGGTGGCCAAGGGTAACACGTACACGTGCCACTGCTTCTTTACGGCGTCCAATGCCTTCGTTGTATGTCTTAAGTGCGGTAGTCATGGTGTTATGCGTTGATAGTTAGTCGTTTCATCATGCGTGCGCGTAGCTTGTTTGCGGGCAACATACCGTATACAGCTCGGCGGAGTGCTTCTTGCATACCCTTCTTCTCCACAACACGTTCCATGGTGCGTCGTTTAAATCCACCAATGTAACCAGAGTGGCTTGTGTATGTCTTTGTGCGCAACTTCTTGGCAGTGACATCAAGCTTGCTCGCGTTGACAACGGTCACGTCACGCTTTGGGTCAACGTTGCGTGCAAATGCAACACTGTCTTTACCGCGGAGCGCCTTCACCACTTCGGTTGCAACACGTCCCATTTTTTTGTTTTGTGCGTCAATCGTAATCATATGTTTATACAAACTCAATCATTGCCAATGGTGCGCCATCGCTTGCACGCTGACCAAGTTTGGTAATGCGTGTGTAGCCACCTGCACGTTCCTTAAACTTCGGTGCAAGCGTATCAATCAACTTCTGCACTGGTTCGTGATCAGTTGATGCAAGTGAGGCGATAAGGGCGCGACGATTTGCAAGTGTTGGGTTCTTTGCTTTCGTAACAAGTTTCTCTACCACAGGACGAATTTCCTTTGCACGCGCCTCTGTCGTTTTAATTTTCTCCTGGAGAATGAGCTCACGCGCAAGAGAGCGAAGGAGCGCTGTGCGTTGTCCCCGTTCTCGTCCAAATTTTCTGTTTGCGTTGTGATGTCTCATAGTGTTTCGTTGTACGATCTACTGGCGCAAGATAATACCATAGTTTGCCAATGCACGGCGAATTTCTTGCAGACCCTTCTCTCCTAGCCCTTCCAAGTCAAGCAAGTCACTCTCACGCTTGCGTACCAAACCACCAACTGTGCGGATATTTGCTTCTGACAATGCATTTTCGGTACGTGTTGAAAGGCCGAGTGATTCAATGCGTGTCTTCAAGAATTCTTTCGCATCTTCACCTTCTGGTACCTCTGCTTCTGGTGCAGATTCTTCTCCACGCACTTCTTTCACTACTGCTTCCTCAAAGCTTTCCTCTTGAAAACCGACAACGGCTTTCAATTGGTGAATCATTGTTGCAATTGAGCGCTCCAACACTTCGCGTGGTGTAATGGTGCCATCGGTTTCAATCATAACCTTTAAGCGGTTGAAGTCTGTACGATCGTCAACACGCATATTTTCTACTTCATATGATGCGCGGCGGATTGGGGTGAAGACCGCATCCAATACAATAGAGCCGATTGCGACGCGCTCCTTTTGTACGTTTTCTTTTGGCACATAGCCGAGACCTTTCTCCACCACCATTTCTACCTCAATGTCTTTTTTGCCGGTAACTTCGGCGATGTACAAATCAGGGTTGAGAATTTGCATCTGGCCAGGAACCTTAATGTCTCCTGCAGTGACTTTCTTTGGTCCCTTCATAGAAAGCGTGACGGTTTGTGGCTCGTCGGCAATCATTTGGAAGCGCACCTGGCGGAGATTCAACAACAGCGTGATGACATCCTCTTTGACGCCCTCAATAGTTGAAAATTCGTGTGGCACACCCTCAATCTTCACCGAGGTGATTGCCGCACCTGGAATTGAAGAAAGAATGATGCGACGGAGTGAGTTACCCAATGTGTGGCCGTAGCCAGGGTACAATCCGTCAATTTGATAAATGCCGGTCGCATCCTTTTCAAGGACAACTTTCGGCTGTGATGGCAAATGAATCGCGTATTCCATAACTCAATCTTTAAAAAAGCGATTAACGTGAATAAAATTCTACAATCGACGTAAAATTGAAAGCTGACTGCATCTCTTCAGCACGTGGGGTGCCAGCGACCTTCCACGCATTCTTCGCATCATCAAACGTAATCCATGCAGGCAATGCAATTGCTACTTCCTTCTTCTCTCCATCTTTCTGGAATGGGCGCAAGCCCTTGCTACCCTCACGTACTGCAACAACATCTCCTTCGTGCACCATGTGTGATGGTACGCGAATTTTCTTGCCATTGACGGTGATGTGGCCATGCGAAACCATCTGGCGTGCTGCACGGTGTGTTGGTGCAAGACCTGCGCGGAACACCACGTTATCCAAACGGCGTTCAAGCGTTGCAAAGAGTGTTGCAGATGGATCGCCTGGGCGTGCTGCTGATTCTTTTACATAACGAGAAAACTGACGCTCTGAAACACCATAGTAAAAACGTACACGCTGTTTATCGCGCAGTGCGATGTTGTACGCAGAAATGTTGCGACGATGTTTGTCTTTGCTCTGTGCTTTCTTTTTTCGTGCCTCTGAGAGCGCAAAACGTTCTGTTTGTGTTTGTTCAAACACAGCAGGACCAAGGCGACGAGCAATTTTGAATCGTTTAGGACGTTGCATAGAAATAATTACACACGACGTGGCTTCTTAGGACGTGGACCATTAAATGGAACAGGTGTTCGATCTTGCATTGCGGTGATGTTCGCACCACTTTTTGCAACAAAAGAACGGATAGCAGACTCGCGCCCTGATCCCACACCACTCACTACTACGGCAATTTCGCGGATACCAATGAGTTTTGCGCGGTCTCCAAGCAATTCACCCACCTTTGCAGCAGCAAATGGCGTACCTTTTTTAGCACCTTTATATCCAAGTGAACCGCTTGATGACCACGCTACAACGTCGCCGGTTTTGCTTGCGAGCGATACTTTGGTGTTATTGTATGTTGCTTCAACAAACAACACACCTGTATCAAGGCGCTTCGCACGTGCAGAACGTGATCCAGCTGTTTGTGCTGTACCTTCTGCTCCTCCTGATTTTGTTGCAACACGTTTCTTACCCATAGATTACTTGAGTTCAACTTTACGCTTACCTGATCCCATTGTTTTACGAACGTTACCGCGCACCGTGCGAGAGTTTGTTTTTGTACGTTGACCACGTACCGGCAAACGACGGCTGTGACGCATACCACGGTTGGTGCCCGCATCCTTCAAACGCTTAATGTTACCTGAAACTTCTCGCTTCAAATCACCTTCAAGAATGTATCCTTCCAGTGCTTTTCGAATTGCGTTCTCCTCTGTCTCTGAAAGCTCCCCTGCTTTTTTGTCCGCAGGAACATTCGCAACCGTCAACACATTGAGGGCGCGTGAACGACCAATACCGTACACTGCAGTCAATGCAAATGCGATCTGTTTCTTATCGGGAAGTGTAATACCTGCAATACGCATAAAATAAAAATACAGAAATTAGCCTTGACGCTGTTTATGACGTGGGTTTTCGCAAATAACACGGACTCGACCCTTGCGACGGACGAGCTGGCATTTGATGCATCTTTTTTTGACTGATGATTTTACGCGCATACGTGCATTTTTGACAGAACCTAAAACAGGCGTCCCTGTCAGACGTCAACACCACAGACCAAACGGCCGTATGTGAAGCCAAGATAATGTACCACAGCAGGACTTTCCCTGCAACACCACGGCGGCCTTGCAGGCGTGGATTAGAGGCGTTTTATGATGCGAGGACGGCCACCGTACTGGTCAAACAGCAATTCTACGCGATCGCCTACAATAATACGGATGCGGTGGAGGCGCATTTTACCGCCTAACTGGGCGATATACGATGGTTTTTGTTCTACCCCCTCTATTGCCTCCTCGTCCGTTTCGTCGGGTTTGCGGTTAGCAGGAACCTGATCAACTTCCACACGAAAGAGCGCGTTGGCGAGTGCTTCAACGACCATACCTGTTATAAGTTCTGAACCTTCTGGGATTTTTGCCATGTGGGGCGCTAGTATACCTTATTTTGTAGAATCAACAACAATATCGATGTCTTCTACATTAGATGGAAGCGAACGGCGCCAGAACGGACTGATGGCAATATTCATGCTTTCAATTCCGGGGTAGGTGTCAACAATTGCATCTGCGGCAGATCGACGCTTTCCAGCGAGATCTTCTGCAAGTTGTTCGTGATCAAATTGCCATACCAAGTCAGTCACACCTGTTACCTTAATTGGTAGTTCTGTGGCAGTGGTGATGTCTGTTGAAGATGCGGCTGTCGTGATGGTGAGTGCATTGGTGTCCTGAAAACGGACTGGTGCCCCCTTATAATCAGCAACAAACTGACGGGCAATACTGCTACCAAGTGCTGCTTCCTCCAGTGCAGCAACATATGCAGTTCCCTTCATGCGTACTGACACCATACCAGCAGATGAGCCGTCCATATTTGGCAAGTTTTCAAAGGAAACCGTAACCGTCTCAGGAATGGCAATATAGCCATCCGGTACTGACGCAAGAATGCTTTCGGTGAGGTTAGATTCTAGTTGTGTTTTGATATTTGAGTATGCCGCGTCTGTATCTGCCTTTGCTGCGGTGCGCACGACGCCTTCAAAGCCACCTTCCATCGGTGTTTTGGAACGTGCGTACACTTGTTCAAAAAGCGGATCATTGTTTTCACGGAATGCGGGCAAGACAAAATCAGTCAATCCGATGTTGTATTTCTCCCCTACTGCATCAGCGTACACCTCTATCTCCATAGAGCCAGGTACGGTTTCTCCCTTTGCATTTTTACTTGGGCCAGGCACTGATACAGATGTAGGTGTGCGGAATACCAGTCCGTCCGGCGTTGCAAATCGTGTATTCTTGATAAGAAGCAGTGGTGATTCTGATGAGTTGTTGTACACCACGATGCGCCCTGTTGCAGCTTTCTCAATACGCTCTTCCCCTGTTGCGGGTATTTCTACATTGCCCTCCTTATCAATAGAGACAGTATTAAATGACACGGTGTTCTCTTCAGTTGGTGTTTTGAGAAGCGTGAAGGGATGGTCAAGTGAGACGAGGTTTCGTTTTGGCACAACGGTTACGGTGCCGTGTGAAAAGAGTGAAGAAAGTACAACAGCAAGAACGATAAGTCCCGCACAAACAATGCCACCTCGAATTGCGTACCGTTTCCATCGAGATGGAGCGCCGCCTCGTACACGTGGGGGCAACGACATACCGAATGAGTCCGCCGTCTGCTCGTGCGGTTGTGTATCGCCTACAGAAGATGATGACTGTGGACGATCAATGGAAATGTTCCGAATGGAACGCTTTTGCGATGAGACAATGTCTTGCATGAAAGTAAAATACTGATTAAGTAATAGGTCTTTATAGTAACTCCATTATTCTACAACTCCTAGGGTTTTTGCATAGTCAGGAGAGTGTGGACATGGAGTGCAGAACATGGCACGAGTGGGTGTGCAAGGCGGACACCTGAGCGAGCCAGGCATGCAGATCGGTAGTGTTCTGCGAGCACAACAGTGCTCGTAATGTCAGAAGCACTCTGTGGATGTGTAAGTGCCGTTGGAATAAGTACGTCGCGGGCATATAAAAATGCATCGGAATCTCCACAGATGTATGCCTGCTGTGGAAGTGGTGCACGCGCCAACACCTGTATAAGTGCGCGCGTACAGGCATCGATCCACTCGGTACGGGTTGCCGTCGCTGCTTTTTGAAGAGCGGATGCGCGGCTTGATGCGAGTGCGTCGCTTCCGAGCGCTCGCAATGCGCCGGGTACTTCTTGTGGCATAAGTCGTGTTTGATGCGCAAAAGAACGCATCAACGTGCGAATACCAACAGGAAAACTAATAGTTTCTTGCAAAATACCATTACGCACAAGTGCAATATCAGTCAATTCTGCCGATATATCCACTAGTAAGAAACTCTCCCCTACCGCAAGCGCATCGCGCGTACCAAAAAAGAGTGTCGCGATGCCCGCGTGGTGCACAATACGGTTTGTGACTACGTAGCGACTCACCACGTCCTCTACCAGTTTTGAAAATGCACTTGAAACACCACCAGAAATAATGGAGAACGAGATACGATCAGCGGTTTTGCCAAACGGGTTTTTCAGCGCGTAGCCATTGAGACGAATATCTACAATATGATGTTCAAGAATGCGTGGCGCATCGCCCTGTTGTGCTAATGGCACAGAGAGTGTTGCATCAGCATGTTCTGCAATCAACGCATCCAAGGTTTTTTGTGTAATACCTACTGGCTTTTTTAGGTGCACATTGACGTGCTGTGTTTGCGCAACGTACCACGGTGAACCGTATGTGCAATATACTGCATCAATATGTCCACTGCGCACACGTCGGGATGATACGTGGGGAATACCTTTTGCCATAACGTCAGCACAACTCTGGGCGAGCGCTTGCAGAGTTGTGCGAGCAAACCTGTCAAAATCAAAAGAATCTTGGAATGGAATAGTGTGTGTTGCAACATGCACAAGCAGTGGTTTGCTTTTGGGACGCATGAGACACAGTGCTGCGTGCACCGCACCACTTTCAATGACGCAGAGAAGCACGCTCTGTTCAGTGTGTTTTGATTTTCCAAATAAGAACACGGTGCTCTTATTGTAGCACTGCTTTTATTCTTCGCACGCCACTACCCACTGCTTCTTCTTTTTTCAAGGTAATGTGTCCGATGTCGCGCGTATTTTCTACGTGCGGACCACCACAAAATTCACGAGAGATACTTTCGTCTGCAGTTTCAATACTGTACACCGACACCACATCAGGGTACTTTGCACCAAACTCCATTTCTGCACCCAATGTTTCTGCTTCATTGCGTGGCATTTCACGGCGTACCACCGGAATACCCATGGTAATCCACTCATTGATGAGTGCTTCCACTGCCTGTTTTTGCTCATCAGTCATTTTTTCATTGTGTGCAAAGTCAAAACGCAAGCGTTCAGCGGTGATGTTACTTCCCCGCTGTTTTACGTGTGTACCGAGCACTTTTTTGAGCGCCGCATTGAGCAGGTGGGTTGCGGTGTGTAATTTCACCACTTCTGGTGATGCCGCATCGGCAAGTCCGCCTGAAAATTTTTGCTCTGATCCGGCACGCGAACGAATGCGGTGTTGTTCCATTTCCGCGCGAAAACCATCAACATCAACAGTGATATGCTTTTCGCGCGCAAGTTCTTCAATAAGTTCAAAGGGAAATCCGTACGTGGTGAAAAGTGTCATCGCATCAGCACCACTGATAGTTGTTCCCGCTGTTTCAAATTGCTTGAGCCCGCGCGCAAGCGTCTGGGCAAATTTTGTAACCTCTTCAGTAATCACCGCTACAATCTCCTGTTCTTTTTGTATCAGCGCAGGATGTTGTGCACCATATGTTTCTACCATAACACGCACAAAACCCGCGATTTCTGTTGCGGTCAGTGCGCGCGCAGTGGTGTGCACGACCGCTCTACGAATAAGACGGCGCACAATATAACCACGATCTGTATTCGAAGGTATAACACCGTCAGCAATCAGGAATAGTGATGCACGCATGTGATCAGCGAGAATACGTTGCGAACGCTCAGTGTCTGTCAGTGTGTGTGCATAGGTAATCAGCGCCGCAAATATATCAGTTTCAAACACATGCTGTTTGCCTTGCAAAATCGTGGCGAGACGCTCTAATCCCGCACCAGTATCTACATTCTTTTGTGCAAGTTTGCCAATAATTTTTCCATCGCGACGCTCGTATTCCATAAACACATCGTTCCAAATCTCCACCACACGCCCGCGTTGTTGTGCGTCAATAAATGCTTCACGTGTTGTCAGTGCACCCTCTTCAGGATGCAGATCGTAAAACATTTCAGTGTCGGGGCCGCTCGGACCGGTTTCGCCAGGACTCCACCAATTATCCTCCGTCCCTAAAAAGAAAATGTGGTCGGCGGGCATGCCGGCACGCTGCCACACTTCTGCACTCTCAACGTCGCGCGGTGCATCATCATTACCTTCAAAGCAGGTTACATATAATCGTTGTGCATCTAAACCAAATCCTTCATCAGGAGAAGTAAGCAGTGCATAACTCCACGCAATGGCATCTTCTTTGAAGTAATCGCCGAGCGACCAGTTCCCCATCATTTCAAAAAATGTCAGGTGGCGATTGTCACCCACATCATCAATATCGCCGGTGCGAACACATTTTTGAATGTTTGCGAGGCGCTTTCCTTTTGGGTGCGGTGTGCTCAATAAATATGGCACGAGTGGTTGCATACCCGCAGTCGTAAACAATGTTGACGCATCACCTTCTGGGATAAGTGATGCAGATGGAATAATCGCGTGGCCACGCTTTTCAAAAAATGTCAGGAACCGCTGTCTAATATCTGATGACTGCATATTACATGGTCAGTAGCTTTTTAAGCTTCGGTGTTATTTTATTTGGCCCAATGAATGCTAGGTTTACATTTTTATTTTGGAAAATGTCGCGCGCAACTTTCTGTACGTCTTGTGCAGTAACGCGTGCAATTTTCTTTAGTGTCTGCTCCGGTGTTTCAATTCGGTGTTTGAGGATTTCTTCACCGCCATACCACATGCCGAGCTGATCTGATGATTCCAACCCCATCTGAATACGCCCCATCATGAGCTCTTTTGTTTTTGCTAATTCATCGGCAGGCACTTTTTCATCGCGAATACGGCGTAATTCTTTCATAATTTCTCCAATAACTTCCTCAAGACGCGCGGTCGTCACACCTGCAGATATTTTGAGCACACCTGTGTCAGTCATTGCTTCATCTCCGGCACGCACGTAGTAACACACTCCCATTTCCTCACGTAACTTGTGAAAAAGGCGCGAACTCATTCCTTGACCTAACACACCCGCCAATACACTCGCCGCCATATTTCGTGGGTCTGATAGGTTATACGAGCGAAAACCAAGTACAAAGTGTGTTTGATCTGTACCACGATGTTTTGAAAGTATCTGTGGTGCCTTTTGTTGTTCTTTGGTTGCGGTACGCTCTGTTCGTTTTTGTTTTGGTACGTGCGCAAAATACTTTTTTGCTTTTGTGAGTGCACTGTGCGGTGATACATCACCTGCAATAACCAGTACTGACTTGCTCGGCGTATAGTGTTTCGTGCGGTACGCAACAAAATCACGTCGCTTGAATCGTAGTAGGTTTTCTTTTGGCCCCAAAATAGTGCGCCCTGCGCTTTGATTGCCATACATGACCTTGTCCAGCACATCGTGCACCGTACGCTGTGGCAAATCTTCATACATATTGAGCTCTTCAATAATAACGCCCCGCTCTTTGATAATTTCGCCTTCAGGCAGGAGCGGATTAAGATACATATCCGACATAATTTCTAAAATGTGATCAAATTGATGCGCACGCGCTTTTGCCCAATAGCCTGTGAACTCTTCGGAGGTAAATGCATTGCTTTCGGCGCCGATAGTATCAAGCTCGCGTGAAATCGCACCCGGGGTTGGTCGTTTTGGAGTTCCCTTGAAACACATGTGTTCCAAAAAATGTGAGATCCCGTTTTCACGCTTGCTCTCATAGCGTGAGCCCGCTTCCACAAGCACCATGACGGTAACCGTCGGATTGCCTTTCATAGGCACGACGACCACGCGCATGCCATTCGGTAGTTTTGTCTTGTGGAATGTGTTCATACAAACTGTTTGAGTATTTCAATGTCTTTTTTATGCGTCGGTAATAGTGCGCGCGAGTATATCGCCGATGCCGGATGGTACAACGGCACGATAATCACATCTCCATACGACGTTGTAGCAGTATACATTTTTCCGTGCGCAACTGAAATTGGTTCAAGTAACGCCTCCAAACCCATACGCTTCATAATGTACTGCATAGAGAAACGCCCGAGCGTTGCAATGACACGAGGTTGAATGATTTCAATTTGTCTATCCAAGAACGGACCATATGCGGCAATCTCTTCGGGGGTTGGATCTCTATTCTCTGGTGGTTTGTCTTTCACAATATTGGTGATGTAGATATCTTCACGTGACACACCTGCATGCGCCAACAGTTCATTGAGTATGTTGCCCGCCGCACCACAAAACGGTTTGCCTGTTTTTGCCTCATGACGACCTGGTGCTTCACCAACACATAGTATACGTGCGTTATGATCCCCTTCCCCCACCACAGGAAAATACTTCTGTGTTGTACGGTATGTATACAAAGGAGATTCGGTAAACGTAAGTAGCTCATCTTGAATGGCGCGCATCTGCTCTGTCTTGGATCCCGTATCCATGCGCACAGTATACAACAGTGTCCTTACGTGATTACCACAAGCATACCGCCGTATTGCTTTTTGAGTATAGAGGCGTACTATCCACCCCAGAGTTGCACCTTCACAATACACAGACATTCGGAAACGTAGTTTCCGAGCAGAGAAAGGAGAGAAATGCAGGAGAAGCCCAAGCACTATGTCTTGGATACCAGCGTGCTAATGCACGCACCTGAATGCGTAGACCCGCAACGGTCGCCATTCGGTGACAACAACGTCACCATCCCTGTGATGGTCTTGCATGAACTTGATCATCTCAAGATGGATGCACGTCGTGGTGCCAACGCCCGAGAGGTCATCCGTCTCATGGGAGAGGTATTTCCCACCCGGGAAACGATGCACCAGGGTGTGCCCACGGTCGGTGGTGGTCGGATGTTCATCCGCGCCGTCAACGGCAGTGGCACATTCGTGCTTCCCAAGGAGTATGCCGGCAACACCGGTGATGATTACATCATTCGGGTTGCAGGCATGCTTGCGGAAGAACTGCAGGACACGAATGTGGTACTGGTGACGAAGGATATTTCCCTTCGTCTCAAGGCACGAGCCGCCGGCGTTGATGCCGACGACCTCAAAACCGGAAAGGTGCAGAAGCCACAGGCTCTTGCACCCCACATCGCCGACATTGTCGTTGACGGTTCCGTCATCGACGACCTCTACCAAGAGGGGTCCGTCCCCGTGGACGGCTTGCCACTGCCCTACGGCATCATCTGCAACACCTGTTGCAGATTGACCGATGTGGCGGGCAAAACGCACGCGCTCGGGCTCTACACCACCGATACCATTTCGGTGGTGCGTAAGGTACCCGAACACGGCAAGCGTGCCATTGTCCCGCGCAATGCGGAGCAACACTTCGCATACGCGATGGCGGTAAACCCCAACATCCTCACGACTATCCTCGTGGGAATTGCAGGCACGGGCAAGACGCTCATGGCGTTGAAGGCGGGCGTGGATTTGCTGGAAGATCCCAGCTCATCCATCAATCGCATCCTCGTCTTCAGGCCAATGATTGAAATCGGATCACCACTCGGCTTTCTGCCGGGTTCAGCCGAGGAGAAGTTCTCGCCGTGGGCGAGCGCCATCACCACCAACCTCGAGCTGTTGTTTGCCCGTCGTGGGAACAACGGCAACAATGGTCATGCCGCTCAACATGGGGCGGGTACTGACGAGGACGAGGGCAAGAAGCGTGGTAACAAAACAGAATCTGGACGTGAGAAGATGCGCCGCTACCTTCGGGAGGGTATCATTTCCGTCCAGCCGGTCACCTTCATTCGAGGTACCACACTTCCCAACTCCTTCATTATCGTAGACGAGAGCCAAAACCTCTCGCCGCACGAGGTGAAGGCGCTGCTGACGCGCACAGGCGAAGGGTCCAAGGTGGTGCTGACTGGCGATCTTTCACAGATCGACAGCCCCCACCTAGATGCCGCATCCTGCGGGCTCGCAAAAGCGCTTGAGCGCATGCGCGGGTACCCAAAGTTCAGCGCCATCGAGCTGACCCGTGGCGAGCGTTCGCAACTCGCGACGCTCGTTGCTGAAATTTTCTCCGATCTCTGATGTATTTGACCCGTCGTGCGCAGTGCGTACGGCGGGTTTCTTTTTTGGATATAAAAACAAAATATGAATCATATACAAAAAATATTATGCGACATGGTTTTGTAAGACAGTATCAACACAATCTGTCGGCACTCTTGACCACCTGTTTTTTTTGAAACATTGTGCTTATCCCCAACGTCTTTCCTTGTATAGTTTTGATATAGTGAAAGAACATTTATCACATAATCTTTGTATTCGTATCTATGGCACACACAACAGCGAAGCGCGTAAGCGGCATTACCAAGATTGTAAAACGTAACGGTAGCACGGTTGCGTTTGACAGAGATAAAATTGCCGTTGCTGTTGAAAAAGCATTACGCGCCGCTGGTGAATATACAAAAGGTGCCCCGGAACAAGTCGCAAAAGCAGTAGAAAAAGCACTTATTGCGCAAAAAAAGGCGCAAAAATCATATGTACCGACCGTTGAAGGTGTTCAGGATGCTGTGGAAAAGGAGCTCATGCTTCTAGGTCATACAACTACTGCCAAGGCCTATATTCTCTATCGTGTAGAACGATCTCGCATTCGCTATGAACAGGGCGAAGTGCCTGAACACGTCAAAAAACTTGCCGAAGAGAGCAAAAAGTACTTTAAAGACAACCCATTGGGTGAATTTGTCTATTTACGCACGTACGCACGCTGGATTGAATCAGAAAATCGTCGCGAAACATGGGTAGAGACTGTTGATCGTTATATGTCATTCATGCGCGAAAACCTCGGCAAAAAATTAAAAGACAGCGAATACAGCGAATTGCGCGAAGCAATCCTCAAACAAGAAGTTATGCCATCTATGCGTTTGATGCAGTTTGCTGGTGAACCTGCACGCCGTTGTAACACCTGTGCATACAACTGCACCTACACCGCAACAACCAAATTGGAGGATTTTGCAGAAATTATGTATCTCTCCATGCAGGGTTGTGGTGTTGGATTCACCGTTGAAAGCCAAAATATTGAAAAATTGCCACAGATTCAGAAACAATCAGGTACCGTACTCCCTACCTACACCGTTGCAGATTCAAAGGAGGGGTGGTGTGATGCACTGACACACGGTCTCAAAACATGGTACAACGGCCAAGATGTAGAGTTTGATTTCTCACAGATTCGTCCAGCGGGTGCACGCCTCAAAATTATGGGTGGAAAAGCATCAGGACCAGATCCATTGCGTTCCCTACTGGTATTTGCACGCGAAAAGATTTTGCGCCGCCAAGGTCGTCGCCTGCGCCCCGTTGATGCGCACGACATCATCTGCAAAATTGGTGAATGTGTTGTTGCCGGTGGTGTGCGCCGCACCGCAATGATTTCTCTTTCCGACTTGGACGATTCTGACATGCGCGATGCAAAAAAGGGACGCTTCTACGTCAATGAACCGTATCGCGTGGTAGCAAACAACTCTGCTGTCTATGAATCACAGCCATCAAGTACAGAACTTATGGAGGAGTGGATTGCACTCATGAAAAGTGGTTCGGGAGAGCGCGGTCTGTTCAACCGCGGTTCGCTCTCAAAAAATATTCCTGCACGCCGTTTGAAGTATTTACAGGCAAAGGGGCGCGCCACACAGGACGGAGTGATGCTGACGAGCATTGGTACCAATCCATGCGCCGAAATTATTTTGCAACCAAAACAATTCTGTAATCTCTCCGAGGTAATTGCACGTGCCGGCGATACACAAGAAGAGCTCGTACGCAAAGCACGCCTTGCCTCAATGCTCGGCACGTACCAATCAACACTAACTAACTTCAAATACATCTCAAAAGAGTGGACTGAAAATTGTCGCGACGAATCGTTGTTGGGCGTATCAGTTACAGGACAATGGGATTCCGAAGAGTCACGCAACCCTGCAACGTTGCGTGCAATGCGTGACGTGGCAGTAAAGACAAATGCCACCTACGCAAAACGTTTTGGGGTCAATCCATCCACGTCAGTGACTGCGGTAAAACCATCAGGTACGGTATCGCAAACATTCAACTGTGCATCAGGTATTCACCCACGACATGCTGAATACTACATTCGTCGCGTGCGTATCTCTGCAACCGATTCGCTCTTCCGCATGATGCGCGATCAAGGTGTGCCGGCAGTTCCAGAAGTGGGACAGACCGTAGATAATGCCACCACGTATGTTCTTGAGTTCCCTGTAAAATCACCGGAGCACTCAAAGTACAAAGATGATTTTAGTGCTATTGATCAGCTTGAGTATTGGAAAAATATCAAACTCAACTACACCGAGCACAATCCATCAGCAACTATCTCTGTGGGCGAAGACGAATGGATTGCCGTTGTAGATTGGATTCAGAAAAACTGGGATATTGTCGGTGGTCTTTCTTTCCTCCCTCGCTTTGATCACGTGTACCAACTTGCGCCATACGAAACAATTGATAAGAAGCGCTACGATGAGATGGTAGCGGCATTTCCTAAAATTGATTATGCAAAGTTGGTAACCTACGAAGTTACTGATGGAACCGAACAAAAGCGAGAATTAGCATGCGCCGGCGGTACGTGTGAAATTGAACCAATGCCTGAAGAGGCAAAAGTGACAAAGGCAAAAGCGTAACTATGCTCTACACCCGCAAAGGTGATGACGGCACATCGGGTTTGTTTGGCACAAAAGAGCGCTTCCCTAAAAACAGTCCTTTGTATGAAGCGCTCGGGGACGTAGATGAACTCAATTCGTTCATTGGATTGTGTCGCACAAAAGCAGGATCATTGCGTGCTTTTGACGTATCTGCGGAATTACTCACTGTACAACAATGTTTGTTCATCATACAAGCGGAACTCGCAGGAGCAGATAAACGCATGTCTCAAGCGCATATAGACGTCTTGGAGGCAGTTGTGGCGCGCGCCGAAGAACCAATTGGCAATCCACACTCGTTTATTGTGCCCGGCACCACTGAAGCGTCGGCGTTGTTGGATGTAGCGCGCGTCGTATGCCGACGCGCTGAGCGTTCGGTCATAGCCGCGCGCACTCAAAAAGAGATATCAAAAAGTGCGTATGCGTACCTCAACCGCCTCTCTAGTTTGCTCTACGCACTCGCCCGTCTTGCCGCTTTTGAGAGCGACACACCAGAGGAAAAACCAACCTACTAGAACAATGTGAGTATTTTTTGAATACCTGCAAGATTCTGTTCCCATTCAATATGTTCGTGTGTGGCAAGTTCAACGGTGATTGCGGGAATGTTGATAGATGCCAACCATCCCTCTGCGTCGCCACTGATAGGATATGCATCAAATGTTGAAACGGGAGTATAGCCCGCAGCGTCAGCATATGCCTGCATGAGCGTACGTGTTGTCGGCAAGACACCCCCATGGCATTCAGATGCGTATACTGCATTTGCTTGACTGTGCCAAAAGACAACTGCAGATGGTGCGAAGGTCGTCACAGCAAAACGAATTGCCTGTGCTTCTGGTTCAGAAAATGGTGCCGTACCTGCAGATACTTCTTGCGAACGCCACGTGCTAGTCGGTTGCCACTTGCAATCAAAATTTCGATTGAGGTCTACATCGCGCGCGTTAAATCGAGCAGATGCAAGCAGTGTTTGATTTGTTGATGCATCTGCCGCAGTAAAGCGTCCTTCTGTGCCCACTACCTCAACAAGGGCGTCGGGATTTGCAGATGGAATAACGACCAATGAAAGATGCGACGGCACAAACGTTGGGTTTGTCGTCAAGTAATCCATGAATGTGTATGCCAACAATGTGCTGTTCCACTCATACCCGCCGTGCATACCGCCCACAAACATAAGTGTTGTTGAGCCAGTACCATACACGTACGCGGTAATGGGACGACCTTGTACGGATTGCCCGATCTGCTGTTGGCGCATTGCAGGCACCTCTTGATCCACTGTTGGTGCAACCTCTTCGGGTTTCTGTGTCATGCGATACACAAACACGCCACCGAGTAATAGAAGGATGGCGAGTATTGTGCCAACGAGGCGAAACCCTAGTCGTGTTGGAAACATTATTCTGCGAGGTCAGCGAGTACTGCCTCAATACCCTTGCGGTTTTTCTCCCACTCGGTGTTAGTATGATCCGTTAGCAATACGCTGATTGCAGGAATACCATTCTTAGCAAGCCAGTTAACCATATCGCCTGATGTTTCGTATGCATCAAAACTCTGGTGTGCTGGGTATCCTGATGCTTGTGCGAAGAGATTCGTGAGTGCTGTTGTGTCGCTAGATACTGTCTTGCCTTCACATGATGATGCGTACACACCACCTGCTGCGCTATACCACACCACAACTGCATCTGGCTTGTATGACACTACGAAATCGCGTACCGCACGGCTTTCTGATTCAGAAAATGCGCTCGTACCACCCGATACTGTTTTATTTTGCCATACACCGGTTGTCTTCCATCCACAATCAAAGTTTCGGTTGAGATCTACAGTATTTTCGTTGAATCGACCTGCTACTGTCGCTTCAGAAGCTGTGTTAACACTATTTGCTGAAAATCCTTCATTGTCGGCAACAACCTTGGCAAGACCGTCTGGGTTTACTACTGGAATCACAACTACCTGTACACCTTCAGGAACTGCGCTTGGATTTGCAGAAAGAAAATCAATCAATTCGTATGCGAGCAGTGATGTATTCCATGCATAGCCACCGTGAATACCTCCCACAAAGAGTGCCTTGTTGTCGCCTGTACCAAAACGGTACGCAATAATATCGCGTCCACCTTCAGAAGAACCGATGACTGCTTGTGCATCCTGTGGTTCAGTCGGTGTTATATCCGTTGTCGTTGTTGCTGTCGGTGTCGTCGTTGCAGTATCAACCGGCGTGGTGTCCGGAGATTTTTTCAACATTGAGTATCCAATAAAACCGAGAATAAGAATCGCGAGAATAATAAGTGCTTTTTTCATACTACGTTGTGTTACAAACTATATGGTGACTAAATTACTATACGTTACAGTATACGTCTCTCTTTTTGGTATGGCTAGTACTTTACAGAGCAGGTATTCCCTGTCTTATTTTGCACGCGGCCAGATATGCGCTGCTTTTGGATAGAGTTTTGTGAGCGGATGTTGCGTGCACTCATGCTTTCGCGCAGGACATATCTGTCTACCATATTCAATAAGGCCATACGTGATGGTGTTCCATTCACTCTTTGGAAACAACTGCATGAGATCAGCTTCTATTTTCTTTGGATCACGATGTTGTGAAAGACCGAGTTTATTTGAAAATCGAATGACGTGCGTATCCACCGCAATACCCTCATTGATGCCGAACGCATTTGAAAGCACCACATTTGCTGTTTTGCGCGCAACACCTTTGAGTGTGAGCAACGCTTCCATCGTGTGTGGCACCTTCCCGCCGAATTGCTCCTGTACCATTTTTGCAGTTGCCAAAATGTTGCGCGCTTTTGCATTGAAAAATCCTGTTTGGCGAATGTCTTGCGCAAATACTTGTGGATTTGCGTGCACATAGTCATCCAGTGTCTTGTACTTTTTGAAAAGCGCTTGCGTTACTTCATTTACTTTTTTGTCAGTACACTGCGCCGAAAGAATAACGGCAACAAGCAGTTCCCATGAATTTTTGTGCCGGAGGGCAATTTTTGCATGAGGAAAAAGTTTTTTCAGTGTTGCTGAAATTTTCTTCGCACGTTCTTTTTGTGCTCTCGTCATAGCGCCACTATAGCAAACTTGACAGGTGGCACATATAATGAAATAATCCGAACGGGCAGTTCATCATAAACTACTAGAAAAGGAGGAGAGACATGCTTTTGAAGGTGCTTCTCGTAATTGTGGGCGTCATCATCGCAATGGAAGTTGTCGCATGGTTCAGGAAGTGGGTAAGGGAGGTCTACAACAGAGAGGCCACCGTATGCCCTGCATGCCAGCGTTTCGACATGTACGAGCGAGACGAGCGCCTCGGAAAATTCATCCTGCACACCTGCGTGGCGTGCGGATACGAAGAATGGAAAGATGAGGGAAAGGAGTAAGGGGTATGATGACGGAACTGAAGTACCCCGAGTGGGCTCGTGAACATCTCACACCGCACTTGGAAGTGCAGACGGTCTCGGATCCAGGCACGGTTGAGCTTTGGGTTCATCCGCGCCAGCGTATCCCGTTCAAGCCATATCTGCACGGATTTGAGCTGTACGGATTCCTGAAGGAAGAGGGTCTTCTGGAGAGGTCACTCTCATTCGGGGAGTTGAAGTTTCTGGAAGCAAACCCACACCGAATCCCCGTCGACTGGCGCACACAAGGTCTCAATGTATACGCGTGGGCATCGGTCGTTCGAGGTGATTGGGGAGATCAGGTACCGTACCTATCGTGCGGTATAGACCCACGGTGTCAAACGCCCCAGGTATTCTGGGTCGGGATCGCATTCGGAGGCTGGGGTTCAAGTGCACGCGCCGGTCTCCGTGCCGCCTAGTGTAGTTTCTTAGAGCCCGAATCCTGACATGTCAGGATTCGGGCTCTTTCTGTACTTATATTGTGGGCATTGCAAGCGCCACATACTCCAACAACAGTTTCAATGACGAACCGCGACGCAATACGTACGTACGTGTGCGTTCCAATGCTTTGAGTGCACCACGGTTCGTCTCTACATCTCGCGACAACACTTCTTCCAATGCATTACATAATGCGAGCGCATCATCACGACGTTTTTCTTCAATGACATCTGCAACACTGTTCATGCGCTCTGAAAACGATTGTTTCAAAAATATCTCTGCCTGTTTTGTGTCGGTTGTGTGTGCACGTTCAGGTGTTAGTGTGTGCAAGCGCGATTGTAATGTTGGCAACACCACATCATGCGTTGGCACAACAAAAAAGAATGATGTGCGCTGTGGTGGCTCCTCGGTCATTTTCAACAGTGCGTTCTGGGCTTCGTGGGTTGCCTGTATAAATGAAATAAGCACCACACGGTGGGCATCTTCAGGCACCACAGTGTGCAGGCGATCCCCAACAGCGCGCACTTCATCCACCGAGAGATGCTGTGCCGCAATGTGATGCATATCGGGATTGCCTGCAGAGATAATCCCCACATCATGCAACTGTGCATGTACATACGCCGTCAACGTTGCGATATCTCCCGCGAGCAGATATGCATGGTGTTGTGCTACATCCATACGCCTATCGTTTTGCCACAATTGATTTCTTATAGGTATCTAGGTGTTGCATGGCGATACCTGTACCTTTCGCCACACAAAGAATTGCTTCGTCTGCAATCTGTGCTTTCACACCCGTCGTGCGGAATACCAATTCAGGAAAATTGCGCAACTGCGATGTACCACCGGTCATGGTGATACCCTTTTCAATAATGTCCGCGGCGAGTTCCGGCGGTGTATCTTGGAACACGTCTTTGATAGCGCGCACCATTTCGCGCAATTCACGACGTACCGCTTTGACGATTTCATTCGTCTGCAAATCCATTTCGCGTGGCAAACCCGTTACGACATCGCGTCCACGTACTTTCATCACCAAATCTTCCTCAACAGGCACCGCAGAGCCAATGGTGATTTTAATTTGTTCTGCAGTGCGATCGCCAATAGAGAGGTTGTAATTCTTTTTTATATAATCAATGATTGCCTGATCAATTTTGTTTCCTGCCACTTTCACCGATGTGCAGGTGACGATACCGCCGAGTGAAATCACGGCGACGTCTGTGGTACCACCACCAATATCAACAATCATACGACCTTCAGGGTCTTGAATAGGAATACCTGCACCAATTGCCGCCAAAATCGGCTCCTTGATGATGAACGCTTGTTTTGCACCCGCACGAATTGCCGCCTCTACAACCGCACGACGCTCCGTTGATGTTACGCCCGCGGGTACAGAAATAAGTACATCCGGTTTCCAAATGTTCCAACGTCCTAGTGCTTTGTTGATGAAGTAGCGCAACATTGCTTCCGTCACACGATAATCAGCAATCACCCCGTCTTTCATCGGACGATACGCAACAATGTTGTCAGGCGTCTTTCCAATCATTTCTTTTGCCCCGTTCCCCACTGCCAAAATTTTATTGTCGTCCATAGACACCGTCACCACCGACGGTTCGTTCAACACAATACCTTTTCCAGGTGTGTACACGAGCACGTTCGTTGTGCCCAAATCAATACCCAATTTCTTAGACCAAAATGCCATAGGTGCCTGTATGCTACAACGTGATGCGCTCAATGGAAAGCCCGATGCCCTGCATTTTGGCAACGGCGTCCTCATACCCGCGATCTACCCAGTGAATATTGTGAATGAGTGACGTACCTTTTCCGACGCTTGCCGCAATAATATACGCCAATCCTGCGCGCAAATCAGGCGTGTACAGCTCGCGACCCGTCAATTTTGCAGGACCTTTTACGAGCGCCTTATGCGGATGCACCATAACAACATCGGCACCCATGGACACAAGGTCGGCAGTATACCCCAACCGCCCTTCAAAAATCATTTCTTCAACAACACTTTCACCGTGTGCTTGTGTGCAAAGGACTAAAAATGGCGATTGTAAGTCAGTGGGAAAACCTGGGTACTCGTGCGTACGAATGCGCAATGGCGACAGTGTGCTGTTACTCTCCGTGTTGTTGGTAATGGTGATGCTGTCTGCATGCACCGAGAGTAGCACACCCGCCTGTTGCAACATCTGCAATGGCAATTCTAAATCTGCAGGATTGCAATTCGTTATGGTGAGCTGTTCTGCACACAACGCACCGAGCACCAAATAACTTCCTGCTTCAATACGATCCGGAATAACAAGATGCGCTTCTGCTTGTTGGTATGAAAGTGGTATGCCGTTGGTGCCCACAATCGTCAGAGTATTTGTACCGATCCCTTCAATTTGTGCACCTGCCTTTTTTAGAAATACTGCCAAATCAGTCACCTCCGGCTCCAATGCTACATTCTTGAGCACAGTAGTGCCGTGCGCCAACACACTTGCCATAAGCAATGTTTCGGTACCCGTTACACTTTGAATAGGAAAAAAGAATTCACTACCCTTGTACGTATCCGCTTCAACGGTGAATAATGCATCGCTCTCATGCACGGTTGCTCCCGCGGCTTTGTAGCCACTCAAAAATAAATCAATCGGACGTTCGCCAATAACGCAACCACCCGGTGATGGAAATGTGACATGGTGCGTACGCGCTAATAATGCACCCGTCAAAATAATGGATGCACGAAATTTGTTTGCGATAGCAATATCCAGTGCGCCATGCACTACAGCAGATGCATCAATGGTGATGGAATCGCCGTTGCGCGTCACACGTGCACCCGCACCCTCCAACAACGCAATCATTTTATCCACATCGGTAATCGCAGGTACGTTTGAAAACGTCACAGGCGTCTGAAAGAGCACGCTACTAGCCAATAATGGAAGCGCATTATTCTTTGCTCCGGAAATAGCAATAGTGCCGGAGAGTTTTTTCTCCCCATTGAGCCCCTCAATACGAAACGCATCCTGCTTTGAATCCATAGGTTATATGCTGGTATCATACCATTGTCGTATGTACATCATCTCTGTTATCCCCGTTATGAAGCGCGCGCCACAGGAAGGCCTGTCGTATTACAGCGCAAAAGAAATCCCCATGGGAAGTGTTGTGCGTGTTTCAGTAGGCAAGCGCAAGGTGCATGGTCTCGTGGTAGATGTTGCACATGTCAAACAAGAAAAAACACAAATCAGAAAGGCCGGATTTGCTCTTAAAAAAATAGAGGGGGTGGTACAACGCAAACCATTTGATCCCCCACTACTCAATGCACTGCAGTCACTTGCTGAACACTACGCACGCACCATTGGCACCATGTTACATGCGGTACTACCTGAAGCACTTCTTGTAGAATCACTGTCCAGCGGGCAACCTGTAGCCCAACGCAAAACAGATGTTATTCCTGACATCAAAATTGCCACGGCATCATATGAAGATCGCATCGGACGATACAAATCACTCACACGCGAATCTTTTGCGCGCGAACAGTCGGTGGTGTGCATCTGCCCTACACAAACAGAAACGGAAACACTTGCAGAACACATCGGCAAAGGTATTGAAGATCGCTTGTTCGTATTTCATAGTCGCCTCACATCAAAAAAAATAAAGGAGCGCTGGAAGGCGGCACTCAACGCCCCACACCCAGTCGTCATTGTCGGCACCGGTATTTGCGCCACCATCCCACGTCATGACATTGGACTGTATGTGCTGGAGCATGAATCATCGCCACACTTCAAACAAAAAGAAACACCATACGTAGATACGCGTGTAGTCGTTGAGTACATTGCGCGCGCACGAGGATGCGATCTTATTTTAGGTGATGCATATCCGCGTATTGAAACACTGCACCGCTATTTCACGCACGCTATTTCAGATATTGCACGACCAACGATGCGTCAGGAGTATCGTGCGACAGTAGACATCGTAGATATGCGCGCGCAAAAACGAGACCACGACACACCCATGTCGCTGTTCTCTGATACTGCCATCAATGCTATTCAAGAGGCGCGCGCGCAAAAGCGTCGCACCGTGCTCTTTTGTGTACGCAAAGGGTTTGCACCGTTCACCGTATGCCGTGATTGTGGTCAAGTGTACACGTGCGGTCGGTGCGACGCGCCCATGACACTCTACAACCCCAGTGGTGACGCGCAGCACCGCACCTTTCGTTGCAACCGATGTGGCAAAGTTGAAGATGCACAAACACTGTGCGCTACGTGCCGTTCATGGCGATTAGAAAGTTATGGTGTTGGTATTGAACATGTTGCACAACAGGTGCGTGCACAATTCCCTGACGCACTTTCCTTTGTGGTATCACGTGACGCAACACCAACACCCGCATCTGCGCAACGTGCACTTGATGCATGGGAAAAAACAACGTCAGGCATCCTCTTGGGTACTGAAATGATGTTACCCCTCCTAACAGGTAGAAACTTTGATGCCATCATCATTGTCTCTTTGGATACGCTCACCTTTCTGCCTGATTTTCGTATGGGCGAACGTGTGTTCCATATTGTGTCGCACTGTGCACAGCTGGCACAGAAACACGTCATCGTGCAAACACGCACACCAGAATATGCAGCACTTACCTTCGCTAAAACAGGTGATGGCCTCGGCATGTATCGCTATGAAGAAAGTGTTCGCAAAGAGTACGAGTACCCACCATTTTCAGTGTTTATAAAAATAACACGACGTGGAAAAAAGGAGACGGTCGTTGCCGATCTCACCGAACTACAAAAACTCTTCCCAGAATATCGCGCGACACTCTACCCCGCATTTGTGTCGCGTGTCCACAATATGCACATGGCACACCTCCTGCTCTCTATTCCCTCCTCACAGTGGCCTGATCAAAAAGTATCGCGCATACTCCGTGCACTACCACCGCAATATATCATCACCGTTGAACCTGAAAGTTTGCTATAATCCTGTGCTACAATACAACTCAATGAGCAAGGGGCTTTCTACAGAACCATACAAAGGTGTTCGGGATTTCTTTCCCGATGATATGGCAGTACAACAGTATATTTTTGACACATGGCGTTCGGTCGTGCAGCGCTACGGATATGAAGAATACAATGCATCACTGTTGGAACCCACAGAACTCTACGCATCAAAAACAAGTGAAGAAATCGTCAACGAACAAACATACACCTTCACCGATCGCGGCGAACGTTCAGTAACCCTACGTCCCGAAATGACACCAACCGTTGCGCGCATGATCGCCGCACGCAAGCGCGATCTCGCATTTCCCGTACGCTGGTTTTCAATCCCTAACTGTTTCCGCTATGAGCGCCCACAGCGCGGTCGCACACGAGAGTTTTGGCAATTGAATGTTGACTGCTTCGGTGCTTCAAATAGTGAAGCAGATGCAGAATTGATTGCCATCGCCTACGACATCATGATGGCGTTTGGCGCACAAGAGAGCGATTTTTCTATCCGCATCAACAATCGCGCGCTCCTTGCCAATCTACCACCTGAAGCAGTTCGTCTGTTAGATAAAAAAGACAAAATGTCTCCTGAAGCATTTGCCGATGCATGGAAACAGTATTCCGACACCCCACTCTCTCTTTCTCCTGATGCTGACACCACTACGGTCATTGATGCATTGGCACGGCGCGGTATCAACAACGTGGTATTTGACCCAGGGATCGTGCGTGGTTTTGACTATTACACCGGCACTGTATTTGAAATTTTTGATGCACACCCAGAAAATCCACGCTCACTCTTTGGTGGTGGCCGCTACGATAATTTACTTGATGCATTTGGTGCTGATCGCATACCCGCAGTTGGTTTTGGTCTTGGTGACGTTATCATGCGCGATTTCTTGGAAACACACGCACTGCTTCCAACACCTACATCTACAACCACCGTTATGCTCTGTCCCCTTACACCCGCACACCGCCCAGCGGCCGACACACTGGCTACTGACCTACGTGCCGCAGGTATTGCTGTGGCGGTGTATTACGGCGACAAAAAAATTGGCGACCAAATCAAAATCGCTGAGAAAAAGCGCATTCCACACATTATTGCCATTGGCGATGCAGAAGCCGCATCCGCAACGTATACACTCAAAACACTCACTGACGGTGGAGAATTACAAGGCGACCTCGATACCTTTATCACTCGCTTGAAACAATAGGTTGTATGCGTACGGTTGTCTTTGACATTGAAACACGGAATCTTTTTTCAGATGTTGGAAAAAACGACCCCGCACTTTTGGATATCTCTATTGTGGCTGCATACGACTCTGAAACAGATATGTACACATCGTACACACAAGAGGAATTGCCTGCACTGTGGCCAATTATTGAACGCGCAGATGTGCTCGTTGGATTCAACTCTGACCATTTTGACATTCCCTTGCTCAACAAATACTATCCTGGAGATCTTACCACCATCAAAAGCATTGATATCATGGTGGCAATAAAAAACGCACTGGGACGCCGATTGTCGTTGGCAAATGTCGCAGGTACCACGCTTGGGTTAAAAAAAAGTGCCGATGGCCTTCAGGCCATGCAGTGGTGGAAGGAAGGAAAAATTGACGAAATCAGAAAATATTGTATTCAAGACGTCAAAGTGACCAAAGATCTCTACGAGCACATTCTCAAAACAAAAAAGGTATTGTACCGCGATGGCCCCGATAAAAAGGAGCTGACCCTTGACACAACGGGCTGGGAGGAGGGCAATGGGCACACGCTTACCTACTCTATGGGTTTTTAGTGCTATACTGAAGGGCTTTTAGTAAAAATATTATTGGTATTTAACTACGAATTATGGAAGGAGAAAATAAATTTTTAATTCCGTTGGCTATTGTTGTTGCCGGTGTGCTTATTGGAGGCGCAGTGTTCTTCAAGGGTTCATCGTCACCCGTAGCGCCGACCGCAAACGGTACAGCACAAAAAGTTGATGTTGCGCCATTGTCAGCAGATGATCACGTACTTGGCAATCCAAATGCCAAGATTGTACTCGTGGAGTTCTCTGACTTTGACTGTCCATTTTGTCAGACTTTTGATACCACCATGCGTCGCTTGATGGATACCTACGGCAAAGATGGTTCAATCGCATGGGTGTATCGTCACTTCCCTATTGATCAGTTGCACCCAGAGGCACGCGCAAAGGCAGAAGCATCAGAGTGTGTTGCCGCACTTGGTGGTAACGACGCATTCTGGAAGTTTGCAGAAGCAATCTTCACCCGCAGTGGTGAGACGCTCGCCGACCTTAGTGGTATGGCAGTAGAAGCAGGTGTCAATCAGGCACAATTTGATGCATGTGTTGCCGCAGGTACACACAAACAAACTGTTGTTGATGATGTTACTGCAGCAGGAAAAGCAGGTGCACGTGGCACACCATACACAGTCATTATTGCGCAAGATGGCACAACATTCCCACTCAACGGTGCTCTCCCGTACGAGCAGGTAGAGCAAATCATCAAGACATTGCTTGTTGACGATGGTTCAGCGGAATAATTGCAATCGCAGAAAAATAAAAAATCCCGAGCAATCGGGATTTTTTATTTTTCTGCCAATTTCCATCGATATATTTCCAGTGAGTTTTTGCCTTCAAACATATCCGACGGATTGGGCAAAAATACTTTGCGAGTACGAATATCCTCCGTAGCATCCGCAAGCAGGCGATGAAAGAGTGCAAACTCCGCCTCGTGCTTGCGAAAATCAATCACATGCCGACGCACTTGTGCTTTGCCATCACGATTTTTGCGCTTCCGACACTCATACACTATAAAACGACGCACGGGGCGCTTGAAATCAGAAAGCACGGTGTAGTAGTTGAAAAGCGCCTGCACCATAAAAAGCGGGTTATCGATCTCTACACTACCGAACGAATCCACAAACTTGTGATCAATAATATCAACAGCTTTACTATCTATCCTTGACTGCACCACCAAATCCGAAACCGCTTTGACGGGAATGGCGATACCAGGGATATGTGCGTATGTTTTATGCTCAATAGCAAGCACTTTGTGCTTTGGTGGTTTTTCTAGATAAAAACCGATTGCCTGCGTATATTCGCGCGCCATCTGTGCACGACGTTCTTTTTTCCCGCGCACTGATTTCGTTTTGCCAAAATTAATTTCAAAATCAGGCACTGATCTGAGGTACTCCAATCCTAGTGCCACTGCAGCATCCTTTGGCAGCCCGCCGTAGTAGTGTTCCAACGCTTTGTGTGCCGCGCGCCCAATCACCGATGCAGGGTTACTCGGTACATCGTACACATGCTCCACATAACGCTTGTGCCATGCCAATGGATTGCGCAAATAGGCAACTAAAGAAGAATAACTCCAGTACTCAATCGGATATTTCCTGCGACTCATGCATACAGTATACCAGCCCAAAAACTATACCTAATAATTTTTGAGTTGTTGGGCTTTCTGATGATGACGGATTTTTTCGTGCGCTTTTGCTTCAATCTGACGAATACGTTCACGCGTCACACCGAACTCCTTCCCTACTTCTTCAAGCGTGTGAGCAACACCATCGGCAAGTCCATTGCGCAATTCTAAAATCTTACGTTCCTTTGGAGACAGTTCATTGAGCACTTCACGAATGTGCTCTGCCAAAATACGTTGTGATGCTTCTTTATCAGGTGATGGCATCTGATCATCGGCAACAAAGTCACCAAGCGTTGAACCTTTCTCATCATCATCACCAACGGGTAATTCTAATGAAACCGTGTTTTGGTTGATTTGCTGAATGTGGTGAATCTTCTCTACGTCCATATCCATTTCCACTGCAATCTCTTCTGGCAGCGGTTCACGCCCCAAATCTTGCGCCAAACGGCGCACGATGCGTTTGTATTTTGCAATCGTCTCCACCATGTGCACAGGAATACGAATGGTGCGTGATTGATCGGCAATGGCACGCGTTACTGCCTGGCGAATCCACCATGTCGCATACGTTGAAAACTTAAAACCTTTTGACCAATCAAACTTCTCCACTGCTTTGAAGAGACCAATGTTTCCCTCTTGAATGAGGTCTAGGAGTGTGAGATTAGAACTGCGATTAGCATACTTCTTTGCAATAGACACCACAAGACGCAAGTTGGCACGCGCAAGAATATTTTTTGCCTCTTCATCACCCTGCTCAATGCGCTTTGCCAAATCACGCTCTTGTGCCGCTGAAATGAGATCGTACTTACCGATTTCACGCAGGTACATCTGAATAGAATCAAAACGGGCATCCTCTTTGTGATACACATTTTTTTCATCCTCTCCACCACCCAAATCAAGCAGACCACCACCTTCAATCACATCCACACCCTCGCTCTCAAGACGGTCATACACCTCTTCAAGTAACAACACGTTATCCTCAATTGTTGGCAACTCTTTGAGAATTTCATCATACGTCACAAAACCACGCTCTTTACCGCGCGCGTACAGTTTTTCTGCTTTTTCGCGCATCGCTACATCGCGCTTAGACAGCTTCTTTGGTGCCGGCTCTTTCACCTTGACCACCTTTTTTGCTTTTACCTTTACCTTTGGTTTTGATTTTGCTTTCGGTTTTGCTGTCTTTTTTACTTTTGTCTTTTTAACTACACGCGATGGTTTACGTGCAGGTTTCTTGGTGCTTTTCTTTGTTGTTTTTTTTGAGCGTGCTGTTTTTTTCATAAAATGGGTGTGATTTTTTTATTAATGTGTTAAACGTTGTGTTCGTAAGGCTGTTAATTCATGCGATATCGTCTTACACAGGGCTAAAAACTCGGCAACCTTCTGTTCATCATGCGCTTCCTCTGCCTGCACCAACTGGGTACGTGCATCTGCATAGCGCTCTTTGAGCACTGCTTCGTGCAGAGAATGCACCATATCCTGCAAGTGCACTGCTGATTCGCCGTACTCACCAAGTGCTTGTTCAAATGTAAAGACATCGCGTTCCGATACTGCCTCATTTTGTGTCGGGTCATAACCCAGCAGTGTCGTTACGGTCTGTTGCGCATCACGCGCTTCCTGTGTATCTGGCTGTGACTGTATGCAGGCAACAATTTGCCTAATCAGGCGTGTTGTACGATCAACAATTTCTTTCTGCTCTTCAGTACTCGGTGCCTCAATAGGCGTTTCTGTAAATGCCACCTGCACTGCTTCCTCTGCAATAACGGTTTCGTCAACCCCAACACTGCGAGCAATAAGCGAAATGAAGTGTTGACGGTCAATTTTGTTCTCAATGAGAGACAAAAACGGCAGTACATCGCTACGCACATGCTTCTTGAATACGCGTGGATCGTCATATCGTTGTTTGCACAGTGCAAGGACCCACTCCACGACATGCTGCGCCTCACGCACCGCGCGCTTCCACACTTCTGCATCTTCTTGCAACACATCTGCAGGGTCTTTACCTGCAGGCAATGTCGCAATTTTTACATCCATACCTGACGCAAGTGCAATGCGCGCACTCTTGAGAGCCGACGCAATACCCGCATCATCAGCATCCAATGCAATGACAATGTTGTGTGACAAACGATTGAGACGTGTGATGTGATCGGCAGTAAGTGCTGTGCCTTGCACTGCAACGGCGTTGGTAAATCCTGCTTGATGCACCGCCAACAAATCCATGGGTCCTTCCACAAGAATAGAGAAATCATACTTGCGAATCCCTATCTTTGCTTTGTCCAAACCGAGCAACACCGTTCCTTTTTTGAATAAAGGCGTTTCTGGTGAGTTTATGTACTTCGGCGCGTCATTTGTTACAGCACCAAAACTGCGCCCCGCAAATGCAATGACACGTCCTGATGTATCCAGAATAGGAATGATGATGCGTGAACGGAATGCGTCATAGTACCCAACACCTTTTGATGGATCGGCCGTTTTTTTGATGAGCCCCGCACGTTCAATTTCTTGCACGGTGAATTTTTTGCCAATCAAGTAGTCGTGCAGTGCACGCCACCCCGCTTTTTCAGGTGCATCAATAAATCCCAAACGGAACAGATGCGCCGTTTTTTCTTGAATGCCCCGCCCAGCGAGATACTGGTGCACATCTAAACGCCCTTCCATCTGTTTTTCAAAGAACTGTGCCGCCATTTCAAGCAGCGTGTAGAGGCGCGCATACACTTCGGTATCCGTATGACGCATGTCCTCCAAAGGTACACCTGCGCGCTCTGCCAACACTTTCAACGCACCCGGAAAATCTAAACCTTCAAACTGCTCTACGAACGTAAAGATATCTCCTTTTGCGCCACACCCAAAACAGTAGTACCCCTCGCGCTCAGGCGAGATAAAAAATGATGCGGTCTTCTCATTGTGGAACGGACATCGTGCTTTGAAGTTTTTTCCTGCTCGCTCAAGCTTGATGTACGATGACAAGACGTCGGCAATGGGAAGCCTTTCTTTTATACGATCTGTTGTGTGTGACATGCGATGCGTCTGTGGACGTCGCGTGCTCTTACTCAAACACTGACTCGTCGTCCGCTTCTGTTTCTAGTTGCTGGTGCAACTCCTCAATCATTTCCCACTTAGGGCTGCCCGGAAGGCCGGTTCCCGCAGGAATCAAACGGCCAATAATGACATTTTCCTTTAGTCCTCGCAGATCGTCCTGCTTACCGCGGACAGCTGCATCAATAAGGACCTTGGTGGTGTGTTGGAATGACGCCGCGGACAAGAATGACGCTCGTGAGAGTGCGACGTTGGCAATACCGAGGACCAGCGGAATAACCTTTGCTTCTTTCTTGCCCTCTACTTTTGCCTTATCATTTGCTTCGCGCGCTTCAAACATTTCAATCGTTGCGCCACGGTGCAATTCAGTTTCTCCTGGATCTTTTACTTGTACACGAGAAAACATCTGCTTGATAATAACTTCAATGTGCTTGCGTGCGACTGATGCACCCTGCAATTCGTAAATCTTGCTGATTTCATCAATGATGTATTCCTGTGTCTGCTCACGTCCTGCAAACTTGAAGAGCTCTGATGGATCTGCTGAACCATCGGTCAAAATCTGACCCTTCTCTACATGGTCGCCTACTTTTACTAATGGCACACGGCGATATGCGGCAGTAAAGGTTACTGCAGTACCACTGCTCTTGCGATCTTCAGTGTCTGGAAGCACACGAATAATTTTTTCTTGGTTTTGTTCAAGGATTTCTGAAACGACACCCGACACTTCAGAGATAATTGCTGGGTTTTTCGGTGGGCGGCGCTCAAATACTTCCTGCACACGTGGCAAACCAGACACAATGTCACCGGCAACTGCTGCAGTACCTCCCGCGTGGAATGTACGCATGGTCAACTGTGTTGCAGGTTCACCGATAGATTGCGCGGCAACAGTACCAACTGATTCTCCGATGGTAACGACAGTGCCTGTGGCAAGATCCTGCCCGTAACACTTCTGACAAATACCACGCCCTGTCTCACAGGTCATTGGAGAGCGCACCCATACTTCGGGTACACCCGCATCTTCAATCTCTCGTGCAAGTGCTTCAGTAACGAACTCACCCTTCTTAAAGAGTACTGTGTCAGATCCATCCTTAATATCCTTTGCGATAAAGCGACCGACGATATTTTTATAGAGAGGCACATCAATACCTGCAAGATTTTGTGCGGTCATGCGCACGCTTTCTTTGGTACCACAGTCCTCTTCCGTAATCACCACGTCCTGCGCCACATCAAAGAGCTTACGCGTCAGATATCCCGATTGCGCCGTGTTCAACGCGGTGTCTCCAAGACCCTTACGAGCACCATTAGTGGTAATGAAGTATTCAATTGGTGACAAACCTTCTGCACTTGATGAGAGAATTGGGAAGTCGATGGTACGTCCTTGTGAACCTGCAATAAGACCCTTCAATCCCGCCATGTTGGTAATCTGACCGATGTTACCTCGGGCACCTGACTTCCACATCGTGTACACATGGCCATTTTCGTCCAAAGAATCACCGAGTACCTTTTCCATCTTGCTACGCACACCGTGCCAAATTTCAATATCTTTACGGAATCGCTCTTCATCCGAGAGCAAACCTTCTTCATACTGCTGGCGGTTTTGTTCAACGGTCTTCTGTGCTTCTTCCACAATTTCAGATTTTCCTGCAGGTACTGGCACATCTTGCAATGCAAACGTAGTTCCTGATGTCGTTGCAAATGTAAATCCGAAGTTTTTAATTTTGTCCAAAATTTCTACGATGCGCTCTTTTGGATATTTTTCAATCAACGTGTGCACCAAATCTGCCATCTCCTTCTTGGTAATATCCTTGTTGATGAATGGGTAATCGTCGGGCAGTGCAATGTTGAACAGCAAACGCCCTACAGATGTCTCAAATGGCTTACCATCAAAGATACGGTAGCGTTCGCTATCTGTTGGGTACACGGTAATTTTTGCACGTGGAGACAGCACACGAAAATCGTATGCAAGAATTGCCTCATTCGGTGATGCGAATGCGCGACCCTCTCCCTGTTCACCAGGAATAATACGTGTAATCCAGTAGCTACCAAGCACAATGTCTTGGTGACCAAGAGAAACAATCGGTGAACCTGAACCTGGCTTCAAAATGTTTTTACCTGAAGACATGATTTCACGCGCCTCAAGCTGCGCTTCTTCAGAGAGTGGTACGTGTACTGCCATTTGGTCACCGTCGAAGTCGGCGTTGTATGCTTGCACCACAAGTGGGTGAATCTGAATTGCCTGTCCTTCAATAAGAATTGGTTTGAATGCTTGAATACCGAGACGGTGCAAGGTTGGTGCGCGGTTAAGCAACACGTACTTGCCTGCAATCACCTCTTCAAGAATTCCCCACACTTCTGGACCCATATCGTCGACGAGACGCCCTGCGCCACGAATGTTGTAGGCATAACCACGTGCAATCAATTTTGAAATAACAAAAGGACGGAAAAGTTCAAGTGCCATGTGCTTTGGCAACCCACACTCATCAAGTTTAAGAGTAGGACCAACCACAATCACTGAACGACCTGAGTAGTCCACACGCTTACCGAGCAAGTTCTGACGGAAAATACCTTGCTTACCTTTCAAGTTATCCGACAATGACTTGAGCGGACGACGCTGAGCTTGTGATACCGCAGCACCACCTGATGGGTGACGCATTGAGTTATCCACGAGCGCGTCAACTGCTTCTTGTAAAATACGCTTTTCGTTACGCAAAATAACGTTTGGCGCTTTAATTTCAATCAATTTCTTGAGACGGTTGTTGCGGTTGATTACGCGACGATACAAATCGTTAAGATCAGATGTTGCATGACGTCCACCATCAAGTGCAACCATCGGACGAAGCGCTGCTGGAATAACCGGAATATTTGAAAGCATCATCCATTCAGGACGAATCTTTGATTTCATCATCGCACGCACCAACGCCAATCGCTTACGCAACTTTTTGCGCTCTTCTGCACCTGCATCATCAACGCGTGCTTCAATTGTCTTTGCAACATCTGCAAGATCAATTTCTTTGAGCAAGTCGTGAATGGTCTCTGCACCAATACCTGCGTCAAAAATCGCACCATACTTCATCATGAATTTTGCGTATGCTGCTTCATCAAGTACAAGATGCTTCTGAATGCTGCTGATTTCACGCTTTGTCGTCAAAAATACTTCTTTGAGTTTCTCGCGTGACTTCTCATCCTTGAGTGTCTTTGCTTTTGATTTGTATTCGGTGTCCAATTCTTTGAGCAATTTTTCGCGCTCATCTTCGTATACCTTCGTTACGATATAGCCGGCAAAGTAAATCACCTTTTCCAAATCTTGTGCGGTAATACCAAGTACGAGACCAATGCGTGATGGCACGTTACGCACAAACCAAATGTGCGCCACTGGTACCGCCAAGCTAATGTGTCCCATGCGCTCACGACGCACGATTGAACGTGTGATTTCAACACCACACTTTTCACAGGTGATGCCTTTGTAGCGAATGCCTTTGTATTTTCCACAGTAACATTCAAAGTCGCGCTCTGGACCAAAGATGCGTTCGTCAAACAAACCATTCTTTTCACTGCGCTGTGTGCGGTAGTTGATTGTTTCTGGTTTGGTAACCTCACCGTGTGACCACTCGGCGATTTTGTCGGGGCTCGCAACCTTGATTGAAACGGTTGAGAATGTCTCCATGATGTCTTCTCGTGTGTTTTTTCGCATAGTGGTGAGTATTAACGGTTGTCAGATTCTTCGTGTAATGAGACGTCCAGTGCCAAACCACGCAAGTAGTGCAAGAGCACCGAGAATGACGCTGGTGTGTTTGATTTTGGAATGCGAGCGCCACGGACGACTGCATCGAACGCTGCTGAACGGCCAAGAATATCGTCTGATTTAATCGTGAGCATTTCACGCAATGTGTATGCCGCACCATAACCCAAGAGCGCCCACACTTCCATTTCTCCAAAACGCTGACCTCCTCCTTGTGCACGACCACCAAGTGGTTGCTGTGTGATGAGTGAGTATGGACCAATAGAACGCATGTGGAGCTTGTCTTCCACCATGTGCTCGAGCTTCAAGATGTACATGTAGCCGACCGCAATATCGTTTTCAAATGCCTCTCCGTTACGTCCGTCATACAATTTGACCTTACCCGTTTCAGAAAATCCTGCGGCAGTAAGCTCTGAACGAATTTCCTCCTGTGTTGCACCCGCAAATGCTGGTACCACCGCTTGATAGCCGAGTGTCTTTGCCGCAAGACCGAGGTGCAATTCAAGAATCTGTCCGAGGTTCATACGAGATGGCACACCCAATGGTGTGAGCACTACGTCTACCGGCGTACCGTCTTCCATGCGTGGCATGTCTTCAAGAGGCACCACACGTGAGATAACACCCTTGTTACCGTAACGTCCTGCAACCTTGTCACCGACCGTAATGTTGCGAAGCTGCGCCACTTCAATGTAAATCTTTTTGATGATGCCCGACTCCATTTGATCACCCTTCTCGCGTGAAAATACTTTCACACCGATAACGCGACCGCGCTTACCGCCTTCCATGCGCAATGATGTGTCTTTTACATCACGAGCTTTGTCACCAAAGATTGAGCGCAAGAGACGCTCTTCCGGGGTCAATTGTGACTCACCTTTTGGTGTAATTTTACCGACGAGAATGTCGCCTGGCTGAATTTCAGATCCAATACGAATGATACCTTCTTCGTCCAAATTGCGGAGTTTGTTTTCTCCCATGTTTGGAATGTCGTTTGTTGTTACTTCTGGTCCAAGTTTCGTATCACGCACGTTCACAGAAAACTCTTCAATGTGCACCGATGTAAGCACTGATTCGCGCACCAAACGTTCTGAAATGACAACGGCGTCTTCAAAGTTGTTACCTGACCATGGCATGTATGCCACAAGCAAGTTTTGTCCGAGCGCAATCTGTCCATTGTCTGATGTAGACGTGTCTGCAAGCAATTCGCCACGCTTCACGTGCTGACCAAGTGATACTGCGGGACGCTGGTGGAATGAAGTGAAACCGTTGGTACGTGAAAAGTTGATGAGTGGATACTCATCGTTCTTACCTTTGCTATTTTTCACTACAATCTTACGAGCATCTACATAGGTAACTTCACCCGCTTCACGTGCGTATACCAAACGTCCTGAGTCGCGAGCTGCACGTTCCTCAATACCCGTTGCCACCAGTGGTGCTGATGGACGCACCGTTGGAACCGCCTGCTTCTGCATGTTTGAACCCATGAGCGCACGGTTTGCTTCGTTGTGGTTAAGAAACGGAATAAGTGATGTGGCGATTGAGTATGCCTGATTTGTAGAAACGTCAATATATTGTACGTCTGTAGGAGCAACAAATTGCGGGCGACCGTTCACACGAATCTCTACGCGCGGTGCAGTAATGCGACCTTTTTCATCGCGTGGCGTTGCGGCGTGTCCAATTTTGTAATTCTGCTCATCCTGTGCGTTGAAGTAAGAGATCTCACCGGTGATGACACCCTTTTCTACTTTCACGTACGGAGTTTCAATAATACCGAAATCATTGACACGAGCGTACGTCGCCAAGTGCAGAATGAGACCAATATTCGGACCTTCAGGTGTGTGCACAGGACACAGACGACCGTAGTGAGAGTTGTGCACGTCACGCACTTCAAAGCCCGCGCGCTCACGCGTCAAACCACCTGGACCAAGTGCAGACAAAATGCGGAGGTGCTCCATTTCAGCAAGAATATTTTCCTGTTGCATGAACTGTGAAAGCTGGTTCGTGCTGTAAAATTCACGAATTTGTGCCTGAAGCGGACGTGGGTTCACGATGTGCATCGGAAGCGTCGTCTCTGCCTCAATAATAGACATGCGGTCTTGGATATTGCGCTTCATACGTGCAAAACCAACGCGCATTTTCTGTTGCAACATTTCTCCTACAAAACGCACGCGACGAGATGCGAGGTCATCAACGTCATCTGGTTGTGCATCTGGTGTCTCGTTAAGATGCACAATGTGGTTGATGATGGTGACAAAATCATCCAACGAGAGTGTTCGTTCGCCCATCGCCTTCTTATCAATTGATTTGCCAAAACGCTGGTTGAAACGGAATCGACCAACCTCAGAAAGATCGTAACGCTCTATATCAAATATTGACTGCACAAAATCACGTGCATTTTCTGCCGTTGCGTGTTCCCCATCGCGTAGTTTGCGATGGATTTCAATAAATGAGTCGCTGTCGGTCTGTGCAGTATCGTGCGCAAGTGTTTTTTCAATGTAGCTCAACGTATCTGGATGTCCCGCGAATAGTTTTTTAATTTCTTCATTTGAAGAAGCACCCAATACACGAAGCACGTGTGTTACTGGAAACTTACGCTTGCGGTCAATACGCACCTGCAATGATTTGTTTGCTTCGGTTTCAATTTCAATCCATGCACCGCGTGACGGAATAATTTTTGCGCCAAAATAATCCTTTCCGCGAATGTCTTGCGACGTAAAGAGTACACCAAATGAACGGATGAGTTGCGCCACAATAACACGCTCTACACCATTGATGATGAATGTACCGTGATCGGTCTGCACAGGAAAATCAGAAAGGAAAATCTCTTGCTCTTTTTCTGTGCCGAGGGTTTTGTTGATGAGCTTGGCGGTGATTTTGAGTTGTACTTCGTAACTCTGTTTGTTTTCTTTTGCAAAGTACTCGTTGTGTACTACCTCAGTAAATACAGGGTTAGAAAGATGTAGTTCAAACTTTTTTCCTGAGTAGTCAGCAATAGGAGAAAACTCCTTGAGGAGTTCCTTCACTCCTTTCTCCATAAGCCAACGGAATGAGGCCGTCTGGGCCTCAGTGAAATTTGGGAGTTCAGCGAGTGGTTTATTGTATCGAGAAAATACTTTCTGTTTGAGCATATAGTGGCGCAAAATCTAAGCTATATAATGGTGTAAACCCACAAAGCGCGAGAATCCTGCCTTTTCTTCAAAAGCAAGCTCGCGGACTACATCATCTGCTAGGTATGGCTAGCAAAAAAACATTTTTATTACCGTGTAAAAACGAAAGTGCACTCAAAACTCACTCTACCCCCGTTGAGAGCCCCACTGTACAGCAAAAAAGATTTGCAGTCAAGCGGTTTTTGTGGTCTGTGGATAACTCAACTGTTCCTCGTATTTTTTCTCCATTTGTCAATCTCTGCGTGATTTCCTGATCTCAATACTGCCGGCACAGTGTACTTCTTCCCTTTCCATTGCAATACCTCTGGACGCGTATACACGTCACGAGCTGCAATTCTTTTTTCTTCAAGTGATTCGTGGGCGCCAAGTACCCCTGGTACTTGGCGCGCAACTGCATCAACAACAGTGATTGCGGGAATTTCTCCACCTGTGAGCACATACGGACCAACAGATACCTCTTCTGCACGCAATATTTTTTTTACACGCGCATCAATACCTTCATAGCGACCTGCAATAAGTACGATGTGTTTATAATTCTTTGCAAGTTTTTGTGCGTACGCATTTGTAAACTGTGTGCCTTGCGGAGAAAACACAATGTATTTTGTTTTCGCGGTGCGTCTTTTTTTTGTCACTGATGCAACGGCCTGCAAAATCGGTTCTGCTTTCATGACCATACCCGGACCACCACCATACGGAATATCATCGGTCTTATGATGCTTATCATCTGCAAAATCACGCGGATTTATACAATCAACACGCACAAGTCCCTTGTCTTGTGCACGTTTGAGTATAGACGTGTTGGTATACGCCCCAATCGCCTCCGGAAAAGTGGTAATGATACTAAAATGGAGCTGTGACCGTGTAGTCATAGCTCCATTTTACGCTGTTTCAGCTGTTTATGCGAATACACTTACAGTGTGTCTTCTTTGAGTGCGGCAAGTGCGTCGTCTACGTTTGCAGCTTGCGTCATGCGTGTTGAACCATCTGGTTCAAGGATTTTCAAATTGACACGTGCGTTGTTTTTCATGCCCACAACACGCAAGAGTGTGCGGATTGCCTTGGCGGTATTACCCGAGCGACCAACAACCGTACCCATGTCTTTTTGATTCACTTTCAATGTAATGAGTACACCCATCTCATCAACGGTGCGCTCAACGTGCACATCGTCTGGATTTTCTACGAGTGCCTTTACAACACTTTCAAGAAACGCTGCGTCCTGATATTCGTTTTGCATATAGTATTACTACCTGTCTGGTAACGAGCCCTGTGGCTTGTGTTTCAGTATACGGCAGAGAAAATCCCGTGTCTATTGGATAGTGCAGAGACCGAAATACCCATTGGCATTTCGGTCTCCAAAAGAAAAATCCCGATATATCGGGATTTTATTCTGTCTTTGGTTCTTCTGTTGCTTCAGGTGCCTCCGTTGGCGCTTCAACTGGGGCTTCTTCCGCTGGTGCTTCCTCTGCTGGCGCTTCAGCAGGTGTCTCAACAGGAGCTTCTTCGGGAGTCGTTTCAGCTGATGCAACTACTGGCTCTGCAACCGCCTCTGTGGGTGCTTCTGCCTGAGCCTCTGCCGCTGCCTCTGGAGCCGCCACCTCTTCTACAGGTTGTTCTTTTACGATTGGGGTCTTCTGTGGAAGTACGTTGCGCTTTTTACCTTCAATAACACCCGCGTCCACAAGCATGTTGTACACACGATCTGTTGGCTGTGCACCATGCGCAATCCAGTACTTTGCACGTTCTGCATCAAGTGACTTTTGTTTTGTCACTGCATTATAAAAACCAATTTGATCTACGTGACTGCCGGCTTTAGGGCCACGAGTACCTTCAAGCACCACCACACGGAATGAGGGGTCATTGGTACGGCCATATCGTTGAAGTCGAATCTTGAGCATTTTTGAGAATGAAAAACTGCCGAAACAGCAGTCACAGAACTGTACCAAAAGGCACGGAAAAAGGCAATATCTGTAGCCAATAACCCCTTTGTATGGTATCGTCTGACCCACATGCATAAGAAACGACGCCCTCACGACAGAGGCACACGGCACGCTACGCGCACCCCACAACGCCACACGCCAAAAACTCCGGCACAGTTTGAAGCAATCATTCGTACAACCCCAAAAGGGTTGGGTTTTGTTGCGCACCCAACCGACGAGAAGGAATCAATCCGCATTGAGCCGGGTAATCTTGCAACGGCAATGCATGGCGACAATGTGCGTGTGGAAGTATTGCCCCATCGTGTTCGTGGCGAACAAGTGGCGCGCGTAACCGATGTATTACACCGTGCAAAAACAAAATTTGTCGGCTCCGTTGAAGACAGAGACGGTGCACTCGTCCTCATTCCAGACAATCGCAAAAGCTACACACCTATACTCCTTATTGATGCAGGTGAAAGTGTTCCGGGTGATAAAGCATTCGTTGAGCTTGTAGCATGGACTGATCCAACACAACTACCAACAGGACGTGTCATAGAAAACATCGGCAAAAAAGGTAATCACGAAGTAGAAATCCGTTCCATCATTCTTGAAAAAGGCATTGATGACACCTTTCCAAAAGAAGTTGAAGAAGAAGCACAGCGTATTCATGAGGCCTATAACGCCGATGCAGCACTCGCTGGACGAAAAGATTTTCGTACCACGACAACATTTACCATTGACCCTGTAGATGCAAAAGATTTTGACGATGCTCTCTCAGTCCGCTTTCTGGAAGATGGCACCATGGAAGTGGGCGTGCATATTGCCGATGTGTCGCACTTCGTTGTCCCTGGTTCAGCACTTGATCGCGAAGCACGCGTGCGTGGATTTTCATCGTACCTTGTTGATCGCACCATTCCGATGCTTCCCGAAGTGCTCTCAAATGATTTGTGTAGCTTGAAACCTGATGTAGATCGTCTCACCTACTCATGCTGGTTTACGCTTGCCCCTTCTGGTGAAATCCTTTCACGTGATTTTGGACGAGGCATTATTCACTCTGTGCGCCGTTTTACCTACGAAGAAGCGCAAACGGTGCTGACTGCAGGTCAAGGTGAGTACTACAAAGAACTGCATGCACTCAACACGTGGGCAAAGCGCTCACGCGCAGAACGTATGCAACGTGGTGCGATTGATTTTGAACAACACGAGGTTCGCTTTGAGCTTGCTGATGATGGCGTACCGCTCTCTGCATATACAAAGGAACGTCTTGATACACATAAACTTATTGAAGAGTTCATGTTGCTCGCCAACCGTGAAGTAGCGGAGTTTATTCATGGTATGTACGAAAAGAAGCGTCACCCATTTATCTATCGCGTGCACGATACGCCCAACCCAGAGCGCATTGGTGATTTGGCAGAGTTTGTACATGCACTTGGGTACACACTTGAAATGACACCGCAAGGCGGTGTCACGGGTCGCGCGCTCAACAAACTGTTTACTGAAGTTGCCGAAGCACCTGAAGCAGATCTCATTTTGACCGCAGGATTGCGTTCAATGTCAAAAGCTATTTACTCGACGCGCAACATTGGGCACTTTGGTCTCGCACTCAAAGCATACACACAATTCACCTCACCTATTCGCCGCTACGCCGACTTGCTCGTGCATCGCTTGTTGTTTGCACAGCAAACGCAAGGCACACTTCCTATCAATGACTATCCGTTCTATGCAAAATTGGCTGAAGAAATTTCTGAACGTGAACTCTCTATCATTGAGGCAGAACGTGAATCAGTGAAATTGAAACAATCAGAGTACATGGCGGCACGCATTGGACAAGAATTTGAAGGTGTCATCTCTGGTGCATCCGATTGGGGTATTTTCGTAGAAGAAAAAGATACGCACGCCGAAGGATTGGTGCGCATGGCGAATATGCCCAACGATTATTATCGCCACGAACCAAAAAAATATCGTGTCATTGGTGAGCGCACCAAAAAAGTGTATTCACTCGGTGATGTGGTGTGCTTCAAAGTATTGGGGGTGGATGTTGACCGAAAGCAGATTGATTGCGCGCTTGTAGAAAAATAGGCATACCGTACAATAGAGATATGCTTGAGATATTGCCACTGGCACTTCCCTCATCTATGTCGCCCACGAGCATTGTGTGGTGCATCTTTGCAGTCGTCTGCATACTCTGGGCAATCGCAACAGCCATTCTCCTCTTTCACTGGCGTGCATACGGCACCAAAACACCACGTCTCAAACGCATGAAGCGTATATATCTGATTGGCTCAGGTATTCTGTTGGCATCTGCACTTAGTTTTATTTTCTCTCTGTAAGTATATGAATCAGTACACAAAAGGCATACACGTTGATGCACCTGATAACCACATACACGGATTGGTTGATTTAGAGCCAGGCGAGAAAATACTGCTGGAAGTGCGCCGTCACATGTTTGTGCTCTACACCAAGGTCGCATTCATTGCCATACTCTTTTTTGCACCAATGTTTCTCTTCGGCCTTATGTCGGCGGGTATCAACCACTATATAGGTTCTGGGGGTAGTGTTATTACAGGATTCTTATATGCGATCTGGGTACTCTTTCTATGGATACTGTTTTTCTACTACTGGACCGATTACTATCTTGATGTATGGGTAATTACGAATCGTCGTATTTTTGATATTGAACAAGTAGGCGTCTTCCGCCGTGATGTGTCTGTCACTCGATTAGAAAAAGTGGAAGACGTGACCACATCAGTACGCGGTGTCTTCGCCACATTCCTGCATTTCGGCGATCTACACATTCACACCGCAGGAAGTGAGATTGATTTCAGCATTAAAAATGCCGCGAACCCTATGTTTGTAAAAGAAACCATTATGCGTGCACACGGCGAGCGCATTTCAGGTGAAAAACTCCTCCACGAATAGTGCGTGTCCGTTATTTTGCGACCGCAGATGCTTCCGTAAATGAAACTGAAAGCAGTTGCGATACTGCATCGTGCCCCATCGTCACACCGTACAGAACCCCTGCACGCGACATTGTTTCGCGATTATGCGTAATCAAAATAAGTTGTGTCTTCTGCGCCAAGTTTTCAATCATGTCTCCGTAGCGTCGGCTGTTTGCTTCATCTAATGCCGCATCTGTTTCGTCTAAGATAATAAACGGTGGTGGATTTACTTGTGACATTGCAAAAATAAGTGCGATAGACGTTAGCGCACGCTCACCACCCGACAACATTTCCAATCCGCGTACCTTTTTGCGTGGGAGCGACACGTTGATTTCAACACCTTCCTGCACTTTTTCTTCATCGTCGGCGCCACCATCCTCATCGTTTTCTAACATGCTTTCAAGATCAGTATCTTTGCGTGCACGCTTTTTCTCTTTCACCACATCCAACGATGCTGAACCGCCACCAAACATAATGGAGAAAAATGAATTGAACTCTATGTTGATTTTTTGTATACCTTCGGAGAACTCTCGCGAGAGCGTTGTATCCAAATCTACAATCAGCTGTTTCAGCGCATCAGCCGAAGCTACCAAATCTGCGATTTCTTTTTCCAAATGCGCATCGCGGGCTGTTACCTCCTCAAATTCTTTGACCACATCATCGCCGCCTGCCGTTCCTGCTTCTTCTAAACGAATTTTCATGCGTTCAATATCTTTTTTACGCCCCTGTTGTACCGAGCGCTCCTCTTTTGTGTCGCTCTGTGCAAGCACCGCAAGAATGTCGTCAAATCGAACGGCTTCTAGGCCAGCAAGCGCACCCGCTTCAATCAATTCACGTTTATATTCCTCCTCCTCAAGAGCACATGCTTGTAGTTCCCCTTTGAGTGTTTGAATCTGCAAGCGTACATTCTGCTGTTCATGCGAGAGTGCAAAAATAGCACGCTCTATTTCACGTCCCGATGTGAGATCTTCTTCAATCGTTGATTGCAATTTTTTATAGGTCGCTTCGTGCTCGTGTTCCTCTGCAGTACTACGCTCAATATCTGCCGTAATACGTGCGCGCTCTTTTTCAAGGTTTTGTAGTTGTACGCGCATATCCTCTAACTCATTGGAAGATGTAGCAGTGGTGCCCGCAAGAGTGTCGGAAAAATCACTCACGGTTGTCTTGAGACGTTGTAGCGCGTCTTTGAGTCCACCAATATCAGAAAGCACGAGCGCATCGGTAATGTGTGCCAACACCTTTGAAACAAGTGTAGATACAGATGCGTACGGCACGGTACGGTGCGCATCTTCTGTCTGGCGTTTTTCTTCACGCGCAATGAGTGCAGTAATAGCCGCCATTTCACCCTCTAGACGGCCGGCGTCACGCATTTTTTCATCTTTCTGTTGGCGAATGGTGCGTAATTTTTGTTCACTAGCAAGTAATGCTTCTGATGTGGTGTCTTTGTGTGAAAGCTGTTGTAATTTTTCACGCGCGTCGCCAATCTCGCGTTCCAATGTGCGCATACGTTCTTCGTGCGGTTGTAGCGCTTCTTCAAGCGATGTACGTTCACGTGCAAGATATGTTTTTTCTCGCGCAAAATATTCTCGGTACTCTTGCACCAACGCACTGGCAAGTTCGCGTGCCTTTGCCACTTTTGCCATCTGCTTCTCCAAAAACTTCAAATGTGGTTTGAGTTCACGGCGAATGCTTTCTGCTTTTTCCAGATTCTCTGCTGTCTTTTCAAGTTTCTTGATGCTCTCTTCTTTTTTGTACTGATACACCTTCAAACCCAGGGCGTCTTCTACCATTGTCTTTCGCTCGCGTGGATTGACCGACAAAATTCTATCTGCTTCACCTTGCGAAATGATGTGGTGCCCCGATGCACCAATGTGCGCACTACTCAATAATTCAAAAATATCTTTGAGGCGTGATGATGATCCGTTCAAATTGTATTCCGATGATGCATCGCGGTGAATAATGCGCTCCAACAGCACCTCGTCGAAATCCAAATCAAAAAGCTTTTGGCCATCAGCGCCAGCACGTGTGGTGTTGTCAAAGGTCAATTTGACGTATGCACGATTACTGCGTGGTGCATCTTTTGAGCCATTCCAAATAAGATCTTCCGTGCGCTTTCCGCGCATTGATTTCAATGACTGCTCACCGAGCACAAACCGGAATGCTTCTGCAACGTTTGATTTACCCGAACCATTCGGGCCAACAATTGCAGTAATGGGGGTTTTGAACTCAAGTGTTGTTTTCTTTGCAAACGATTTGAATCCAGAAAGTTCCAGCGATTTCAGATACATACGTTCCTATTATCTCAAATACAGGAAGAATTTCCATAGAAAAAGCGGCGACATGATGAATCATGTCGCCGCTGACCACCGCCTTCAGGCGGTGGCAATCAGATACAGGCCCTTCATGACCGCTCCGATGCGGTCCATCAGGGACTGATACACCCTCTCGTTGTCTGGCCGCTCGTCCTGCCAGACAACCATCACTGACCCAGCGGGTGTGGAGAACCAGGACACGGAATGCCCCACGAGAGGTTCCATGCCCTTTCCCCCTCTGATGACGCTCGCCCAAATAGTGGGCTTGAGGTACGCCATCACCGCCAGTGTCCTGTTCTCGGCGTACGGGAACGTGCGCACGAGAATCGTACTCTCCATCTCTCCCGGCTCAAAAACCGTGAGACAGGTGCACGCAATCTCCTTTGGCAAGGAGAAGTTTGCAATAATAAAGTCCACTAAATAACCCCTTTCTATAGCCCGTGGGCTACGGCTGTGAAAAATCCAAAAGAAAGATACCACACAAAACACCACTGTGTCAATAAACCCTTATGACCAGTGTTTCTTTTCAAGAGCGGCACTCGCAGCTGATTGTTCCGCTTCTTGCTTGCTCTTCCCCATACCATCTGCAACTTGCGTCTCACCTAAATAGACAGCAACGGTAAATTCTCGATCGTGATCAGGTCCTTCTTCTCGTACTGTTTTATACGAAGGTGTAATTCCAACTTTATCTTGTGCCACCTCCTGTAAACGACTCTTTGCATCACGCCATAAATGTTTACCGACAATATCATCAGTCAGTGGCAGTAAAAACTTTGAGACAAAAGCGCGCGCTGTTTCGTACCCGCCGTCCAAAAAGAGCGCACCGACAATGGCTTCAAATGCGTTGGCGAGAATGTACTGGCGCGCGCGTCCGGTATCTTTTGCTTCACCACGTGAGAGCAACAAAAAATCATTCACACCGATATCCAGTGCAACGGTCGAGAGTGTTGACGTATTCACCAATCCCGCACGGTACGATGTCAAATCACCTTCATTTTTCTGCGGATACCGAGCAAACAAAAATTCTGTTGTAATCAATTCTAAAACCGCGTCTCCTAAAAACTCCAGACGCTCATTGTGTTGGCCCTTCTTTCGCGATTCATTGATAAATGAACGATGGGTCAATGCAGTAGTGAGCAAAGACGCATCAGCGAATGTGTGGCCGATTTTTTGTTCAAATAAAGAAAACTCTTTCATACCTTACTGGTGTTGCTTTTGAGAGAGCAACGTAATTGCCTTCGTAATCAGCGGTAGAATATCGTCGTAAATGTTGAGGTTTACAATTTCACCGAGACGGAACCATCGTGCATCATCTAAACCGCCTGACGAACCGAGGTGCAAATCACGGAATGGTGCTTCTGCAAGGAAGTAGGTAACGCGCTTGCGTATCTTTCCCTTCTCGGGATGCGACGCAATGTACTCATTACTACCAATTTCATCTTGCAAGGTAATGTCCAGCCCTAATTCTTTGTGTATCTCGCGCACCGTACCTGTACGCACATCTTCCTTTTCTTCTATGCGCCCTTTGGAAAGAGTCCAGTGTCCGAAGACGTCATGCACAAACGCGATATAAATATCGTCTTCATGACGAGCGTACACGACCGCGCCGCCCAACACCTCTTGTGGCATTTCTTCATACGGCACCTCTTTCTTTCGTTTTGATGTCTCGTTCTTGCCTGGCTCTCCCAATTCTTTATATACAGAGCCAAGTACACCGTTGACGAAACGACCCGATGAGTCACCACCAAAACTTTTCGCAAGTTCAATAGCTTCATTAATGGCAACTTTTGCAGGTACATTTGCACGGTCACCGAACAAAAGTTCAAAGAGACCGAGACGTAATACGTTGCGGTCTACAAGCGAAATTTTCTCCAGCGGCCATTCAGGTGCCGCTTTGACAATAATAGTGTCAATATCTTTTCGCTTCTCAATAACCCCTTTCAAGAGTGATCTCATAAATTCTCCTTCATTGATGCCGTGTGCGTATTCGTCGGCAACATGAGAAAGGATACCGTCTGCTTCTTTTGAAGAAACGGGAGAAAAATCAATCTGGAAAAGTGTCTGAAGAACAACTGATCTCGCTAGGTGGCGATTACTCATCATCTATTGTGCGCATCACATACGGCAATGCGCGATGTCAAACGTCTACCGTGAGACCTTATTTGGCCTCTGCTTTAGCTGCTTCCTTTGCATTCTCTCCACGTGCGCGGAGTTTTGCTTGTTTACGAGCCAATGAACGCTCAGAACGCGCCTGCATATCTACAACAGTGCGGCCGCGGTAGGCACCACAAACGCCACATGCTTGGTGACGAATATGCTGTGAACCACATGATGCGCACACAGAAAAACGTGGCCCTTTGAGGGCGTGGTGTGACCGGCGGTTACCGGTGTGACCTTTTGTGTGTCGCATGCGAACTGTCATACCGAAATACAGTACCAAAAAAGCCCTAAAAACGCAACTAGAGACGGGCGGGCACTGTGGACTGGTGGATTACTGAAAACGGCGGCAAAAAGTTGCTCGGTGGATTGGAGAGAGTCCGTGTTTTTTGAGTACATTGGTGTGTGTTTTTGTGCCATATCCTTTATGGCTCTTGAATCCGTATGCAGGATAGTATGTGTCCATGCGGAGCATATAGCGATCGCGTAGAACCTTTGCAACCACAGATGCCAATGCAATTGCTAATTCTTTTTCATCGCCTTTGATAATCGTTTTTTGATTCTTATATATGTGTGGTGCATGCAAAGTGCCATCCAGAAGTATTTTTGCGTTGTGACGCGCGCCTATTTTCTTTAATGCGCGCGTCACACAACCGGCAATTGCCGGCACGATGCCATTGCGGTCAATTGCAGGCGCGCTTGCCGAAACGGCTACATAAGCAAGCGCGCCGTCTCTCTGCAATGCACGGATGCTGGCAAACCACTCCTCCCGCACTGTCTCTGACAATTGTTTTGAATCACGCACACGCGGAAATATCGCGCGCACTACTGCTACATCATGCAGAGCAACGCAACCAACATACACAGGACCCGCCAACGGCCCCCGCCCCGCCTCATCAATTCCAATCACGTTCATTGTATATAACGTAGCACATACCACACGGCCTCCCCTTTACAACCTCCGCAAGAAACCGCCGAACGCGCAATCCACTCCATATAATTGGACTTCATCTTGTATCATGAATGTATGTCACAGGGGTTTGTTCATCTGCACACGCACTCACACTTTTCGCTCCTTTCTGCCCTCCCGCGTATTCCAGAACTCGTTGCACGCGCAAAAGAACTCGGTATGCCCGCACTCGCACTTACCGATAACGGTAATCTTTACGGCGCCATTGAGTTTTACAAAACATGTACCAAAGCCGGCATCAAACCAATCATTGGCGTTGACTTCTACCTTGCCGCTCGCACGCGCCACGACCGTGAAGCAGGTATAGACAGTAAACGTGAGCGTCTCATACTTTTGGCAAAAAACTACAGCGGCTACGAAAATCTCATCAAACTCGTTACCTACTCACACCTTGAAGGTTTTTATTACAAACCGCGCGTCGACCAAGAATTACTTGAAAAATACAACGATGGATTGCTTGCCATTATTCCCGCATTCAATGGTGCTATTGGCAATGCGCTCTCGCTCGGTGATACACAACGTGCACACGACACGCTGTCGCTCTATCGAACACTCTATGGCAATGACAACGTATATTTAGAAATTACAGCGCATCCCGAAATTGATGGACACACAGAACGCATGCAACGCATCCGTGCATTTGCACGCGAAACGAACACATCACTTGTTGCGTCAAATGATGTGCAGTATCTCACACCCACTGATGCTTCTGCGCGCCGCACACTTTTATCGGTACAATCGCATGGAGATGGCTGGCGAAACAGCTTCTCAAATGCCGAAGCCGATTTTTCTTTCACAACCACCGAGCGAATGGCAGAGCTGTTTGCCGACACACCCGACGCGCTGACCAACACACTCACCATCGCCGAACAATGTGCCGTTGAAATCCCTATCGGCTCGTGGATGTTTCCGACGTTTCCTATTCCCGATGGTGCAACATACGCAACCGAACTAGAACGCAAGGTGCATGAGGGTGTTACATGGCGCGGTATCACACCAACTGATGAAATAAAACAGCGCATTGCATTTGAACTCAACACTATTATTGAAAAAGGATACGCACCGTACTTCCTCGTCGTGGGAGATTTACTTCGTTACGCTCACGAAAACAAAATCCTTACTAACACGCGTGGTTCTGTTGCAGGTTCGCTCGTGTCCTACGTACTCGGCATCACCACGGTAAATCCTATTGAGTATCAACTTCCCTTTGAACGTTTTCTCAATCCACTTCGCCCCTCACCACCCGATATTGATTTGGACATTGCCGATAATCGCCGTGATGAAATGATTGCGTATGCGCGACAAAAATATGGTACTGATAACGTCGCACAAATCGGTACGTTCGGAACGATGATGGCGCGCGGTTCCGTGCGCGACACCGGTCGCGCACTCGGGTATGACGTTGCCACGGCAGATCGCATTGCCAAACTCATCCCCTTTGGCTCGCAAGGATTTCCAATGTCTATTGACCGCGCGCTTGAAGAAGAACCCGATTTCAAAAAACTCTATGAGAGCGATGAAGATACAAGAGCAATTGTAGACATGGCACGAAAAATTGAAGGATGTGCGCGTCATATTTCAGTGCACGCAGCGGGTGTGGTGATTTCTCCCGTGCCATTGGAAGATATTGTGCCAACGCAGTGGGACCCAAAGGGTGAAGGAAAATTGCTCACACAGTATGACATGCACGCCGTTGAAGACATTGGTTTATTGAAGTTTGATTTTCTTGGACTCAAAAACCTCGCCATCCTTGCTGAGGCCGTCAAACGCGTAAAGAAAATATATGGACAGGACATTGATGTAGAAGCAATCCCACTGGATGATGCAAAAACATTTGACATGCTTGCACGTGGAGAAACATTGGCGGTGTTTCAACTTTCTGGTGACGCGATGACTCAGTTTCTCAAGGAGCTACACCCAACAAGTGTGCACGACATCAACGCCATGGTGGCACTCTACCGCCCGGGGCCGATGAAAAACATTCCCGAATACATTGCGCGCAAACACGGTCGCAAGGCAGTCACGTATTACCATCCAAAAATGAAAGAGTATTTGGAACGCTCATACGGCATTTTGGTATACCAAGATGACTTGCTCTCCACCGCGCTCACACTTGCGGGCTACACTTGGGAGACGGTGGACAAATTCCGCAAAGCCATTGGAAAAAAGATTCCGGAAGAAATGGCGAAGCAACACGACATTTTCGTGGAGGGTTGCAAAACACATTCACAGATGACTGAAGCACAAGCCGAAGGTCTCTGGGCACTCTTTGAGCCGTTCCAAGGATATGGTTTCAACAAAGCGCACGCTGCCTCTTATGGACGATTAGCGTATCAAACTGCGTACATGAAAGCACAGTATCCAACTGCGTACATGGCGGCAGTATTGTCTGCTGATGCCGGTGATGTTGATAAAATCTCTGAACTTATTGCAGGTTGTAAAAAAATGCAGATTGAAGTGCTCCCACCTGATATCAATGAAAGTTTTGGAGACTTCTCTGTTGTAACCGCAGATACAACAGATGATGGCGCTGAAAAAATCCGCTTTGGGCTGTACTCAATCAAAAACTTCGGTGAAGGTATCGGTACAGTCATTATTGAAGAGCGAAAAACAAATGGTGCATATGCATCGTTGGAAGATTTCCTCTCGCGTATCAATGATCGCAATCTCAATAAGCGCTCCTTAGAAGCCCTCATTCAATCAGGATCATTGGATAGATTTGGAGAACGCGGACAACTATTGGCAAACATTGAAACACTGCTTCTATTCAACAAAGAAGCAACAACACATGGCAAAGCACAAGAATCTCTGTTCGGTTCTGCGGGGCCCTTCCTCTCACACCTGACGCTTGCACCCGCAGACCCCGCACCACAAGAACAAAAATTGCGCTGGGAAAAGGACTTGCTCGGTCTCTACATTTCCGGTCATCCGCTTGATAAGCACAAAACGGTGCTGGAGTCGGCGGGCACCACCATTGAAAAAATAAAAGGTATGCAGGCAAACACCACATCTGTGGCGTATGGTCTTGTAGAAGATGTCCGCCCTATTCTGACAAAAAAAGGTGATCGCATGGCATTTGTGCGCCTCTCTGATTACACAGGCACACTTGAGGTAGTATTGTTCCCCGAAGCGTACGAGACCTATAAACTGATTGTAGAACCAGGCACATGTATCGGCGTGAAAGGTAAACTTTCATCGCGCAATGGCGAAATCTCAATCATTGCTGACAAAATAAAAACACTGGTATAAAAAAAACGCCTCGGTGATTACACCGAGGCGTCAGCGGGAGTGGCGAGCAGATGCCACGCACTCCGATATCGCGACCACTCCACCGTCGCGGGGCGACCGCCGGGGTGCACGATCCCGTGAATCTGCTCAAGCGATATGTAAAACCGCTTGAACATCATGCGCTCCTTATAATGCGCCAACAGATCACTGCTGGGAATGACAAGAATCTCGTCGTTCCCATGCGCAGGATCGATGTGCACGATAGCGAATGCACACGTCTGTAGCGCTTCGCGTGTGATGCCGAGCATCGCGTAGCGAATCTCGCCGGCAACGCGCGTGTCACGTACATGGTACGTGTGACAACGCATGCCATTGATATCCAGCAGACGACGCGAGACGCGAGACATGCGGTTGCCGTAGTGCACGACAACCTGCTCCAGCTTGAAGTGCTGCGCAGACGCTTCCTTCATAATGCGTCCGAACCATGCACGACCATCGACGTTGTACCTCTTCGCCTTCGGTGACTTGGTCGCTGGCTTCTTGTCCACCTGAACCTGTGCCTCGGCCTGCTGGGCCTCGCGCAACCTCTGCGCTCGGCGTTCATTGAAGAACTTCTTCATTGCTCCGCCCATAGAACCTCCTCCTTTGAAAGAGCGTTTGTGAAATCCGCGGGAAACTATATACTACAAGGATATCAAGGGCAACCACGCTGTTATATATGAGCAAAAAAACTCCAGAAGATCTTTCCGCACTTCGGCACACGCTTGCGCACCTATTAGCTGCTGCCACACTCAAGCATCATCCCGATGCAAAACTCACACTTGGTCCGAGCATAGATAACGGCTTCTACTACGATATTCAATTTGATACCCCACTCAAAGATGAGGATCTTGCACCTATAGAAAAGACGATGCGCGAGATGCTTCCTTCATGGACAGCGTTCACTCATGAGGAAGTATCACAAGAAGAGGCACATGCACGCTTTGAAGGTAATCCGTTCAAACAAGAGCTCATCGAAGAAATCGCACAGCGCAATGAATCAATTACGTTGTATACCTGTGGAGCATTCACCGACTTATGTCGTGGCGGTCACGTAGAACATCCTGCAAAAGACATTGATCCAAGTGCGTTTGAACTCTCACACGTCGCGGGTGCCTACTGGCGCGGTAATGAGAAGAATCCGATGCTTACCCGCATCTACGGTCTCGCATTTTCATCTAAAGAAGACCTAGATGCATACAAAACACAGATTGAAGAAGCGAAGAAGCGCGATCACAAAAAACTAGGTCGCGAGCTAGATATATTCGTATTTTCGGACTTGGTTGGTAGTGGTTTACCACTCTGGACACCAAAAGGAACCATGCTACGCAATCTACTTGATGATTTTGTATGGGAACTCCGCAGTGCACGTGGCTATCAACGCGTAGAAATACCACACATCACGAAAAAAGACCTCTACGAAAAAAGTGGCCACTGGGCAAAGTTTCAAGATGAACTCTTCAAAATAACAACACGTGAGGGGCACTTGTTTGCCATGAAGCCAATGAACTGCCCACACCACACGCAAATTTACGACCGAAAGCAGTGGAGTTATCGCGAGTTGCCTCAACGCTATGCAAACACCACGATGTGCTATCGTGATGAGCAAAGCGGTGAACTTTCAGGACTTTCACGCGCACGAAGCTTCACACAAGATGACGCGCATGTCTTTTGTCGTCTAACACAAACAAAAGAAGAGTTTCTCAAGGTATGGGATATCATCCACGAATTTTATGGCGTGTTTGGGTTTGCGCTGTCGGTGCGTCTTTCAACACATGACCCAGAACATCCTGAAAAATACCTCGGTGATACTGCACGCTGGGAAACAGCAGAAGATATGCTTCGTGAAATTATTGATGAAAAAGGAGTTACCGCACTTCCCGGTATCGGCGAAGCGGCATTTTATGGTCCAAAATTGGACTTCATGGCCAACGACTCACTTGGACGTCAGTGGCAAGTCGCAACCATTCAACTAGACATGAACATGCCTGAGAACTTTGATCTCTCATGCGTCAATGAACAGGGTGTAAAAGAACGTATCGTGATGATTCACGCGGCTATCATGGGCTCCATTGAACGCTTCATGTCTATTCTCATAGAACACACCGCCGGTGCATTCCCCACTTGGCTCTCGCCGGTGCAAGTGTCAGTCATTCCTGTGTCTGAAAAACATGTAGCATACGCACAAACGGTCGCCGATGCACTCAAAGACGCGAACGTTCGTGTACTGCTTGATACTTCAAACGAGATGCTCGGCAAAAAAATCCGCGCATGGAAAACAGAAAAAACACCGTACGCCATTGTTATTGGTGATAAAGAAATTGAAAGCAACACACTCTCCGTTGAACACCGTTCAGGTACAAAAGAAACGATGCCACTATCGACATTCCTTGAAAAACTACAGAAAGAGATTACTGAACGTCTGCAGTAAGTGTTTGCGCAATATGCGCTACGAGCCCATCGAGATCAAACCCGCGCTCTGCCTCACAGGCAGAGCGCTCTGGCATATCGTAATTCGCACACTGCGGCATACGCGTTGAAAAAGTGAAAATCGCCGTACGTGCAGTATCTACTGCTGTCGCATACGCATACTGCGTATACACACTTCCTGCCGCACCTTCTTGCATTTCTGTTACACAAAACTCACGCCCTCCAATGGTACGCTTTTCGGTCTTGCCCGCTCGTTCAATGACAGAGCCCGCTTCCACACACGTCAATGGTCCATTGAGCACCTGCAATTGTGGTGGCCAATCAAATGCAGTGAGGTACGTCGTTCCAAATGTATCTGGATAATAGAACTGCATACTCGACGGCACATCATGCACCACCGACCACTCCTCTGGAATCTCTACACTCGCGCGGTCGCGCGCAACCCATACTACACATGCAAGAACAGCACAGATAAGTATGAATGTGAGTGCAGATTTCTTCATGCTCTATGCGATGTCCTTAAAGACGTTGTGTTCAAATGTCCACAGCAATGTAAATGCAAGCAGCGTCAGGATGGCTGTTGCAATTGCAATTGTGTACAAACCCAGTGCGCACGCAACACCAATACCTGCTGATACCCACAATCCTGCCGCGGTGGTCAAACCGATAAGTGTTTCCCCACGCATAATGATGGCACCTGCACCCAAAAAGCCGATACCGGTAACAACACCTGCAACGACGCGCATAATGTCAGGACCCGATACACCAAGCGTCTCCGTAACTGCCAAGCTCACTATGACAAAGAGACATGAACCCATTGATACCAGTCCGAATGTGCGCAACCCTGCTGTTTTTCCTGCACGCGAACGTTCAAGTCCTACGAGTACGCCAAGTGTCAGTGCAATGAGTAATCGTATAATGTGCGTATCATTGAGAAATGCGAGAAATGTTTCCATATAATATATATATATATATACTATCTAAAAAATTATTATATACACAAACGTTGCGCTTCTGCGATAACTGCGTCCACTTTCTTACCCGTAATACCTGCATGTTCCAATACATTTGGATTGCTCGTAATATCTTTACACAGTACGATACCGCGTTGATACATTGCCTCACGTTCCTTTTGCCCAAGTGATGTCAAACATGAGAGTGGGTGCAATTTTGTCTCTTCAATCAAATCCTGCAAATTACCTTTTTGTGGATATCCCCACCCCACCAAGGTCATGTGTGAACAGGCCCCAAATGCAATCGCATTTTCCGTAAACTTTGTGTTAGTAACTAACCACGACGAACACGTACCACCTGGAGGACATAGCCCATCATAGTGATTATCACGCAAGTCATTCATGCGCGCATGGATGTAGAGAGCCACCTTCACGTCTGTTTTGAAACCTTGCGCATTATGGAACTTTGCTTCCACGAGAATAAGCTCTTTCTGATTGCGAGCGACCACATCTATTTCGTGCGACACACACTTTCCGCGTAATGTGGTGCCCACCTGTGTTTGATACCCCTTACTGCGAAACATCTCGCCGAGTAACTGTTCGAAGGGAAAACCAGATGGCCCTAACTCAAGCACTGCGCGGCGCAATGAGTACCGAGCGGCAATCGGTGCGCGCGATGATTTACGCAACAATTTGAGTGCGTGTTTATAGATGCGCGACGTGGACATACCGTCCGTCACCTCTTTTTCAATCGTGGTAACAATATCACGCACAACCTCCTCAGATGCGCCGACACGTCGGAGTGATTCTGCCAACTTTTCAGGTTCAAACGCTTCAACAGTTCCGTCCAATTTCGTAATGAGCATGTGTATATCGTAGCATACTACGATGCCACACTCACCACACCACCGCCGATAACTTCTGTGTCGCGGTACAACACAAGCGATTGTCCGACCGTAACTGCTTTCTGTGTTTCTAAAAACTGTACAGTGTTCGTCTCTGCATCAAACGTACATGGCGCAAGCACCTGACGATATCGAAAACGCGCTGTATAAGCACCGCTCTCTGGTGGTACATGTGCAATCCAGTGCACCTGCTCAAGCACAACGTTGCGTATTGAAAATGCATCGGATGTTTTGAAGTGTTGCGATACGGTCAACGTATTTGCCTGCACATCTTTTGCCACAACATAAAACGCACCGTCATCAGGACGCTTATCTGTAACTGTAAATCCATGCCGTTGTCCGAGTGTGTAGAGCAACGCGCCTTCATGCGTGCCAATAACACGGCCTTCTGTATCCATCACATTCCCCGATTCCACGGAAATAAATCGTTTCAAAAACTCTTTCATGTCTACCTGACCCAAAAAGCACACGCCTTGACTGTCTTTTTTATCAGCAACTGACAATCCAAACTCCTGCGCGAGCTCGCGAACTTTTTTCTTTTCAAATGCACCCACCGGAAACAGTACATGCTGGAGTGTCTCTTGTGGAATGCGCCACAAAAAATATGATTGATCCTTTTGCCCATCAACACCTGCGTGCAACTGCGCCTTACCGTCTGCGCCAATGACGGTGCGTGCGTAATGCCCTGTCGCCACAAAATCTGCACCCTGTTCTCGTGCTGCAGCAAAAAAAGCACCGAATTTGATTTTGTCATTGCACATCACATCAGGATTCGGCGTTCGCCCCTGTGCGTATTCAGCAAGCATGTAATCCACCACCTCTCGCTTGTACTCCGCCTCCAAGTCAATCGTATGAAATGGAATGCCAAGCTGTGCACACACATCCATTGCATCACGACGCTCATCACGCCACGTGCACTCCAAAAACGGCGGGTGCCACGTTTTGATAAACACACCCACCACATCGTACCCTTCTTGTTTCAGCAATGCGGCAGCGACCGAGCTATCCACACCACCTGACATGGCAACAAATACCTTCTGCATGTGCACCAACATACCACAGACCATTGACGCCCGCCCACTGCGCGATACTATACGTGTAGATTTTGTACGTGGGAGCCGAACTCACCCCCAGCGCATCCGCGCTACCCGTATTCGGTTCCTTTACCCCCTCTGGCGTCCATCTCCCACCCCCCTCCGCGCCAGAGGGTCTTTTTTTACGCTATACTATAGATATAAGCAGTATGAAAAAAATTGTACAAGTAGGACACAAAACATTGCGTGCAAAGGCGAAGCCGGTGGCACTCAAAGATATCAGCGGCACACGCATACAAAAAGTGCTCGCAGACATGAAAGAGGCGCTTGCGCGTGAAGATGACGGTGTGGCAATCGCCGCACCACAAATTGCCGTTTCGTTGCGAATTTTTGTCGTATCAGGAAAAGTATTTCCAAAAAACACGGACGTGGATCGTGTGTTCATCAATCCCACCATCGTCAACATGTCGCAAGAGCGTGAATGGTTGGAAGAGGGATGTTTGTCAGTGCGTTGGAAATACGGCGAAATCTCTCGTGCTGAAAAAGCAACCGTTAGTGCATACGATGAACACGGTACGCAATTTACGCTCGGCGCATCGGGATTGCTTGCACAAATCTTCCAGCACGAAATTGACCATCTTGATGGCACACTCTTTATAGACAATGCGCGCAACGTGCGTGATATTCCACCACCTGATGACAATGACTAATCCGCACAATCCTCGTTTCGTTTTTTTTGGCACACCCGATATTGCTGTTGTGGCACTACAAACCCTGCATGACGCAGGTTTTATTCCTGCACTTATTATTACAGCGCCCGACGCGCGCGTCGGGCGCGGCCTCGTGCTGACACCATCACCAGCAGCACAGTGGGCAGAGCAACACGCTATCCCCACGCTCAAACCCACAAAACTCTCTGATCTTGCAGTTGCAGATACACTGCGCGCACAACAATTGGAATTGGGAATTGTTGTTGCATACGGAAAAATAATTCCAAAAACACTACTGGATATGCTACCTCGCGGCACGCTCAACATGCATCCTTCACTATTGCCCCGCCATCGCGGTCCATCGCCCATTGAATCGCAAATTTTGACCGAGACATCCGCACACGATGTTGGTGTGTCCATTATGCTTTTAGATGAACAAATGGATCACGGCCCTGTGCTCGCGCAAGAAGTTGTAGCTGACGAAATACCTACATGGCCTATGTCGGCCATTGACCTGCGCGCACTGGTTGCACGCCGTGGTGCACAAGTACTTACACGCACACTACCTGCGTACATAGATGGAACCATTACCCCAACACCACAAGATGACACGCAGGCGACATATTGCACACTGATTGCAAAAGAAGATGCACATATTGATTTGCAAGACGACGCACTCACGAATTATCGCAAAATATGTGCGTACGCCGTGTGGCCGCGCGCATTCTTTTTTGCAGAAAAAAACGGAAAGCGCGTGCGTGTTGTTATCACGCACGCGCACCTAGACGACAACACGCTCATCATTGAGCGTGTTATTCCTGAAGGTAAAAAAGAAATGTCGTATAGCGACTTTATGCGCTAACATCGTCAGTGCCGCCCCCGATACGTCGCACGATATCTTTGAAAATACGTGCACCCTTGCGCCAACCCGTCAAACGCTTTCCTTTTCGCTTGCGTAATTCGCCGAGCAAGTCTCCTTGTGCAATATCAATAGCGGCGTAGAGATCATCTTTTTGCGCCACAGCGCGCAACAGATCACCAGGAAGAGAGAGGTTAATTTCACATCTAAAAATATCTCCTGATTGATGATGGTGTGTTGTTTTGCCAATTTCTACATCTGCTTGCGTGGCAGTTTCAGAACCAATGAATTTCTCCACTGCTTGCAATTTATCTTCAACATACTGACGTAGTGCAGGAGTAAGTTCCATCCCTGTTGCTTTGAGTGCGATATTGATCATACGTGTAGAAAATTAGAACGAATATACATACAGTATAGCAAAAGAAAAAACACCGCACGCATAGCGTACGGTGTTGAGTGTCGAGGGGTAAGGCGGCGAAGTTCAGGCCGTGGTGGCTCTGAGCTCTCCACCGAACAGGTCGGCGGAGAAGAAGCGCGGGCGGCGCTTCTTCGGCTGCGCACCGGTGGGCGCGCCGAGGCAGGTGCAGGTGGCACCACGAGACGACGAGTTTGCCTCGTCGTCCTGCCGGCGGCGATCCCGCTGACAGGAGAAGCTCTTGTCGCAGTCGCGGCGGTAGAATTCCTTCTTGCTCGCCATCCTATTTCCCCTTTCCAAAAAACAAAAAAGATAACCGTTCATTCGGTTATCTACTATTAACTACAGTATCAGATTTATTACTATTTGTCAAGTATACCCTTTTCTTGATTGTCTCTTCTCTGTGCCCCGATACCTTGTTCCCTGCTCCCCATTCCCCTATAAACGTGTAAATGCCCACACTTGCGTGTGGACATTTACAAGACCTAGTATACCCACCTATGGAAACAATGCAATAGAGTTATCCACAATATTATAATAGGACACATTTTTATTCTTTTGTAAAATATCTTGAAACTTTTTCTGTTTTACACGCTATACTATATGTATGAATACACTACTAAAAAAAGTATGCGTGGGTCTATGTGCCCTTGCGCTCTGTGCCATTGCACTACCTACCTTTGCTCAAAAGAAAGATCTCACAGCCGATCTTGAAATATCGGGTTGGATTCCCTATTGGACCCCGACCACAGGAACATCCGATGCCCGTAAAAATCTGGATACATTCAGCGTCCTCTTCCCCTTCACGTATTCTGTAAAGAGCGATGGAACTCTTCTTGAAAACGCCGACCTCAAGAAAAACCCGTGGAAGCGTCTTATTACTGCCGCAAAGAAAAAAGATGTGTTGATTATTCCAACCGTCATGTGGAGCAATACATCAGCAATGCATACCGTGCTCTCCATACCGCAGATGCGAGAGCAACATATTGATGAAATTGTGAAGATGGTGAAAAAAGGAAAATTTGATGGAGTTGATATTGACTACGAAGGCAAGTCAGCAGACACATATGCTGCATACGCCACCTTCCTCAAAGAACTCAAAGAAGAGCTCGGCAAAAAACTCATACTCTCATGCACCATTGAAGCGCGTACGCCACCTGAAAAACTCTACCGTACGATGCCCGCTGATCTGCGCTACGCAAACGACTTCACGGCAATTGCTCAGCACTGTGATCGCGTCAACATCATGACGTACGATCAGCAACGCGCCGTATATGCACTCAACGAAACATACACAGGCACACCATACGTACCTATCGCCGATACAGCGTGGGTTCGCGACGTCATTGAACTGACCCTCAAAACTATTCCGAAAGAAAAACTCTCACTCGGCATCGCCACCTACGGTCATGAATACGAAGTAGTCGTCTACCCAAACGGCTACATGGAATACGGGCGCACAGGTGCATTCAATCCTTCATACGGTATCAAAACAGCCAAAAGCAATCGGGTAACGCCTGAGCGCAATATCGCAGGGGAACTCTTTTTCTCATTCCATGTAAACGATCATGCACCACAGGCAAGAACTGCAGTGTCATACGGCGCATCTGACGCCAATCGTGCATTCGCCCAAAGCAGTGCCTACACACGTGCTACGCAAATCCCGTCCGTCTTTTACTACGCAACGTGGAGTGATGCAGAAGCAATTGAGGAAAAAATAGAGCTCGCACGCGAATACGACCTTCGTGGTGTTGCCATCTTCAAAATAGACGGCAATGAAGACAAGGCACTCTGGAAATTACTCAAGTAATTACCTAAGCCTTTTCGCACGTATCTGCTATACTCTATCTCTGTGACTGCACCGCTTCCGAAAAAATACAGAAATATCAAACGCTCATTACGCGTTGGACGCTCCCGCACTGGTTTGGGTTTATTTACAGATGCACCGATAGAGCACAAAGCATTTATCATTGAATACACAGGGTCATTGCTCAATCGTGTAGAAGCAGACAAGCGCGGTGGCAAATACCTCTTTGAGACAAATCGCAATCGTTTTATAGACGGCAGTGCGCGCTCAAACATCGCCCGCTACATCAACCACTCGTGTGTGCCCAACTGCGAAGTAGAGATTTTCCGCGGACGCATTTATGTGTTCTCCCTCAAAAATATCCCGTCGGGCGCTGAACTCACATATGATTACCAAAAGGAGTATTTTGATGAGTACATCAAGCCGCACGGTTGTAAGTGTCCTGCTCCTGTCCACCGCTACGGCGACAAAAAGAACGCAAAATCAAAAAAGAAATCCTCATAAAGAGGATTTCTTTTTTGCGTGATACCATGCGGGCATGGAACATATTGCAGGACTGCGCACTGGTGTAACGCTCGCACCCTATAGCACCTACGCTATCGGTGGCCCGGCGGATTATTTTGTAGCCGCACAATCCAAACAGCACCTGCGTGATGCAATCGCGGCGGCACAAAAAGTCGGTATGCCATTTTTCATACTCGGCTGCGGTGCCAATGTGCTTTTTGGTGATAAAGGATTCCGTGGCATGGTCATAAAAAATGAAGCACGAGCATACCGATTTGAAGACACCACACTGATTGCAGAAAGCGGCGCAACTATTGAAGAACTCATACACGCTAGCGCTGAGCGTAATCTCTCTGGTATGGAGCATTTTGCCGGCATTCCAAGCACGGTAGGCGGAGCACTATGGCAAAATCTGCACTTCCTATCCCCTGACCGAACGCGCACCGTTTTTATTGCAGAAATCTTTGAACGTGCAGAGATAGTGGACACGAACGGAAATATACATACTCTGGACGCGCGCGATTTTGAATTTGGATACGATCACAGCATTTTACACACACAAACGCTCATCGTCCTTGAAGCGCGTTTTGTACTGCACATAAAACCAAAAAACGAGATACTAGCGCAAGCAGCGGCGAATCTCGCATGGCGCGCAGAAAAACAACCGGACATCGCAACATATCCTTCCTGTGGTTCGGTGTTCAAAAAGATAGACGGCATCGGCGCTGGGCGCCTCATTGATCAAGTCGGGCTCAAAGGCGCGCGCATCGGTGGCATCGCCGTGTCAGAAAAACACGCAAACTTTCTGGTGAATATGGGCGGCGGCACCGCATCGGACGTGCGCGCGCTGATTGCACACATTCAAGAGCGCGTGCGTGCAGAGACAGGGCACCTGCTGGAGCCCGAAATCAGCTTTATAGGAGAGTTTTGAAAATCAACGCCTTATCTCCTGCGTAACGAGAGGAGCGCTAATACAAATATATAGATCAGGTGATCATCTACAATTGGATTGTTTGTTGGCAACAGCAGCGCAAGATACATGAGCGCAAGCATAACAATACCCACGAGTGCTCCCCATCGCACATACCTATTGAATAGCAATGTGCAACCCACAAAGAGCAAACCGAGCATAAATAACCAATCGATAAACATCACGCCTGACAAACTGTTAAATATTTCAGCAAACGGACCTCGCACTGCATTTGCCAAAAACCCCGCCGTGGGTGATCCACCATTAATCCACGCTTTTTCAGCCACAGTTGCAAAACCCAAACCAAATGTTTTATCTAAAAACGCCCACAAAAAGGTAAAACCCATCATGAGACGCAAACCACCAAGAATATATTTTTCTTTAAGCATACAAATCTGTAACTAGTAAATGTTTTTTATTTTTCACCACAATAAGTATAGCAAAACAGCTCGAGAACAAATACAATATCTCTATGGCAAAAAGAATTTCTCAAGGCGTTGTGCATATGCTCCCCGCAGATGTACGGAATGTACTTGCATCAACACCCGCAATGTTGAAGGTATGGGAAGATATTACTCCATTGGCACGTAATGAGTGGATTTGTTGGATTACATCCGCCAAACAAGCAGAAACACGAGCACGCAGATTATGCATCGCTCGCGAAAATCTTCAAAAAGGCAAACGCCGCCCGTGCTGTTGGGCGGGCTGTATGCACCGATAAAACCCTTGTTGGCACTTACAAATGCGTTTCCAAAAACTCTAACGTCTCCTCCCATGCATCTCGCGTTTCATTAGGTGCATAGTTTGGACCTCTTGGACGAAGTTAGAACCCTTTTACTACAAGGAGAAAGTGAGTTTTACTATCGCTGTCCATCGTTTGCTATGCCAATATAAAAACTATTTTTGTAGTTTCTTTGTGATACGACCTTCTTTTATTTCATAACCTTCGGAAATAAGACGATTATGTATTCCACGAAGAACATCTCCAAGCTCTGAAATTGCTTTGATGCTTTCATCTGTAAGTGCTGGCTTTTTCACCCCACCTTGTTCATCACTATTTATTTTCTTGTAGAGATGTGGGTTTTGTTTCTTATCCTGCTTGAGTAGCCAATCAAAAGCTCCGAGTAAATTGTGAGTAGCTTCCCACGCTTCACTATCAGAATACTCAACTCCATACTGTTCTTTGAACATCTTTTTGAAACTGGCGACAGTTTCGGGAGAAATATGGACCATTACTTTCTATATATTTTTATCAAGAAACTTTTTGAGAGCGACCAAATCTTTTTTATCTTTGTCGTAATGATATGAGACAATCCCAACTGATTGAGCAGATTTTACAGCATCGGGATTATGCTCAAAATACACAACATCATTTACACTCCAACCATTTTGCTCAAGTAGAGTTTTGAAATAGAGAGGTTCTGGTTTATCTGGATTATGCTTCATTGTAAAAACAGAATACGGGATAGAGTTCAGACCGAACTGGACCATTTGTTCATCATTTGCATTTGTGAGTATAAGTTTTGGGTTCGGATATGTCTCAAGAAGGTCAAAGAGTTCTTTGTATTGCACATATTCTCCAGCTCCATTTTTTATTATTGCTGTATTTACAGCATCAACAAGTATAGTTTTCATATTATTTCTTTTTCAATTCTTCAAGCAACTTCAACTGCTCACGCTGGAGTGAAGCATCAAAGATGATGTGATACTCAAAGTTCTTATTTACACTCTGGAACTCATTGAACCCAATCTCTTTTGCCAAAATCTCGTTTGTAAGATTTTCAATCTTACCTTTGTATGACTGCTTGTTTGTTTCGTAGTCAGTTTTTTCATCACTTCCTTTTGCTTCCACTACAATAAAGCGTTTTGTTGTCTCAATGAGAAAATCTGGAAAGTATCGTGCCACTCTCTTTTGCTCTGGGCTCCAGTATTCAAAATAGAAGTCAGTCCTGCTCGGGTCCGCACACACACGGGCTCCAGTAAAGTAAACATCTTTGATTGTCTCGTCTTTATCAAGCACATCTCGGAGGTATCGGAACAAATCTTTTTCATCACCGCTATCAAACGCATACGGATTGATATGGAAGCCAAGACGACCCTTTCGCCCTTCTTCTGCTTCGGCTTCTTTGTATACCACAAGCGTATTCCTGCCTTGCTGGACACTGATTTTGAACGGAAAGAGTTTTGTGAGCTCAATTTCTTCTTCAATAATATCCGTCTTTTCTTCATACTTGTATGCACTGCGGAGGATTTCTTGTATCACGAAAGGCACGAGAGCAAAGTTCTCGTTTACCATTTCAACAAAAGCATCTCGCTTCTTACCGCTTCCAGTGATAATGCTTTCAATAGTGAGACAAGGGAGATGTGTATAGCGATTGATGATTTCTGCTATCTCATAGAAAGTGAAATCACTTTTGTCTTCAAGTTTTCGGACTGCACGAGCTTCTTTGTATACAGCTTCGCCGTCTTCTCCGAGAGCGATGCTTCCTTCACTCACAAATGATTGATACTGCTCTGGCTTCCATTTCTTCCAATCAATCTTGATACTCTCTGCGTTTGCTTCTTGCACCGCTAAAATCTCTTTGAGAACTTTCTTTACTTTGATTGTCTTTCGCTTCTCAACTTCAAGCGTATGCTCAACCATCTTTTGGTCCTGTGCGTTCAATTCACTGATGCTTGATGAGAAGTTATTGCGAAGCTCTTTGTCCAAGATAGTAGCTGTTTCTTTTGAGAGAAAGATACTTGCCCGAGTAGAATTGTCGCCGATAGAACGAAGACATCGTGTTGTAGATTGAAGCACGAGAATAGTGCTTTTCGGCTTCTTGTAGAGTGCCACAGAGACAAGTGAGCGACAGTTCCATCCTTCTGTGCCTTTGCCCACCAAGAGCACAAAACGCTTCTTACTGTCTGCGGTATCAAGAGCTTTGAACTCATCAGCATTGTCTTCGGCTTCTGTGTGATATTCCAAGATTGTATCAAGTGAGATATTTTTCTCGGCTAAAATACGCTCAAGTTTTGGCTTCAAATCATTTTGCAAATCAGCAATGCTTGATGCGTAAAAAGCAATTTTTGGCAATCGTCCTTCAAGCCGTCTTGTGCCATATTCAGAGATGAAAACATCCACCACTTCTTCAATGAACTTCTGGGACCGCACGACACCATAGTCAAAAATCTTCACCTTCTTGAGTATTCCTTTTTCAATACCTTGCTTCAATCCAAAGTGATACACCACATCGGCAATCATCTTGTTGTTTACATAGGGCGTTCCAGTGAGGTTCACCACAGAGATGAGTGGAGTGTGCTTGTGAAGATAATCAATCGTCTGGCGTGTTTTCTTCAAATCTCCTTCAAGGTTTTTGCCGTATGAGTGATGAGCTTCGTCCACGAATATTTGGAGCGAGCCGAGCTGTCGGATTGCTTGCAAACGCATATTCTCAATCTCTCTTTTCTCAAGCTCGTTTTTATCTCCAAACAATCGCTTGGTAGCATTGTCGCCATTACTGCTTCGTGTCTTCAAGATAATCTTCTGCGAGTTTGAAACGATAACATTGTAATTGCCAACTGGAGCAAGTGCGGTATCAGTGCTTTCAAGATAGTGATACTTTATATTCAAAATAATGTTTTCATACTCTTTTGGGAGGACCCGAGAATAGTCAAAGGTTTTGATTTCTTTTAAGCTCTCAATGATTGTGGTATCGGGAGCAAATACAAGAGCGTTTTTTGCGAAGCGTTCATCGTCTTTGTGATAATACGAAAGCACAAAATCATAGAGCATCATTACCGCCATCAAAATTGTTTTACCCGAACCCATCGTCAGTGCATACACTTGGTTTGCATAGTCAGAGGTCCCGAACTTTTCATCAAGGATGACTTGTATCTTTTCTTCCTTCTTTACATCTCGCATCAACGCAAGCGTTTCTTTATCAGTAAGCCCGAGCCCTTGCATAAAATCAATCTCGTTCTCAAAAGAGTTTTTGAAAATCTCAACCGATGGCTTGTTGCCGATAACTTCTTTCAAGAAAATGTATGTCTCAAGAGCTTCAATCTGTGGTCCGTGCAAAAAAGACACTCGCTTGATATGAGTGAGTATATTTTCTGTCTCTTTGTGGACCCCTTTGTATCCATCAGCACGCCATTTCTCAACGAGCTTTTGGATATTTTGTAGAAATAAACTGTCCATAGTTTTATGCGTTTACTTCAAAGGTTTCAAAGTATTCTTCGCCGAGCACATCCACGACCTTGATGGCGACAGTATATTTGCCTTTCTTTGGATACTCCCACGAATACTTTGCCTTGATAACCTCTTTCTTATCTGGCAAGTCCATCACTTCGGCATTGAACAGCTTGCCGTTGTAATCAACATCAATCGCTACGCTATCAATAATCTGTTTGAAATCTTCAACCTTTGCTTTGTGGTCCTTCTTCAACACCTTTTCATTTTCAATCTCCAGCTTCCGCATCAGTATCGGAGAATAGAAATCTTTGAGCTCCACAGAGAGTTTCTTGTCTTTTGCTTTCACATCAATCTTCGCTTCTGGTTTCTTCTTGAAGATGAGATTTTTCTTGTCAGTCAAAATGTCTCGGACCTCTATCTTAACACCCGTCTTGTTTTCTTTCTTGATAAAATCAAGCACATCAAGCTCCATACCAGAGCAGATGACAAGCACGCCTTCTTCATACACTGGCTCGCCAGCTTTTGATTTTGTCTTCACTGTAAAGCCGTCTTTTTTATCATCCACATTTTTGATGAGTGTGCGAATATCCATCTTGTTGAGCACTCTGTTCATCGGCATCACTTTCACAAAGTTTTTATCAAGCACACCATCAAAGTATGTTCGCTTTACTGGCTCTACTCCATACATCTCCATTACGATTTCTTTTGCTTCAATCTCGTTCTTGAAGACATCATAATCGTTCACATTGAGCACTTTGAAACCGAGAGAACCTTTGAAGCCCTTTGTTTTTTCTTTTTGCTGGTCCGAAACTATCTGATTGAGATACTTTGCTGTTGTCTGTATTGAGCCGAGATTTATATCGCATCCAATCCATTTTCGCCCCAGTTTTTGTGCAACTCCACAAGTAGTCCCAGAGCCAACAAAAAAGTCAGCGACAACATCTCCTTCATTTGATGATGCCTTGATTATTCTCGCAAGCAGATTTTCATTTTTTTGCGTAGGATAGTTTCTCTTTTCACCACTAAAACTCATAATCTGGATACTATCCATACTATCCAATTCATTACAGTTCCAAGTATCTTCAATGGGGTATCCTTCTCCTTCTGGTTTTGCTCCATCTCTGCGTTTGTAATCCGCTGGGTATTTTATGTATTCCTTATTGAAAGTATGATGTTCTTTGTTTTTTGAGTAGTAGAAAATTACATCGTGATTTCGTATCCAGTTTTTTGCAACTGATTTATAGCCAGAAATCCAACCTATACGCCAGATTATCTCTCGCTGGAAGTTTTCAACTCCAAATACTTCATCAAGTATTATTTTTATATAGTGAGAGCGTTTCTCGTCCATATGGACATAAATACTTCCAGTTTCAGACAAGAGCTCTCTCATCAATACCAATCTTTCGTATATAAATTGTAAATACTCATCTCTCTCCCAAATATCCGTATATTGTTTTTCTTCAAAAAGTCCTTGTCCAACTCCTTCAACTTGCTCACCTCGTATTTTTACTTTGCGAACATAATCCGCCTTACTATCAAACGGAGGGTCAATGTATATCAAATCAATCTTGCCACGATATTGTTTCAATAGATGTGAAAGGACCTGCAAGTTATCGCCCCAAAATAGTTTATTGAAATCTTTTGCTTCCTTGTCTCCATACACTTCTGTCTCTTGTGCTGGATAAAATTGAACACTCTCAAGAGGTTTTTTACCAACCCATTGTAGAAGTGGACGACCTTTTGCTTGTTCTACTTTTTGATAATCATTTTTCATAGTAATTGTAATCTTGGTTAGGGTGTCCTTATGAATGGGACTTCAGATAATTGATAATGTCTTCCTTTCGGTATCTTCGCACTCGTTTCGCACCGATGCGGATGGCTGGAAGTGTGCCATTGTTATCCCACTGGCGGAGCGTGTTCGGATGGACCTTCAGCAAATCACACGCTTCTTGCAGTGTCAGAAGTTCTGGAACTTCCTCCTGTTCTTGCTTTTTATCGCTGTTATTTATCATAAAAATTGATTGATTTTCTACTTACCTTTTGATACCATTATCTTACAGTATTTTGCCTTTTGAAGCAAAATTGCCCTGTAGATAAACATTACTATTACTATGAAACTGGGAGTAAAAATCAAAGAAAGAATAGCAAGAACGATTGCCGAACACTTTACTACAAATGAGATAGTAAATGTTTTTACAGATGCAAACATCACTACAGACAAATCTCTTTATGCAAAATGGCGAGAATAAAAAGGGACTTTTTCATATACCAAAAGTATACAACATTGGGCAGGTGATGCTATATACAACTGAACATCCCCACGAGTGAGAAATTGGCACTAATCTAGACCACCTTTATATGGACTAGGATCATTGGCGCATTTTGGATTATCACCTGATACCTGAGAGGCTATTGAAGCGGCAAGTTCATTATCAGGTTCTCTAATCGCTATATGATATGCCGCCGCTCCTGCATCAAAGCAGTGTCCAATCTCAAACAGAGCCAAGGCATGTGCAGACCAAAAATGAATATCCTCCCACACTAAATCTCTATAATTTTCAATTCCGTCATTGGTAACTTTGACAACCATATCCCAATCTTTATTTTCTACAAGATAATCAAGGAAAGGAAGTACCTCATCTAGATCGCCTTTCGTGTAAGGATTTTTATTGGAATCTGATTCTTCTGATAACCCAATTGTCTCAGAAGTATCAATCGGTACGGAAGATATTGAATAGTTTGAGTACTTCCATACAAAGAATCCCACAACAATCAACAGAACTACAACGCCAGAGATAATCGAACCTTTCTTCATACCCCTGATTATAGCTGCTTGATTCAAAATATGCTAAATATGCTCCGCGGGTAGGATTCGAACCTACGACCAACTCCTTAACAGGGAGCTGCACTACCGCTGTGCTACCGCGGAATGTAAAAACATCCGGAGAAAAGTATACCGTTTTTTTGCGAAAAAACCAGTCCCGTGGTATATTCTAACCGTCTTATGCAAAGGGGTAAGACATTATTTATTAGTAACCAAAGCCAATAGATGCCGTCGCATGACGGGACATCAGCTGGGCTTGCGCCCTTTTTTACGTTTCTATGTCAGAAGAACAAAATACACAACAGGAGGCAGATCTGAGCCCTATGGGGAAAATGCTTGCAGAAAGCAAGAATCCTCCTGTGCTCGGCGACATTGTTGAAGGACGTGTTGTCGCACTACACAAATCATCAGTTATTGTAGACATTCCACCATTTGGTTCAGGAATTATCTACGGTCGCGAATACAACAACGCACGCGACATCATTAAAAACATTGCCATCGGCGATGAAATTACCGGTACCATTGTTGAAACAAACAATGAAGACGGTTACTACGAACTTTCACTCCGCGAAGCACGCCAAGCAATTATTTGGAGCGACGCAGAGCAAGCAGTCAAAGAAAAGAAAACATTCGTACTCCCTGTTAAAGAAGCAAACAAGGGTGGTCTTATTATTGAATGGCAAGGTATTGTGGGCTTCCTCCCTGCGTCACAGCTCGGCAAAGAGCACTACCCACGCGTTGATGGTGGCGACAAAGACCGCATCTTTGATGAGTTGCAGAAGCTCGTTGGTGAATTACTCACGGTAACGATCATCACCGCAGATCCAAAAGAAGGAAAACTCATCTTCTCTGAGAAAGGCATGGTGGAGAAAGAGAAAGAGGTACTCATTGAGAAGTATCAGGTTGGTGATGAAGTTGAAGGCGAAATCACCGGTATCGTGGACTTCGGTGTCTTCATGAAGGTGGAAGACGGACTTGAAGGTCTTGCACACATCTCTGAATTGGATTGGGGGCTCGTGGAAGATCCGCGAAAACTCTTCACTGTTGGACAGAAGATGCGCGCAAAGATTATTGAGATCAAGGACGGCAAAGTATCCCTCTCAATCAAGGCGCTCAAAGAAAACCCATGGTCATCTGCTGGTAAGAAGTACACGAAAGATGATGTCGTACAAGCGGTTATCATCAAGTACAACAAGCATGGCGCACTCGCATCAGTTGAAGAAGGTGTTGCCGGTTTGGTGCACGTCTCTGAGTTTGAATCAATTGATAAACTCCGCGAAACACTTCAGCTTGGACAATCATACGCATTCAAGATCAATCTCTTTGATCCAAAAGAACAGCGCATGACACTCTCATACGTTGCAAAATAAAGAATGCACAAGAAAATACCCCGCCCCGCCATGTACACATGGCGGGGCGGGGTATTTTTGTATTCCCACTAATTGTATTCCGTCATCGCGCGCGCCTGACCATCAGTTACCAGCATCATCAATGCCTCGTGCGCGCGTTTGAAAATTTTTTTGAGATCTGCCTGTTCTTCTTTTTTGAACGTACCGAGTAAAAACTTTAGCACCTTTTCTTCCCCTTTCGGTTTTTTCGCCACCCCCTTCGCATTCTCTGGCGACACACCAATGCGAATACGTACAAACTCGCGTGTTTTGAGTGCTTTGATGACAGAATCCACACCACGGTGTCCACCCGAACCTCTATCAAATGAAAGTTTGATAGTACCCAACGGCAAATCAATATCGTCATAAACGACAACGATATGTTCCGGACGAACCTTACGCGTTCTCGCCACATACGCCACCGCACTTCCCGACTTGTTCATAAAGGTATCGGGAAGTGCCAATAGTAGCTCGTGTGCACCCTTTTTTCCCTTCACAAACTGCGCGTCCGCCTTTTTTTCGTATTCCCACGCACCAAAATCCTCATGCTCACGTATAAAATCAACACACAACCGACCTGCATTGTGCCGCGTGCGCTCATATTCTGCTCCTGGGTTGCCCAAACCGACAACAAGAAAGGTTGTCATACAGCACTCATTGTAGTGGTGCGCGCACAGAGCGTCAATGAAACACAAAAAAGTGTTACAGCACGATACAAAATCTTGCGTCAAGAGTTAGAGAAGCATACAATACTCAACAAATAAAAATGGATTCGTACGCACACAACGAAACGACACCAACAACACCCACACGCAAAAGTGGTGTACGCATTTTTTTCTCTGAACTCATTCGTTTTGTACTCATTGCAGTGTTCGTCGTGCTTCCTATCCGCGTATTTATCGCACAACCGTTCATTGTGTCAGGTTCTTCCATGGATCCGACGTTTGAAAACGGTGAATACCTCATCGTGGACGAGATTTCATACCGCTTCGACGAACCAGAGCGCGGTGATGTCATTATTTTCAAGTATCCGAAAGACCCGTCAAAGTATTTCATTAAACGCATTATTGGTCTGCCAGGCGAAACGGTCACCATCTCTGCAACACGCGTGCACATCACCACCAGCAAGGGCGAGGAATTGGATGAACAAATCATTCTTGATGAAGCATATCTCTCGCATCCAACCTTGGGTAGCTCCTCACTAACTCTTGATGCCGATGAATACTTCGTCATGGGAGATAATCGACCTGCAAGTTCTGACTCACGCATCTGGGGACCGCTACCACGCGATCACATTATTGGGCGAGCACTCGTGCGATTGTTGCCGATTGGAAGGGTTGGTGTATTCCCCGGCAAACACATTTACGCAGAAACAGATACACAATAATTCATACACATCATGGCGCACACAGTACAAAAAAAACGTACACATACATCTGAAGATGCATCCTACGGATACGAAGGTGATCTCAAGCGCGCCATTGATGTTGCTAATCACTATGGGTTCAACCTCTCCCGTCCCCTTGAACTCATCAAAGACGACCGACTCTGTGAAGAAAAGCACGCGTGCCCAGCGCATCACGTTGCAGCACTCCGCACTTTTGCTACAAATGACATACACCACGGTAATGTCGTGCTTGCGGCACACACGCGCCGCGTACCGTACAAAAAAAATCTTGAGTTACGCCTAGAAGTCATTGGTGATAAAGAAAGCTCAGCAGAAGGTCTTCTCTTTCAAACCGTGCAAGCGATTTTGAATGAGTATGGGTATCGTGACCTCTCTATGACCATCAACTCTGTGGGTGGACGCGAATCAGTCAATGCATATACACAGGCACTCACCGCATTTTATCGTTCACGTTTAGGCGATTTGGAAGCATCGTGTGGAGAGGCGTTCAAGGAAAGTGTCTTCGCACCGCTCCGTTGCTCGCATCAACGCTGTCAGGAAATCCGCAATGATGCGCCACAATCACTCAACTATTTATCCGAACAAAGCCGTATCCACTTCAAAGAAGTACTTGAGTATTTAGAATCATTGGAAATCCCATACACGGTTGATCCATTCTTGATTGGACCAGAACAGTACACATCGCGCACTATTTTTTCACTTTCTCCACTGCAGGATGATGACACACCCGTAGAACCACTGGTCTTTGGAGAACGATACGATCACCTTTCGCGCAAATTGGGGCACAAAAAGAGTATCCCTGCACTGCAAGCAACTATTTCACTTCCGACTCGCTCTGTACGCGAAAAGTTCATCGTGGTGAAGCGCGCGACGAAAGCGCCGTCGGTCTTTGTGGTGCAGGTTGGCTTACAAGCAAAAATCCGCACACTGGCTATTGGTGAGCATCTCCGTCGCGCGCGTATCCGCGTTCACACAAACCTGCACCAAAACAGCGTTACCGAGCAAATGGACCGCGCACGAAGTTTGGGCACGCCATTCATCATCATCATTGGGCAAAAAGAGGTCTTTGATGGCACTGCGCTTGTCCGTCATATTGCCACAAACCAGCAGGACTCTATTCCCCTCTCCAAACTCTCCGACTACCTCAAGGATCGTGCCCAACGCGCCTAGTGCCCTTGCGACCGCTACTGCCCCGTGGTATCATGCATCTCCGTATGGCAAATATTCAGATCACAAGTTCAGACCGCGAAAATAACATGAGCATTCTTCGTCGTTTCCGACAGAAGGTAAATGAGTGGGGCGGTTTGCGTAAAGTGCGTGCAAAGCGTTACCACAAACGCGACCTTTCGGAGTACGTGGTAAAGAAAAACCGCTTGCGCGCTATTGAAAAGAAAGAGGAGCGCACACGTCTCTTCAAACTCGGTCACGTAGACCGCGCATAAGGCATGACGGTTTCGTTCTCCACAACCGTCTCACAGACCGCCCCTCTTTCCCTCCAGAAAGAGGGGCGTCTTTTGACGCGCATCGCCGAAGCAGTGCTCGGACGTTCGTACGAACTCTCTATCGTACTCATCGGCGATGCGCGCGCCCGCGCACTCAACCACACCCATCGTGGCAAAGACAAGCCAACCAACGTGCTCTCATTCCCTCTCTCAAAAACAACCGGTGAAATCTATTTAGATATGCCACTTATCCGCCGTGAAGCACATCGCTTTGGAACAACCGCGCACCAACACGCATACTTTTTATTTGTACACGGACTGCTTCACCTGAAAGGGCTAGACCACGGCGCGCACATGGAGCGACGAGAGCGCCAGCTTATGCAACAGTGGTACCCCAAAAAACTCCGGTAATCTTTTCCACACTCGGATAGACGCAAAAACCGCCACAAAAAGGCGGTTTTTGCTATACTGAAACATCGCCGTTATGAGTAAAATCGTTTCTACAGGACTTGATGTGGGCACCACAGCAATACGCGTTGTAGTGTCTGAATACGCACGCACCGAGAGAGGCCCTGTGCGTCGTATTATTGGCACCGGAGAATCAGAATCCGTCGGTCTTCGTCATGGCTATATCGTCGATAGTACCAATGTAACTCGCAACGTAATGCGTGCCATTGCACACGCACAAAAAAGCTCTCGCACGCCTATCCAGAGCGTTATGTTATCTGTCGGTGGCACTGGCCTTGAAGCATTCGTCAGTTCGGGTACAGCAATGATTTCACGTGCTGATCAAGAAATTACCGAACTAGATATTGCCCACGCCATCAAGGCATCGGAAGAAGCACTTCCTGACAGTGCAAAACTCAACCGCAAAACACTCCACACCATTCCTATGGTGTATAAATTAGATGGCAAAGAGGTACAGGGTCGCGTGCTCGGCATGAAAGGTTTGAAGTTGGAAATCAAAACAATTTTTATTACTGCTCTTGAACAACACCTCGCCGACCTCATCGATGCAGTTGAGAGTGCCAATATTGAAGTACGAGAGATTGTCGCTGCACCAATAGCATCTGCTGTTGCCGTACTCTCAAAAACGCAACGCATCGCAGGGTGTGTGTTAGTTGATATTGGTGCTGAAACTATTTCACTCATCGTCTATGAAAATGATGTGCCGATTTCATTGAAAGTATTCCCGCGCGGCGCACACGACATCACTAAAGATCTCGCACTGGGGCTTCGCATCTCACTTGAAGATGCAGAGCGTATGAAAGTCATTCGCGACGCACGTGACCCATCTATCCCGAAAAAAGAATTTGATAAAATCATGAACGCCCGCGTCCGCGATATCTTTGATCTTGTACAGGCGCATCTCAAAAAAATTGGTAAAGATGGCTTGCTTCCCGCAGGTATTGTCATCACCGGCGGTGGCGCACTAACCGACAACGCACAGGAGACCGCCAAAAGCGTGCTGTCGCTCCCATCTCGTATTGGCATTATTGAAGTCAACGCTACCGCACACGGGCAAGTGTATGACCCCTCATGGACGGTTGCGTACGGACTCTCTATTCTTGGATTATCGCCGGATGTATCTGCCGGATCGGCACTCGCAAGTATTTCAGGAGCGCACACAGGAGGTTTCGGTGGCATGCTCAAAAACATTTTCAAAAAACTCCTCCCATAGAGAAAAATAAAGAAACAGTAATACAAAAACGTCAATTTTTGCTCATATGACGCTTGCTATAGCACGCTCCCCTCACATCTGATACCATGTACCTATTACTGGGGTAACAGACGGCATGCATGAACTGCAGGCCTCTCTAGAGTCAGGTATGGCAACCAAAATTGAACCAGCGGTAGAGTCATTTGCACGAATCAAAGTTGTTGGTGTTGGAGGATCAGGACTCAACGCAGTCAACCACATGGTCAACAGCAAAGTACGTGGTGTTGAGTTTGTGGCAATCAATACCGATGCGCAAGATTTGCATCACTCAATCGCAAAGAAAAAAATCCACATCGGAAAAAATCTCACAAAGGGACTTGGTGCGGGTATGGATCCAGGTGTGGGACGCAGAGCAGCAGAAGAAACAAAAGAAGAAATGCAGGAGTCGCTGAAGGGTGCGGACATGGTATTTATCACCTGTGGTATGGGTGGTGGTACGGGTACCGGTGCATCAGCAACGGTAGCCCAAGTTGCACGCGATCTCGGCGCACTTGTTGTTGGTGTGGTCACCAAACCATTCTCATTTGAAGGCATGCAGCGCCAGCGTATTGCATCACAAGGTATTGAGGACCTGAAAAAAGAAGTAGACGCTCTTGTTGTTATCCCCAACGATCGCCTCTTCCACGTTATTCAAAAAGATACGACGCTCAAAAACGCATTCGTGATGTGTGACGAAGTGTTGCGTCAGGCCGTAGAAGGCATTGCCGACCTCATCACCATGCCAGGTATCATCAACTTGGACTTCGCCGACATCCGCGCCGTCTTGCAGAACACTGGTTCAGCACTCATGGGTATTGGTATTGCTGGTGGTGAGCGCCGCGCTATTGAAGCAGCACAGCTCGCTATCAACTCTCCCCTTTTGGATGTATCAGTTACCGGCGCGAAGGGCGTACTCTTTGCAATTGCAGGTGGTGAAGATCTCACCATGATGGAAATCCAGGATGCCGCAAAGATTATTACCGAAAACGTAGACAAAGAAGCAAAAATTATCTTCGGTACCGTACGCGACGAACGACTCAAGAAAAACGAAATCAAAGTTACGGTTATTGCATCGGGCTTCCCAGAACACAACGCCGCATCGCCATCACTCTTTGGTGTACAGCGCAAAGAGAAGGATGAGCAACCATCAACAGGAATCTTCAATGCCTTTTCAAAAACTCCAAATGGCGAATTGAAGCGTGAAGAAAAGAAAGATGAACGCAAAGACGAAGTATCAGTGCCGGTGGTAGATAAAACACCTGCAAGTACTGAAAAGACAGAGCTCAAACCAAAACCAGCAGATGAAGAAGAGGACGAGTGGGGTGCAATTCCCGCATTCCTCCGCCGAAAGAAGTAAGAACAAAAAATCCCGATCACCTCGGGATTTTTTGTTCTTACCAGCAACTTTTTTTGCTATACTAAGTGCCTATGACCTACGACGTAATTATCATCGGTGGTGGCCCTGCCGGAGCCGCCGCCGCAATCTACGCGGCACGCAAGCAACTCACCACTCTCTTGGTACTCAAGGAATGGGGTGGGCAAAGTAATGTTTCAAGCGATATCCAAAACTGGATAGGCACTCCTTCAATATCCGGTATGGACTTTGCAAAGATGCTTAAATCGCATGTGGAAGCCCACACGGGTGATTTCCTCACCGTACAAGAGAATCATTGGGTTACCAACATCGCAAAACAAAACGATAACACATTCACTGTTACCACCGACAAAGACACATTCACTACACGAACCGTACTCATTACCACCGGCTCGTCACGAAAAAAACTTTCTGTACCGGGTGCAGAAGAGTTTGAAAACAAAGGTGTCGTGTACTGTGCATCATGCGATGGCCCGCTCTTTTCAGGACAAAATGTAGCAGTTATTGGCGGCGGTAATGCAGGATTTGAAAGTGCAGCACAATTGCTCGCATACTGCCCTTCTGTGCACATTCTCTCGCACGGCAACGCATTCCGTGCCGATGAAATCACACAGGAAAAAGTATTGGCGCATGAAAACGCACATGCCGTACTCAATGCAGAGATTATAGAAGTGCAGGGCGACGGTCCATTCGTCAGTGGGCTCGTGTATCGCGATAAAACAACGAACGAAACACACACGCTTCCCGTCACAGGTGTTTTCGTTGAAATTGGACTCATTCCCAACACCGATTTTGCAAAAGAGGTTGTTGCCACAGACGAGCTCGGACGCATCACTATTGACCCGTGGACGGGTGCAACATCAGTATCTGGCATCTGGGCTGCTGGTGACTGCACAAACGTCAAATACCATCAAAACAATATCGCCGCAGGCGATGCCGTGCGCGCTCTTGAAGACCTCTATCTGCACATAAAAATGCGAGCGTAAGCCATACAATAGGTAACAACCCCCCGCTCCGCCTTTCAAATCCCACACTCTACTCGCAATAATACTCCGTTCGGATGGTTCCCATCCATCCTTACGGATTATTGCGGTGAGGGTGGGATTTGAACCCACGGTACCCTTTCGAGCACGCCGCATTTCGAGTGCGGTGCCTTCGACCACTCAGCCACCTCACCAGTATCGGTCAAAAACATCAGTATTTTGCCAGAAATCAAGAAAAATGCTATTATTTTTTCGGCTAAAACCTATATAGCCATCTCTGTGCCGCCCACGAATGACAGAAAACGACGTGGTCGGGTACAGTAGAATATATGGCCTCATCGTCTAGCCTGGTCCAGGACGTCACCCTTTCACGGTGAAAACTCGGGTTCGAATCCCGATGAGGTCACAAAACAAAACCACCGGATGCGAAAGCATTCGGTTCTTTGTTTGGAGAGGTGATTTCTTGCATATATACACACGTGCTATCCTTACACTATATGAGCAAGGAAAAAATGTTTGGATCCCACTTTTTTGCAAGCGGTCATCACATAGAGGAGGAACTTATCGGCAAAATGAAAGGATACAACGAAAATAGCGCAGTCATTGATCAATCCCGTCTCGAAAAAATGGACAGAGATGAACGACCTTTTTATGAAGCAAAAATATCCCAACCTGAAGGAAGTGATCCACGATACCCCAAAGAAAAATTTGCAGGTACTGTACATTGGAAGATAACCGAAAAAATGGGTATAGACCCAGACGAACTACTATTCTATACAGCAGGTGGTGGCACCTCTGACCTTGATAAACGTGGTGTTGATTGTTGGTTTGAAACAACACTAGAAGAAGAAGTGGTGCGCGTTACAATTGATATCACCATCAACAAAAGCGGAAAAGGTGCAGACAACCCGTACGAAAGTGGTGAACATAAAGCAGATATTGTCTTTACCGTACCAAGCAGTGGGCTTGATCACAAATATCACAAGGAAGAATTTGAGGAATATTGTGATGGCCTAGCCACGCAAGTAGTTTCTTTTCTTAAGGCACGACACGAAAGCATCAAAGAACGCCACGCACTTCAACAAACTCATCAAGAAATCAAAACAACACGACCTGTGGTTACCAATACTGGTGGTATCCGCAAGTGGGTCAGCCCTGAAACACCTCCTAAAAAACGCAGTGGAGATACGCGAGCAGCGTAATTGACGAACGGCTTGTGCGTGCGATACAGTACGGTACATCGGGCGGTTAGCTCAGCTGGTTAGAGCGTCACATTGACATTGTGAAGGTCACAGGTTCGAATCCTGTATCGCCCACAAGAATAACTGAAGACGAGCACCTGTTGCTCGTTGATTGTTATTCTCGGACGAGACAGGATTTGAAAGTCGCCGGCGGTATACAAGACGAGCGTAGCGAGTGCTTGTCGCCAAGACGGGGTCGCGAACACTTAGGATTTTGCGAAGTGTCAGCGAGCAAAATACTTAGTGATTGGTGACCGAATCCTGTATCGCCCACCACAAACAAATGAGATCGGTGAGTAATCACCGAACGATTTTGTTTGTAGACGATACAGGATTCGAAGGCGAACACGGGTACCACGACACCAGTCGTGGTCGTGAGAGCAGGACTGAGCGGAGCGAGGAGCGGCGGCTCCGAGCGAGCGCTTAGCCGAATCCTGTATCTTCACACTCTCATCAGAGATTCAACGAACAACCCACATATTTTTCTATGCGTATTTTGGCTATTGAAACATCGTGCGACGAAACTGCAGTCAGTGTATTGGAGTGTAACGGTACTGCCGAGCAACCAACAGTGTCGGTGCTCGGCACAGGATTGTATTCGCAAATCAGTACGCACGCGCAGTACGGTGGTGTCTTCCCTGCACTTGCAAAACGAGAACACCAACTCAATCTCGTACCCATGCTTACTGTTGCACTCAAAGAACTCAACGAACCATCACGTATCGCAGAGAAAACACACGACACCGCACAACTCACCAACATTCTTGCTCGTGAAGAAGAACTCCTCAAACACCTTCTGCATTATCTCGCAGAACATCCGGAAAACCCCGGCATTGATGCCATTGCAGTAACACAAGGCCCCGGACTTGAGCCAGCACTCTGGGTCGGTCTCAATTTCGCCAAAGCGCTGTCCTACGCGTGGCAGGTGCCACTTATCCCTGTAAACCACATGGAAGGGCATGTCGTATCTATCCTTACAGAACAACCACATGTGCAATTTCCTGCGCTTGCCTTGCTTGTCTCAGGAGGACACACTGAATTGCAATTAGTGCACACGTGGGGCACCTACGAGCTCCTCGGACAAACGCGTGACGATGCCGTGGGCGAAGCATTTGATAAAGTGGCACGCTTGCTTGGATTGCCATATCCAGGTGGCCCTGCACTCTCTGGCTTGGCGCAGGAGGCGCGCGAGCAGGGCGAGCGCGCACCGTTTGCATTCCCTCGCCCCATGCTCCATGCCAACAACTACGATTTTTCTTTTGCCGGACTCAAAACGGCAGTGCTCTACAAAACCCGTGAGCTTGGCGCACTCTCACAACAGCAAAAACGCGAAATCGCGCGCGAGTTTGAAGATGCAGTAACTGACGTATTACTTGCCAAAACACGCACTGCACTTACCAACACGAATGCACAGACACTCATCATTGGCGGTGGTGTATCTGCAAATACCTACCTACGAGAACAGCTCACTGCAATGCTTGCCGATGCATTCCCCAACACCACATTACTTCTGCCGACACGCGAGCTTTCAACAGACAATGCCGTGATGATTGGCATCGCCGGTTACATTGCATATACAAAAAACCCCACCGCATGTGAGATTTTTACACCCGACACCATACTGCGTGCAGATGGTACGTTACGACTGTCTTAAACAATCAGGTGACCTGATGCAAGCAAGAGGTAGTTGAGATATAAAAGCACTGCAAGCAAAATCAGCAAGCCGATACCGTTAAGAAACTCGCGCGCGTGGCGGCGATGCACTTGGTGCCACAACATAAGCACGATGACACAGGAGAGTGCAATGCCAAGAATAAAGTACACCATCTTTACGAATGCACGAGGCTGTGTGAGTGTCTTCTCCCACCACGAAATCTTTGATGCAACCTTTTCTGCAGGCGCAGTTGCAGGATCGTTATCAAGATTTTGAGGCATATCTGAAAGCGTTACCTGTTCTTCTACCACTGATGCACCCGCTGTGTTTTGTGGCTGAGCAGGCACAAACTCTTGCGTTACGGTCACTTCGCGGTACATTTCCGTCGGTGCAGATGCAACCGTCACTTGCTCACCTGCAACGGTAGGTGTGATTGCTGTAGCTGGTACTTGTACAACAGGCGTGCGCTGTGCCACGGTGCCGACTGATGTTGGAGCAGGTGTACCAAACAATTGCACCACAAAAATAGTTTTCTTGCCTTTGTATGTGCCAGGTACTGCTGCGATACCCACTTCGGTGAAGTTACCATTTAGAATGTTTGCACGGTGTCCGGGTGAATCCATCCATGCATCAGCAACATCATCTGAATCAACAAAATTGACTGCCAAGTTTTCACCCGCGTGTACGAAATCGTATCCTGCGCGATAAAACCAATACCACGGATTGAGGCCTGCTGGTGACGTGTGTGCGAAGTAGCCATGCTCTGCCATGTCTTCGGCCTTCATGCGTGCAGCATTTTCAAGTATAGGGTTTGCAGTAAGCCCACCGAGCCCTACATCATCACGATCTTTGTTTGCGAGCTCTACAAGTACCGCAGGAAGCACGGCGGCGGTAAACTCCGATGATGTGCGAATGAGAAGTGATTGAAATACTGAAAAGCCAAACGTCAAAACTGTCACGAGCAAGAGTGCGACAATAGACGCATCGCGGAGCATATGTGGCTTATGGTCGTTCCCGTGATGCGGTATGAAATAATCCGTAAAGTGTTTTCGCATAGTTTGAAACATTGCTTCTGTGTATTGTACCAAATCCTTCCCTACCTGTTCTCATAGCATAACACACTTTTACCAAAAAAGCAATATAACCCACTGTTCCTTGTGAACTGTTCCCTGTTCCCCATAAAATAAAAACCCCGATATATCGGGGTTTTTATTTTAGTGCATATCTCTACGCCCTTGGGTCAAGCTGCAGTGTCTGTGGGAATGCTTCGTATCCCGGACACATAATGCTGTTGATTTTCCACTTCGTCGTCTGGTAGATGTACCCTGTTGGCGCATCATCAAGGAAGCTAAAGTGCTGTACCCATGAATCAAGCACCTCTTGTTTATTATCGTTCTGGAACTTCACCACTGCATCAAACAATGCTTGGTCAAAGACACCATCAAGTACGAGCGACGTGCCTGCGTACGTGTTGAAGAATGCCTTTGCTTTATTTACTTCACCTGGATTGTTTTTGAAGTTAATGTGCAAGTAGTCCTGCAAGAATGGGCAGAATCCATCTGTGGATGCACCCAAGACCGAACCACGGGAAAGTGATACGGGGGCACGACGCTTGCGCGCTGGTGATGGATCTTTTTTCGTTTCAACTGGAGGTGTGTCTTCATTGTTATCACCTTCCCCATCACCACAGTCCGGAATCTCAACTGAGGCGTAAACTCCTTGAGCAGAATTAATATCTCCGTCCCAAACTATATTACCTTCCCCAACAACAGGACCAATAGTGTCTGCAATAACATGAGACGTTGTGACTGTCGTTGTTGACGGAACAGTCCATGGACTTAGGAATATGTTGCCATTTTCTGCAACGTATCCCGAATCTGGTCCTGCAATAATGTCTATACCGTCCCAACCCCATGGAAGTGGGTATGATGGTGAGCCCCAAAGCGTCTGTGCTTCTGCTGATTCATCGCCATATCCTGTCGTCGTAAGTGTCCAATCAATTGTAAACTCCCCTTCAGTTTCAGGAAGACACTGAGCAACACCGGAAAGTACCGCAGTGCGAGAACCCTCTTCACCTTCATTACCTCCTCCATCGTTCTCTGTATTTACAAGAGTAAATGCATTAGAATCTGCATTTACAGTGACCATATCACCTTTTCCATCAACATTCGTCCAACCATCCTGCATGATTTCATCAAGTGTGTATGTGCCAAACGGTACGTCTTCAAAGACCACACAGCCATTGTTCTCTTCAGTTTCACCAACATACCCTTTGTGGATAGCAACTGAAAGAGAACCTGAGTTATCACCATACTGGTCATCGTGAATCTGGAATGATGCTGTATTGCCTGTACCTGTGTATCCAAGCGCATATTCGTGCAATGAGTTGAATATGTCGCTCCAATTTGTACCAGGGACATCGTCATCAATAGTGATGCCGAGTCTACCGCTTGATGGAAGCAGGTTAACATCAACCCACGGCTCGTATGGGTGGCCTGTCGGATTGACGGGATCACCTGTGTATGAGCGCATAGAGAATGCCGCATCTGAGATATTACCGACAGCATTTGGACGATATACATACGTGCCGTTTGCGATAAATGCGTATGATTGATCATTTGCAAGTGCACTTGAGAACACCTTTGTACCATCAGAAGGCACAATGACATCTTCTACATGTTCACCTACGAGCATCACCGTCCAGTTTGGAAGCGCATTCTGCTCATCATCGTATTTACAGATTTGTACATCGGTTGTTGTAGGGGCAGGTTCCTCACACAGACCATTTGTTGCATCTATTGCATCAATGTCATACCCATCTGCATCGTTTGCATGTGGACCGTAATCTGTTGAGTCTGTGAGTCGTACGAATTTAATCCATGACCAGCCTGTAGAATCAAAATCAAGATAATCTATAGCAACCGAACTTGATACTTCACCAATTTCTTTCCACTCAGTGCCATCCTGACTTACTTCAACGATCGCATTTTCTTCAGGGTAGTTGCTGCGGTTATTCGTAATATCGTGGAATGAGAGGTCTACACCCTCTACATTTTCAACAAAGTGCGCAAATTCTACTGTAATCGTTCCGCCCACACCAAGGGAGAAGAACCCTGTGCTTGCAGCGCCGTTGCCGTCGGGCGTGCCGAGCACGTTGTCTGGATTTTTGCGAGAAGACATAATAGCACCACCACTCTTTGTTGTTCCTTGTGTTGAAGTTACAACTTCATCAGCCCATGTTGGACCAGCAACACACTGTGGCTCTTGTGGTTCTTCTGGCTCTGGTTGCTCGCACATTTCATTGGCACCGTCGTTCACCACCAATTTGTAGAGCGCACCTGCTGGATTGCTCTCTGGTGACCATCCTGGTCGTGCCAAGTTTTTCACGCTCACCTCAATAGTGTTGAGTGCGTTTGGATTAAGGAAGCTTGCGACATCAATATTGTTATCCTGTGTTGCAATCTGGAAGTTATTTTCTGAAGAATCAGCGTATACAAATGTACCGTTGATACGCACCTCATACTCGTTATCCGCAGCAACATCAAGCATCGCAGTATTAATATCACCTACAGTAAATGTCTTCTTGAATGTGTAGGTCTGTTCAATACCCGGATCCTCTACAAGGAGTGTTTTCCAAATCCATGTTGCGCCTGGAATCGATGCTGTCCAGTTAGCATGCACCCATGTTGCAACCGCATTAGCTCCTGCTTCCACAACCTGATTGGTCGTATCACTAACAACCTCAACACCACAGTAGTTTGGCTCTACAACGGGCTCACAACCATTTGCGAGTAATGCCTCACCTTCGGCGTCCCAATTCAAGCCTGGGAAGTGTTGTAGGTTGGAGAGACCGTAGTTAAATGGCGGAATAACATCATCGCCGTACACGTTAAAGACTATTTCCAATGCAATATGCAGAAGCGTTATTGCCTTACTATATGAGTTGTACTCATAGGTATCTTCGCCAGTAGCGTGACAAAACTCGATGTTATTTTTTGGTAAAAAGAAGGGCTGCACCATCATACCTCGTGCCATTGGTTGTGCTGGTTCTGTACCAACACCCATTGCATCACAGACATCTCCGATATTGTCTCCGTTTGAATCTGCCTGATCTTCGTTTGCGTATAGCGCACAGTTATCTTTATCGTTTGGAATACCATCGCCATCAACGTCGTCTTCTGTTGGCTCCGTGCTCTTTTTTTGTCCATCGTCTATCGACTCAGGTGCTGACTGGGATTCTACCGGTGACGTGTTGTTCGTGTTTTCGTCTAGTGGTGTTTTTGTCTCATCGTGTGTTTGTTCGTCTTTCTTCGTCTCATCATCAACACCATCTTCAACCTTTTTTAGGTCTTGCTCTGAATCACAGTTTTCTGTACAGGTAGGTTCTCCCCCTGTGCCTGACTCTGCGTCAGTCTCAGTTGTTGTGTCGGTCGCATTATCTGACGCAGGCGCGTTGTCTGATATAGGGTTATCTGTAGTTTCAGTATTCGTTTCAGAAGGAAGCGTGTCCTCAGCTAAAACAGCATTTGTAATACCTGCAAAAGCGGAAATCGCAAAAACCAACCCCATGAATACAGCGGTGGTGCGATACCAATTCTTAGTAAACATATATATTATTTTTAGGTATAAAACTCTTATTAAAA